>JBEKOA010000128.1:0-13147 GCA_049522255.1 Occallatibacter sp.
CCCAAGGCCGACTACGCTCTCTATGGGCTGGCCATTCTGGACGCAATTACCGGGCGCACCCAGGACTGCCTGAATAGCCTGGCCCAGGCCATCGAGCTAAATCCACGAAACCGGCTTCAGGCACGCGCCGACAACGACTTCCAGAGCATGGCGGACGATCCCCGCTTCACTGAATTGCTCTATCCCGAGGTTCCCTAGGCTTCTAGTGACTCCTGCCGACACCCCGCAAACAAACCTGAAAACACTGCCCCTGCCGACTGGCGTGCGAGAGGTTCTCAACCTCGTCCGGCCAATGCGCGTGGTGGCCATTGGCGGGGGCACCGGCCTCTCGACGCTGCTGCGCGGATTACGACGCCATGTAATCGCTGCCGGCCAGCCTGCCGCCGAGCCCGCTCTCATCGCCGATCTGGCCGCCGTTGTCACCGTCACAGACGACGGGGGCTCGTCGGGCCGCCTGCGCAAGGGCTTCAACATGCTGCCTCCGGGCGACCTGCGCAACTGCATGGTGGCGCTCAGCGAAGAAGAGGACTTGCTGGCCCAGCTCTTCGCTCATCGATTTCGCGAGGGCGATTCCCTCAAGGGCCACAACTTCGGCAATCTCTTTGTTGCCGCCCTCACCGAGATCACCGGCGATTTTGGCCAGGCGATCCAATTGGCGTCGAAGATTTTGGCCACGCGAGGGCGCATTTACCCGGTGACCACGGCCAACGCCACGCTGGTGGCACGCATGGACGATGGCTCCCTGGTGCGCGGCGAGACCATGATCACCGCCAGCCGCAAGCACATTGCGGAGTTGATGCTCGATCCGCCGGACGCCGCTCCCTTGCCGGAGACGCTGGAGGCGATCGAGCGCGCCGACCTGATCACCGTTGGACCCGGCTCGCTCTATACCTCGCTCATCACCAACCTGCTCGTGCAGGAGATGCCGGCGGCGCTGGCCCGCGCCCGCGGCGTACGAGTCTATATCTGCAACCTGATGACCCAGGCCAACGAGAGCCTTGGACTAAGCGCGTCGCAGCACATCGAGCGCATCTACAAGCACACCCGCGAGCCCATATTCGATTACGCGCTGGTGAATGCCGCGGCCTTTTCGCCAGAGACCCTGGCCCGCTACGCGGCCCAGGGAGCATCGCCCATCGAGGCCGACATCGAGCGCATCGAGGCGCTGGGGGTTCGTTGCATCACCGGCAACTTCGCCAGCGAGGAAAGTGTCGTTCGCCACGCCGCCGCTCGCGTTACAGGGGCTTTGCTGGCTCTGGGCGGCTCAGCTCTTGGCGGCCGGGAATGAGTTTTCTCTTTCCTTCCGATTGCGCGCTCATTTAGAGTGATAGACCGCGCGGCACAGGATCTGCGCAAGTCACCAGGAGGTTTCATGAGCAAGACCCGTATTTGGACGATAGGCTGTTGCATCTTTGCTTTCGCTTTGCTTGCATGGGCGCAGTCCACACGAAAGCCCGGGCTTTGGGAGATCACCACCAACATGACCTGGCAACAATCGCCGATGCCGGCAGGCATGACGATGCCCGCGGGAGCTGCCTCGCCCTTCGGAGGCGGTCCGCACACCACCGCGGTGTGCCTCACCCAGGCCATGATCGACAAGTACGGCGCTCCAATACCGCAGAGCCACAATGGCGAATGCCAGATCTCCAACGTGGTCTTGAAGCCCGGCGGCATGACAGGCGATTGGGTATGCACCGGCGCGATGGCCGGCAAAGGAACCCTGAAGTCCTCTTGGACCGACCCTGATCATGCCACGAGCAAGGTGCATTTTATCGGCGCCATGCAGATGGGCCCCGACTCCAAGACGATCGAATACACAATCGACTCCTCATCGGTCTACAAAGGCTCTGACTGCGGCGGCGTCAAGCCCCAGCCCATGCCCGCCAAATAGAGTCCGTGGGCTTCCACATTTCCCTCTTGATGTGGGGGCCCTTACCCTTCAACAGTCCGCTTCAACTGCCCGCAGGCGGCATAGATATCGCGCCCTCGTGGCTTGCGCAGATAAGCCGGAATCCCGGCGTCAGCCAGGGTCCTGCGAAAGGCCTCCACATCCTCAAGCTGCGGCGTGGCGTATGCGATGCCGGGGCCGGGATTCCAGGCGATCAGGTTCACCTTTGCGGGCAGACCCGTCCGCCGCACCAGCCGAGCGGCCTCGGTAGCGTGCTCCGGTCTGTCGGTGACCCCACCCAGCAAAACATACTCAAAGGTGATCCGCTCGCGGGGCCTGAGTTGGACTCGGCGCACCGCGTTCATCACAGCCTCGATGGGCCACTTCCGGTTGATGGGCATGATCTCGCTGCGGATTGCATCGTTTGGCGCGTTCAGGCTGATGGCTAGCTTGGGTCGCATTTCGGCCGGCTCCTGGGCAAAGCGCTCGATCCCCGGAACGATCCCAGAGGTAGAGACGGTCATGCGCCGCGGGCTAAGGCCAACCTCAGTGACCAGCAGCCGCACGGCGCCCATGAAATTGTCGTAATTGAGAAACGGCTCGCCCATGCCCATGAAGACCAGGTTCACGCGGTCCCGGCCAACCTCGACGGCGTGACGTTCGAAAACCGCTAGCACCTGCCCGGCAATCTCGCCGGCACTCAGGTTCCGTTGCAGCCCCAACTTGGCCGTCAGGCAAAACTGGCAATTGACCGCGCAGCCCACCTGGCTCGAAACGCAGATGGTCGCTCGCTGCCAGCGGTCTGAAGCTTCGGCCGTCTTTTCCAGATCGCTCTCGTCGCCGTTCTCGCCGTCATCGCCTTCCGGCATCCAGACCGTCTCCACGGTCAGACCATCAACTCCCTTGCCTTGAATCAGATAGCGTTCCGTTCCGTCTGCCGAGTGAAAGACTTGGACAATGCCGGGCCGGCCCACCTGCCAACCCTCAGCGATCAGCTTTTGGCGCAACGGTTTACTTAAAGTAGTAATTTCATTTATCTCCATAACGTCATGGAGATAAATAGCTTCTGAGAGTTGCTTTCCGCGCCACGCCGGTTCGCCTGCCTCCAACATGCAAGCCGCAAGCGCATCGGAATCCAGCCCAAAGAGCAGCCTTCCCTTTCCGGCTGTTTTCGCCTGGCTTCCAACCTCAAAAGCGTCGGTCAAAGGAACGAGTTGGTTTGAGTTCTCCGTCACGGCTGGGCACAGAATAGAGCATTTCGCCCCCTGGATGCTGAGGTCCCCCAAGAGTGTAGGCGGCCTCAACCTGGAAGTTCGCACTCGTTCCAAGAGCCCGTTCGTGCCCTTCTGCCCCCCTTTGGCCTACAATCGAGTTCAAATGGAGGACGATGAACACCGAGCGCAACCTTCGCCGCACCGTGCTGCCGAGCGGTCTGATCGTTCTCACCGAGCGCATGGAGTCCATGCGTTCGGTGGCCATGGGGGTGTGGACCAAATCCGGCTCCCGCTGCGAGCCGGCGGAGACCAACGGCATCTCCCATTTTGTCGAGCACATGCTCTTCAAGGGCACCCGTTCCCGCTCGGCACAACACATTGCCCGCGAGATGGACTCGATCGGCGGCAACCTGGACGCCTTCACCGGCAAGGAGACGATCTGCTTCAACGTCAAGTCGCTGGCCGAGCACGTGCCCATCGCATTGGACGTCCTGGCCGATCTGGTCCTGAACCCCGTCTTCGCCGAGCCAGACATCGAGCGCGAGCGCGGCGTGATTCTCGAAGAAATCAAGATCGACGAGGACAATCCGGATGTCCTGGTTCAGGAGCTTTTCACACAGGCGTTTTGGAAGGACCATCCGCTCGGCTGGCCCATTCTCGGCACCACCAAGACGGTGGCGCGGCTTGATCAGCAGAGCCTCGTATCCTACCATGGCGACCGCTTTCAAGGCGGCAACATGATCTTCTCCGCTGCCGGCAATCTGGACCACGACCACTTTACCGAAACCGTAGCGCAGAAATTCTCCACGCTGGCCGGCGGAGCCACGCTGAATGAGTTGCCGGCCCCCGAGGCCGCCGCTCGCATTGTCCTGCGCAATAAGAAGGCTCTCGAACAGGTGCAGGTCTGCCTGGGAGTGCCAGCGCCCCCTATTACCGACGAGAACCGCTATGCGACGCTGATCTTGAATACGGTCCTGGGAGGCGGCATGAGCTCGCGCCTCTTCCAGACCATCCGCGAGGAACGGGGCATGGTATATTCGATCTACTCCGACTTGAGCCCCTATCGAGACACCGGAACCCTGCTGGTCTATGCGGGGACCGCGACCGGCAAGGCTTTGGATGTGGTGGATTTGATCCTGGCGGAGTTCCGCAAGCTGAAAGAGTCTCCGCTGCCCGACGAGGAACTGAACCGCGCCAAGGACCAGCTCAAAGGCAACATCCTGATGGGCCTGGAAAGTTCAAACGCGCGCATGGCCAACCTTGCCCGCCAGGAGATGTATTTCCACGAATTCATGACCGTGGATGAGATCATCGCCCGCATCAACGCAGTTACGTCTGCTGATGTGCAGGCCATGGCGCAGCGCCTCTTCGATCCCGACCGCATTGCCGTGACCCTGCTCGGCCGCCTCGACGGGATCAAGCTGAGACGGGCAAGGCTGGTGTGCTGAGAAGCTAGCCGAAAGCTCACAACTGGCAGCAAACAGCCAAAAGCCCGCTCCCGGCTCCGCGGAACTGTCTGCTGTCAGCTGCAAGCTGTCCGCTGTTTCGAGCGTCCTATTTCCCTTCCGCGTCCATTCGTTGTAGGATTTTCTCGAATGGGCTGGGGTTTTGATCCCCGCTCCAAGAGGCAATGAGACCCCATGAATCGCACGAAACAGAACCGCCGCACCAATCGCTCCATCCAGCCCAACGGCTTCACATTGATGGAGTTGCTGATTGTTATCTCCATCATCCTGATCCTGATGCTTATGGCCATACCCACCATGGGCAACATGAAGAAGCAGGGCAATGAAACCTCAGCCATCCAATCGATGCGCGCCATCTCCATGGCCGAGGTCCAATACGAGTCCACCTACCCGGCTAACGGCTTCGCCTGCACCCTCGCGGCTTTAGGCGGCGACCCAAGTTCAGGTGCCCCTACGCCGGCTGCCGCGCAGATGCTGCAGAGCGATCTTGCCTCCGGCTACAAGTCCGGCTACATCTTCTCCATCGGTAACTGCACCAAGGTGTCGATCAACGGCACGGACCGCATTACTGGTTACACGGTCACGGCAGTCCCGCAGACTGTGGGCAAGAGCGGAAATCGTGGCTTTTGCGGCGACCAGTACGGTGGCGCACCCAAGTATGACCCGGCCGGCGGCACCAACTGCACGCAGCAGCTGCAATGACGGCTGACGCGTTTTTCAGGCGCGGCGGCTCGATCCTGGCCGCCGCGCTGATGACAACCTGCCTTATCGCCCAACAACACTCGGCCTCAGCGCAGTCTCTCTCCGCACATGACCTGGCCCAGCGCGTCGATCGCCGCTACAACCAGTTGCACTCGCTTAAGGCAGGCTTTTCAGAAAGCTATGAAGGCTTGGGCATCCGGCGCTCGGAAAGTGGAGTCTTACTGCTGCTGAAGCCCGGCCGCATGAGATGGGATTATAGCTCGCCGGCCGGCAAGCTCTTCCTGCTCGACGGCAAGTACGCCTGGTTCTATGCGCGCGGCGACTCTCAGGTCCAGCGCATCCCAGCCAAAGAGCTGGATGACCTGCGTTCACCGCTGCGTTTTCTGTTGGGCCACACGGAGCTCGAAAAGGAATTGAACAACCTGACGCTGGCGCCTGCCGCCGGTGGCCTCTTCACGCTCTCTGGCCAGCCCAAAGGCCAGGAGAAGCGCGTCAGCCGGCTCACGTTGACCGTGACTGCCGACGGAGCGATCACAGGGATTGAATTCGAGGAATCCGACGGCGCGCTCACCCGCTTCATCTTCTCCGGCGAGCAGCTCGATGCGCCCGTCCCCGCCGAGACCTTTCACTTTACGCCACCGCCGGGCGTTCCGGTGGTGGACGCACTCCCACCGGTGTGAGGACAGTGGTCAGTTGTCAGTGAACAGTGGTCAGTTTCTTCTTGGTAATTCCAAAAGCTGACGCGGCCAGAAAATTCTTGCTGAGCGGCCGTAAGAGCTACGCGCCATTCGTATATTCACTGACAACTGACCACTGACAACTGTTTCACTGTCACTCGTACCTCAGCGCCTCGATGGGGTCCAGATTGGCTGCGCGCAGGGCGGGGATCATGCCGCTGATCAGGCCGGTGACGATCAGAATTCCTGAAGCTATAAAAACCGAAGACGGTGAGATGATGAGGCGGATATCCGCGGCTTCGGCATTCTTGGCCAGCGCACTATAAAAGGTAATGCGCCCCACCATCAGCGAAACCAGGTAAGCCAGAGAGATGCCGGCCACGCCGCCGACGCTTGTAATGGCCAGGGCTTCAGCCAGGAATTGCGTGAGGATGTGCCCTCGGCGCGCGCCCAGAGCCTTTTCGATGCCGATCTCGCGCGTGCGCTGCTGCACGGCCACCAGCATGATATTCATGAGCCCAATGCCGGCGATGCCCAGCGTGAGCGCTCCCACCAGCGACAGCAGCACTTGCAGAGCGATGGTTAGAATACTGAACTGGTGCAGCTCGGTCATCAAGTTGGCCACATGAACGGCCTCGTGATCCGAGGGGCGGAAGTGATGGGCCGCGCCCAGGGTCTCGCGCAGCGTCTTTTCGGCCAGTTCGTTGTCGCCGTGGTAGCTAAACCAGACTCCGTCGACGTACATCGTGTCCTTCAGATCGCTCATGGTGTTGAAGGGGATGTAGATCTGCCGGTTGACGTCGCTTTCATCGCCCTCCTGCATCTTGGGGTGCAATACGCCAATCACCGTAAACAGCACGCCGTTGAGGCGGATCGTTTCGCCCAGTGCCCAGCCGCCTGAGAAGAGCTTGGTCTTGGCCTCGGAACCGATTACGCAAACGTGAGCGCGCTGCTGGTCCTCGGCGCCGTTAAAGAAGCGCCCCTGATCGGGATCCATCTTCAGAATATCCTGATAGGACGGGCGGACGCCGTTCACCCCCCACGTGTAGGTGTGCAGGTCGTTCTGCACCGTCACGTCCTTGTAAGCGAATGGCGAGATATGGGTGATGCCTGGACCGGCGTTCGCGACGCGATCCACATCGTCAAGGGTAAAGCGGATCCGGACGCCAGCCTTGTCGCCCCCGGCCTGCTCGGTCGTTTTGCCGGGAAAGAAGCCGATGGTGTTGGTGCCCCACTCGGCAAAGATGGTTCTGATCGCGTGGTCGAATCCCGCGCCATAGGCCAGCAGCAGCACCACCGTGGCGATGCCCCAGGCCATGCCGATCATGGTAATGGCGGTGCGGCGGCGGTTGTAGACCATCGCCTCCCACGCCTGGCCGAGTATGTCTTTGAGCATGTTCTTAGCCCCTGGCTTCTAGCCTCTAGCTTCTAGCTAAAGGCTGCTTGTTCAGACTTACGGCTGGCTCTTCAGCCTATCAAGAATTCAACTCGATGAATCGGTGTCTGCGTTGCATCTCTCTAGTTCGACCGACATCGTCTTGGCTATTAGCTAAAAGCCAGTAGCTAGAAGCTGCTTTTTTACTCTCTCCGCAACGCCTCGATCGGGTCCATCGCCGCCGCCTTGCTGGCTGGATACAGTCCCGCGGTCACTCCGCAAAGCACGAGAGAACCCAGGGCCAGCGCGGCCGACCACGGAACAAGCCTGGGCGGATCCCAGCCCGGCATCTTGTCCGTCAGCACCTGTTGCAAGAGCCACATGAAGGCGGCCGACAGCCCAATCCCGATGACCCCGCTGATGCCCGTCAGCAAAAGCCCCTCCCAGAAGAACTGCGACAGAATGCTGCGTTTGGTGGCGCCAATGGCCTTCAACAGGCCAATCTCATGGGTTCGCTCGGTCACTGAAACCAGCATGATGTTGATGATGCCCACCGCGCCCAACCCGAGGGTCACAATGCCCACTCCACCTAGAAAGATATCCATTGCGTCGAAGATGGCACCCACCATCTTTTCCTCTTTGACGGTGTTCCAATCGACGAAGGCGTCCTTGAGGCTGGGATCAAACCCATGGTCGTCTGCGATCACACGATGCACAGCGGCAACCGCCGAATCGATCTCCCCCTTGGTGGTTGGCTGGTATTGCAGAGAAAAAAGCGCATCGCTGGGTATGTTTTCTCCTTTGAGCGGATACAGCTCCAGCATGGTGGTCACGGGAACGTAGATCTTCTGATCGTCCCAGGTGTTGTTGCCGCGGCCAATCTTCTCCACCTGTCCCACAACAGTAAAACCCGTGCCGTTGATGGTGACCGTCTCGCCCAGCAGCGGATGACCCGGAAAGAGCAGTTGAGCCACCTTTTGTCCCAGCACGATCACACGCCGCCGCTCACGCAAGTCGGTATCGTCCAGAAAGCGGCCCTGCGCCATGGGTATATTCCGTATCACTGTGCAGTTGGGCTCGACCCCGGTGACGTGCCCCGAAGTGTTGCTCCACTGGCTTACTTCATAGAGATCCGAGCGCTGCAGCTCGGCGGTCACTCCGCGCAGCTCCGGCAGCCGGCGCATCACAGCTTCGTCGCGGAGCGTGAGGTAATAGGGGCGCATTCCGGTGTGCTGGTTGGCAAGTGCCGGAACGGTCCCGTTGAACATCAGCACCAGATCGTTGCCCAGCGAGGCGAAGTTCTTGTGCTGGCCGCTGCGAAAGCCCTCGCCAAGGCCCACTAGCACCAGCAGCGAGCCCACCCCCCACGCGATCCCGAACATGGTCAGGAAGGTGCGCAGCTTGTTGGCCATCATGGCGCGGAAGACCTGGCCGAGCGTGTCAGAGAAAGTCTGCATGGTATTTTGGACGCCGAAGAAGGCGCTCGGTGAGTGATACGCGGCGGAATGGCTTTCGGTTCCCGGCTGACTGAGAGGCCAAAGGATGACGCGAGGTCAGAGCAATCGCATTCCAGCGAATCGGGAGGCGTCCGCGTCGAAGGTATAGGTCTCTCCGCAACCTGCCGCCGCTCCCGAGCATTCAATAAGGCAATCGGCAAAATCGGCTTTGAATTGGGAAAAACGACGCAGCGCGAGAGTCACTACCGTCTGATTCTCAACCATCAATTCCGGAGAATCGAGCAGTAGCTCTACGATTTTGATTGTCTCTGGTTTCTTCAAACGATATTGACTTCGAAGAACCCAAACCAATTCGATCAGAGAAACCAGGGAGACAAATCCCGGTAATTCAGACGAGAGAGTCTGAATAAGCTCATCTGCTTTTCTGCACTGCTCCGGATCGTCCTGCGCATAGAACCGGACGAGAATGTTGGTATCGAGTCCCTGCATCGTGAGCGGCTCAGTCCTCGAAGGTCAACTGGCCGGCCCAGCCTTTGGCAATCGTCTCTTTCATCTCTTCGATCGTCACAGCCTTGCCCGTCCAGTGAAGGCATCCCCTCATATCCATGATCGAGCCGGTCTTCGGCTTGAGAATGATTTCGCCGTGCTCTCCTTCGATGAACCTGACCCGGTCGCCGGGTTTGACACCCAGTTTCTTGCGTACCTCGATCGGAATAGTAATTTGCCCCTTGGAAGTGACAGCGGCGGTAGCCATGAAGAGCCCTCAAGCACCATTCTAGCTCATTTCCTTACCTTTGGTAAGGAATCGTTCAGTTTGATAAGCGGTAGATCAGTTGCCGCTATTCCCCGCAGCTTCCAACAGCAGCGGTTCCGAGAGGCTGAAGATCAGCACGGTTCCCGGCTCAAGCGTGGCCTGCGGATGGCTGATGAGCAGGTGAGCCGTCACGACGCCAGCGCCGATCAGGCCGCCGGTCAAGGCTCCAACAGGGCCGGCCATGACGGCTCCGGTGACCGCTCCGCCGCCCACCGCTCCACCGTATTCAATGCCGTCGCGTTTCAGGCGCGAGGCCGGCAAAATCGTTCCTTCGCCTCCAACGCGAGTCCGCGAGCCGGGAGTTCCAGTCAGATCGGCGTGCAGCGTATAGCGCGAGCCGTTCGATAGAATCACCGTCTCGGGGCTCAGCCGCATGGAGCCGCGACCGCCCGCATGACCGCTTGAGACCTCCGCCACCCGTCCGTCAATCTCGGCTCCGGCGGGAATCAGCACCTGGCCGCCTTGCAACACGTCGCTTGCCACCCGGCTGCGAAAGGTCTCGCCCTTCTCGCTGCTTGTGGTCGAGAGCCGATCCAGCAACTCGACGCGAATGGTAGTTCCCTCCCCAAGTTCGCCGGGGCGCAGCGGTTGCGGATGCACGATGTCGCCGTCAGGATCGGCAGAGGTGCCCCGCCCTGTCAGTGCCGGCGAAGCTGCAGGATTCTGCTCGGCCGCTGTGCCATTCTGTTCAACCTGGACGATTCCTCCATCCGGGTCGGAATAGCTCGAGGCTGGAATATCCGAGGCTGGCTTGGCCTCGGGGATTTGCCCCTGCGCCTGCGTCTGGCCCTTTGCCTGTTCAGGCTTGGCTGGCTGCCCGGCATGGGGCTTGGCCTGGGGCAAATCTGTCGTCTGAATAGTATCGTCCGGAGGCGGTGTCGAGGTTCCCTGGTACGGGCTCGACTGGCTTGCATCCTGCGCTCCCAGAGCGGCAGTGGCGATCAACAACAACGCACAAACAAGTATGGGCCTGTTCATCCAAAGTCTCCTTTTTTCCAACCTGCGGGCGGGAATCTCCCCGTGAGTTAAAAACCCCGTCGGACGCAAACAGTTGCACATGGCCTGAGTTCATGCGGCAACTCACCCAAGGTTAGACTAGCCCACACCGGCTGCCGCTGCCCGATTGAGCGGCCCGTCCAGTGCCTTGGACGGCACGAATCAACAAAAGCAACTCATTCCCTCCCCACTTCCCATGTTGGCAACGACAGAGGCTTCTGATCACCTTTACACAAACATCCCCAGCTCGGTTTGCTAGAATCCTTACGAGAGATCAGCCTCCCTTTTTTCCCGTTGGACGGAGAGGAATTCAAGCACTTGCATGAGCTTCTGAACACCATTCAAAGCGCCGCCGGAGAAGCTCTTGTCGTCGATCGCCGTCCGCAGTTGAACGACCGCTTACAGCACCGCATCATGAGGTCCAATATGACTGAGATTGTTGCCATTCGCGCCCGCGAAGTCCTCGATTCGCGCGGCAATCCGACCGTAGAAGCGGACGTGATTCTGGAAAGCGGCGCTCTGGGCCGCGCCATCGTGCCTTCGGGCGCATCCACCGGCGAGCATGAGGCCGTGGAGCTGCGCGACGGCGACAAGAGCCACTACATGGGCAAGGGCGTACTGCAGGCCGTTGAAAACGTGGAAAGCGTGATCGCCCCCGAGTTGGAAGGCATGGACGCCTCCAACCAGCGGCTGCTCGATCAGACGATGATTGCCCTGGACGGCACGCCGAATAAGGGCAAGCTGGGCGCCAACGCCATTCTCGCCGTATCCATGGCCGCCAGCCGCGCCGTGGCCCAGACGCTGGAGGTTCCGCTCTATCGTTATCTGGGCGGCATCAATGCCAGCATCCTGCCGACGCCCATGCTCAACGTACTCAATGGCGGAGCCCACGCCGACTCGAACGTCGACTTCCAGGAGTTCATGATCATGCCGGTCGGCGCCGAGCGCTTCTCCGAGGCGCTGCGCTGGGCCGCCGAGACCTTCCACACCCTCAAAAGCGTGCTCAAGAAGAAGGGCTACAACACTGCCGTAGGCGACGAGGGCGGCTTTGCACCCTCGCTCAAGTCCAACGACGAAGCCATCGAGCTGATCCTCGAAGCGATCGAGGCAGCCGGCTACACACCCGGCGAGCAGATCGCCATCGCCCTCGATCCAGCATCGAGCGAGTTCTACGACAAAGACAAGAAGAAGTACGTCTTCAAGAAGAGCGACAAGCGAGAGCTCTCCAGCGAAGAGATGGTCGCCTTCTATGACAATTGGACCCGTCAGTACCCAATCGTTTCGCTTGAAGACGGCCTGGCCGAGGACGATTGGGCGGGCTGGAAGATCCTCACCGACAAGTTGGGCAGCCGGATTCAGTTGGTCGGCGACGACATCTTCGTCACCAACGTGAAGCGGTTGCAGCGAGGCATCGAAGAGGGCGTGGGCAACTCCATTCTCATCAAGGTCAACCAGATCGGCACCATCACCGAGACTCTGGAAGCCATCGACCTGGGCCGCCGCTACGGCTATACCGCGGTCATGTCGCATCGTTCCGGCGAAAGCGAAGACACCTTCATCGCCGATCTCGCCGTCGCTACCGGCGTGGGCCAGATCAAGACCGGCTCGGTCAGCCGCACCGATCGCATCGCCAAGTACAACCAGTTGCTCCGCATCGAAGAAGAGCTAGGCGGCGGCGCAGTCTTCCTCGGCCTTGAGAGCCTCAACTACAACGACTAACCACCTGCGGTGGGGCAGACGGCTTCGCCACAAACCTGTCAACTTGAGCACCACCACGAACCTGTCATCCTGAGCGCAGCAGGTCGCGCACTTTGCGACCTGCGAAGTCGAAGGACCTGCGGTTGCTTTTGCATTTGCTCTTGCTTTTGCACTTTTCAACCCCGCGCGAGCGTTTCACCCCTTTTGTCAACAGTAGGATCAATCCCATGCCACCCATCGCTAAGATCGACCCACGCCGGATTCATCTTTCAATCAGTGCAATCTTCTTGGCCCGAATCCAACCCTTCAGCTGCTTTTCCCGTGCGATCGCGCTTTCGGGAGAGAGAAACCGTTCGAACCAGACAAGACGGTTGCAGTTATAAGTCGCTGAAAATCCTTCGTGTTCTCTCTGCTTGTGCTCAAAGACCCGCTTCAGCAAATCGCCTCTCATGCCGATATAAAGTGTGTGGCTCCGGCTGGCCACGATATAGGTAAAATAGACCTTCTCTTCCATGGCGAGAAATCTATTGCAAACGGTTGACGAGAGCAATTCTGGCGCAGAACCGAAAAGCAACCGCGGGTCCTTCGACTACGCTGCGCTCCGCTCAGGATGACAACTATATAATAAATGATTAGAAATAAACAACATATTGTGTTATTATATTCTATACAAAGCCTGCACAGTCACGAAGAATCAATGACTTGCACGGAAAATCTGCACGGAAACTGCACAGAACAGAATAAACAGCAGGAGGCAACATGGCGTTTCTTACCGAGAAAGAGGAACTGAAACCCGGCCTGATTCTCTTCCGGCGCGGCGACGTGGGGCACCGGATGTGGTATTGCCGCATGAAGATGCC
>JBEKOA010000129.1:0-13024 GCA_049522255.1 Occallatibacter sp.
ACGCCCACCACTCCGCAAAAGCTGGCCGGCTGGCGAATCGAGCCGCCCGTATCGGATCCCAGCGTGGCCACGGCCATGTTGGCCGCCACAGCCGCCGCCGAGCCTCCACTTGAGCCGCCTGGAACCCGCTCCGTGTCGACGGGATTGTGCACCGGCCCATAGGCTGAATTCTCATTTGATGAGCCCATCGCAAACTCATCGCAGTTCAGCTTGCCCAGCAGCACCGCGCCCGCCGCTTCGAGCTTTGCAACTGCCGTCGCGTCATAAGGAGGCCGGTAGCCTTCAAGAATCTTGGACCCCGCCGTCGACGGAGCGCCCTTCATCACCAGCACGTCCTTGATGCCCACCGGAATGCCCGCCAGCGGAGGCAACGGATCGCCCTTCGCGGCCAAGTCATCAATGTGTGCGGCCTGCGCCAGCGCGCGCTCTTTGGTCAGGCTCAGATAGACGTTCAGGCGCGGATTCACCTGCGCGATGCGGGCGTAGTAATTCGCAGCCAGGTCGGCGGCCTTCGTGCGGCCCTCGGCAATCTCGGCGCGCAAGGCAGCCAGAGTCTTCGGCTTCTCGACAAAGTTTTCAGATGGTTTCGCTTCGCTGGACAAGTGAATCTTCCTTCCTGTTTGTCTGGCGCTTCAGATCGTTTCCAATCACAGAGGGCAAAGGCGCTCTACCGCTCAATCACCTTGGGCACCTTGAAAAAGACCCCATCGGTCTCCGGCGCCTCATGCATAACAACCGCCCGATCGAGCGAAGGCAGCCGTTGATCGTCGCGCAGAACGCTTTCGCCCGCCGCGTTTTTCAACTCGCTCACCTGGGCCAGCGGCGTCACACCGGCCGTGTCCAGTTCATTCAACTCGGCCACGTAGTCCAGAATGGCGTTCAAATCGCCGAGTATGCGCGGCATCTCTTCCGGCTTGAGCTCGAGGTGGGCCAGTTCGGCCACCCGCTCCACTTCTTCCACAGTCACTTTGGCGGTCATTGTCTGCTCTTCCTTGAATCGCGGCCTTCTTGAGGCTCATTTGCACGAGTTCACGATGTTTGCTGGAAGCATTCTCTATGAAGGTCCGAAGATAGAGTATAGCTTTTCAGCTTTGCGCCCTGCATCCCGCGCCGGCTCAGTCCACGACGAGCGTTACAGTGATCTGGTGCTGCAAGCCGTTCGCGCTCACAGTCACGGGAATCGAGTATGTTCCGGCAGGCGTGAGGCCGGAGTGGGGCGGAGGTTGAGTCAGGCCTCCCCCCGATGAGGTGCAACTGGAGACGCCGCAGGCCAGCATCGCCAGAGCCGCAACGAAAAGAAGCGCCCTTCGCCGTCGCCAGAGGGCCATCGGCACCAGCACGAGCACGCACGCCAGCGGCCATCTGGGCGGCCGCGAAAGCTCTGCCGACGACGAAGGGAGCCCCGTGGCGATCTCGACCAATTCGTTGCCGGTGGTGCTCGCGGGAATGGTTTCGCCGCTCGGATTGAAGGTGCAGTAGGAGTTGGAAGGCAGTGAGCCGCATTGGAGGGTGAACGAACCCGTCGAGCCGCCGAGCGGTGTAATGGCAAGTTGGTAACTGGCAGTCTGGCCGCTGGCGACGGTTTGGCTCGACGAGCCGGAAAACGCAACGGTGAAGTCGAAGCCCATCCCAGACAGGGACGCGACCGCTTCCGCGGCCAGCACACTGCTGCTCACAGACAGACTGCCACTCTGTGTGCCTGAACCTGAAGGTTGAAACTCCACACCAACGGCGCAAGTTGCCCCAGCCACGAATGTCGAGGGGCAGGAGTTGCTGGTCACGATGAAACCGGCCGTGGCCGCGACGGTGAAGTTCGAGAGGCTCACATCTCCGACGGGGTTGGTAAGCGTGACCGCAATGGGAGAGCTGACCTGGCCCGCACTGGTTTGAGGAAAATCGATCTGGCCGGGCTGCGCTTCAACAGCGCCTGGCGTTCCACCCGTCCCGCTGAGCGGCACACTCGCCACTGTTTGCCCGCCGGATGCAACGGACAGCGCTCCAGTGAATGAGCCCGCAAGCGACGGCGAAAAAACCACCCCCGTCGAGCAGCTTGCCCCGGCGGCAAGGCTCGCGCCGCAAGAGTTGGCAGCTGCCACCAGGCTGAAAGGCAACGTGGCATTGAGGGCGAGCGCGTTCACTGCCGAGCCGCCGCTGTTGGTGATGGTCACGGTCTGCGACGCGCTGCTCTGGCCCGGAGCCACAATGCCAAAGACAAGCTGCGCCGGACTTACGTTGATTCCCTCTGCGCTCTGCCCTGCCCCGGTCAGCAGCACGCCGACCGGCGCAACGCCGGAGGTCGACGACGAAACCGCCAGCGAGGCCGTGGCTCCGCCCGACGCCGCCGGAGTGAAAGTGACCTGTACCGTGCAACTGCTGCCATTGGCCAGCGTGGCGCCGGCGCAGTTGTTCGCGCCCATGGTAAAGCTAGCGCCCGAGAGCGGAGTAATCTCAAACCCCACTCCGGCCATCGGCGATCCGCCGATATTGGTCACAGTCAGCGTCTGCGGCACGCTGGCCACGCCCACCTGCTGGCCCGGAAATGTCATGCTCGCCGGACTCACGCCAATCGCCGCCGCAGCGATGCCCGTCCCGCTTAACTCCACCGTCTGCGGCGTCGAGCGTGTGATGTCGCCGACGCTTAGTGTTCCGGCCTGGGTCGTCCCTGCCGTGGGAGCGAATTGCACGCTGATCGTGCAGCTCGAATTCGCGCCAAGCGTAGCGGTGCAGTTGTTTGACTGCTGGAAGGGTGCTGCTCCGGTTCCGGTCCAGCTCACTGAGATGGTAATAGACGTCAGATCCAGGCTGCCGCAATTAGTCAGCGTCACGGGCTGCGCCGCCGAGAGCTGCCCGACCACCGTGCCGGAAAAAGTGAGCGAAGCCGGCGACAGGGGGTCAATAGCCTGACCTGGGCAGCCTCCTCCGGCTCCCAGCAGAGGGGCTATCCAAAGCCCGCGACCATAAGTGGCCGCAATGAGGTTATGCTCGCTGGCCGATGCCGGCTGGGCGCTGAGCGCAACGACCGGCGCCTCTGGCAGCCCACTTCCAAACGGCGCCCAGCAACCGGGATTCTCGATATTGCAACTGGCAATCTGCCGCGTCGAATAGACCCCGGCATCGGTAGCGAGATAGACCGTGCCGGCATCCTGCGGGTCCACAACCAGGCCGTTGGCCGGAGTCGCGATCAGGTTGGAGGTCAGCGCCGTCCAATGCGCCCCGCCATCGGTCGAGCCGTACACCGCCTCCACCTTCTCTAGCCGGTTCCGGATCCCCGCCACCGTCAGGTAGACCGTCTCGCCGCTGCTGTCGTGGGGATCGATGAAGATGCTGGAGATGTCCAGCCCGTAGAGGTTCATCGCGTTGGTGTCGTTGGTGACCGGATTGAAGCTCAGATCCGTCCAGACCGGACCCGCGCTGCTCGCCGGATCGAAGACTGCCGATAGAACGTGGCCTGCCAGCGTCGCGCCTCCATCCAAAGAGCCGTCCATGCCTACGTAGATCACTTCATTGCCTGTGGGAAGAGCCTGCGCAGCCATCGAACGAATCAGCGCATCGCCGTTACAGTAGGGGCTGTCCGATCCGTCAAGCATCGGGCTGATCGCGTTCGCGCTCGTCCATTCCATGCCGCTCGTCTCCCCGCGCCACACACGGCAGGTTCCGATCAACAATTGCGAACTGTCGAGCGGGTCCACCAGAAAAGGCGCGGGTTCGGTCATCGTCAGCCCATCCCCGCCAACATCCGCGTCGTTGACCACGGGAGCCGAGCCAAACGCGGCAGGAGTGCAAGGGCTCTCCTGCGAGCAGAGATAGATAGAGACTCCCGCCTGGTTGTTCACAAACCAATTGGCTTCGTTTTGAGGGTCGATCTCGACCGGCCCGCCCTCGCCGCCGAGTACCTCGGGCCAATCTGCCGTCGGACCCGAAGTGTTCTTCACGCCCGCGGTTCCATTCACCCCCAACCCGGCCATCATCGTGTAAGGCGTCGAGCCTACCTGCGGAATGGTGACCACCTCGGCCAGCGAACCAATGCTCCCATTCAAATTCTGGAAGTGAGCCGCATCGCTCGTCGAGCAAACCTCGCCCGTCTCGGCAATAGCGTCTGTCGAGCGCCATAGCCCGCTGTCGTTGCCCACCAGGATCTCCAACGGATTGGCCGCGTTCCACGCCAGCGCGTGCTGGTATTCCCCCACCTGCGCGCAGAAACCGACCGTGGAATTGGTCGTGTTGCGCCACGGGCAGCCCTGCGAGTAGGGGCAATCGGTCTTCCACAGGTCGTTGGCTCCGGCCAGAAGGATCGTTCCATATTGCTGGCCGATTCCCGCCGGAACCGCCCCCAGCGCAAGGTTGTAGTCGCCGTTTTCAATCGTCGCAGGCCCATGGATCGTCTCCGTCTCCAACGCCGCCGTATTCCATTGTTGCGTCTGCAAAGCCGTCCAGACGGTCTGGCTGGCGCATGCGCCCGCGCTGGCCGCGCACTCGTCCTGCCATATTCCCTGGTCCTGATTGGCGATGTCCACCGTCCAGGCAAAGGTGTCGCCGGTCTGGGGATTCACCGCCAGCGTGCCGCGAAAGATCGGGCAGCCTATCGATCCAATACCGTCGGTGTTAGCCGGACAGAGCTCTGAGCTTGTCATCAGGCCCGCGCCCGGCTGTGCGGCCATTCGCGTCCAGGTGATGCCGTCTGCCGACTGATAGTAGCCGTGGAAGCGCACAGCCGCTATAAACAGTTGCCGCACCGGGTTCCACACCACCGAGGTGGCCGCATTCCCATCGCGAAGTACGAAGTGGAGGTTTGGCCCCTGAATGTCTTCGCCGGGTCCGTCCGTGATCGTCGCCAGCGACCAACTGGCTCCGCCGTCAGAGGAGTAGTAGAGCCCTTCGTAGCTCGTCCCCGAGGCCGCGGCATTCACCAGCATGCCTTCATAGGCCTGCGAGACCGCAGCCACCACCAGTTGCGTATTCACCGTGCTCCAGGCAAAGCCGGCAAAGCCCTCCCCGACAAAGCTGTAGAGCTGGTCCGACGTGGTGGAAATCAGGCTCCAACTGCCTCCGCCGTCGGTCGAGCGCAGAATCCCCGCGCCGTAGTAAGAATCAAGCGCATCGTTCGGGTCGCCCGTGCCGGCCAGAATCACTCCCGTCGCGCCCGGCTGCACGGCCAGCGCGCCGATGCTGATCGAAGCCTCCGTGACGTTGTTTAAGGCCGGCACATTGTCGGTGAGAGGGATGAAACTGATGTTGGACGCGTCAGAGGTGTCCACATTCTGAGACCGCCAGACCCCACCGCCGGTGGTTCCCACGTAGAGAGTGTTGCCGGTCGCATCGGACGGGTCCAGAGCCAGCGCGGAGACTCGGCCCGTGACCAGGCCAAAGCTCTGCGACTGAACGGCAACCGGCCCCAGCGGCTGCCAGATTGCGCTTCCCTGCGTCGGGGTCTCGGCCTGTGTTTGAATCTTGTCCGCAGGGACCTTCGTGCTCCGGCCGAAAACTCCGGGCCGCAACCCACCTCTCGCCGCGCCGATCGTCCAGCCGCGCCGCGCCAGAAATCGCTGTGCCTGAACCACACGTGGGGGCAACGTCCCCTGTCGCACCACCTTCTTTCTGTCATCCTGAGCGTAACGAAGTGGAGTCGAAGGACCTGCGGTTCGGTGCACTTCTAGGGTGGGAGAGCCGGAACTTCGATCAGCGCCGGGTGCCCCATCCTTTTTGTCATCTTGAGCAAAGCCGGGTGCCCCACCCTTTCCGCTTCTTTCTGCGGAAAGGGTGGGATACAAAGAACCTCGACCTGATTTAGACGCTGCACTTTGAGCACTTTGCCCATGCATCGATGCAGCCATAGCGCCCAGCACCACCGCAGCCGCCGTCAAAGCCAGCGCAAGCCCCGCGCAATGGCGCAGCAAAGCCATGCCGCGAGAGGCACAGTTTCCGAATAACCGCTGAAGCGCAAAAATGCTCACACGTATCCTGCGTACGATTCCGGGAGAGGACTCCTGCATCCCCTCTCTCTGGTATCGGCGTCATCCGAGGGGGACTTGATGGAATTCCAATGGGTTGGAACCTGCGAAACGCGCAGCGGTCTGGATTGAGATTTGACTTGGATTATAGATCAGGAGCGGGACGGCTGGTTCTTCAGCGATCGTTCAGCACACGTGCAATCTCCGGTTCAGCGTTGGTTCTGACAGAATCACCGCTCGGCTCCGGTTGCAGAGATCGGTCTGTAATCCTTGCGATCAAATACCGACTTTCGCAATCATCTCTGCGCCTTTGGACTGAGAGTGCGACTTGCCTTGGATTTCCTCACGTTTCATTGCTCCGCCGCACCTGGAGCGGCCGGCTCGGCCCAATAGCTGGTCCGCGCCGTCACTTCAAGCCCTTTGTAGCCGGGCAGCTTGAGCGTCAGCATGTGCAACCCGGGGTGCGGCACCTGCGGATGGAAACTGAGAATGTACCGGTTCGGCAGGTGATTCCCGATTGCCGTCAGGTCCTGCTCAAGATTCCTCTCGCTGCCCAGCTTGAAGTACTCGCCTCCGGTCAGCCGCGCCACCGTCGCGGGAACATTCTTGAGCAGGCTGTCGGCCGTCGCGATCGCTGCCATCTTTGCAAAGGTCAGCGGCGGCACAAGTTGCGCCACGCAATCATAGAACTGCGACCACTTGCTGGTCGGGTCATCGGGTCTGGGGTTGGGCTCTTTACCCATGCATCCGTGTGGCGGATTGGGCCGGGGATTCTCAAACGACTGCCATCCGCCGCTGCTGATCGGGAGTTGGCGATGAGCATAGTTCACAGTCTCCGACTTCGCGGTTGAAAAGCCGATCGCGTAAATGGTCGTGTTGCTATCCGTGATAGCCCGGACTGCCTGCTCCATGGTTGTTTCGCTGCCGCGATCCGCCGTCTCGCTCACCAGCAGGATCGCCCGGCGGTAGCCCGCGGGCTGGGCCCGCAGTTTGTCTGCTGCCAATTCCAGGCTGTCCAGGATGGCCGCGCCATTGTCGCCCATCGGCTCGTCGTGCATCGAATTCGGCCCGGCGCAGTTGTCGAAATGATTCTGCCGCGAGCATCCCGCCGAGAGATTGCGCAGCGTTGAAGCCGCCGCGTCCAGGTCGGAGGTAAAGCTCTGAATCAGTGTCGGGCTGCTGTCGAACGTGACCACCGCCACGCGACCTTCGACGCTCCCAAATAATGACGGCAACATGGGCGCCAGCGGCGGCACCAGCCGCTCGTTCTTCTGAAATTGCCTCGCCCCCGCGCCGCCCACCTCGATGACGATCACCAGTGCCAGCGGCTCATTCCCCGTCTCGTGCTCAAGCCTGAGCTTCTGCGGCACGCCGTCGTCGGTCAGTGCGAAGTCACTGGCCTGGAGCGTGTAAACAACTTTGCCGGCCGCGTCCCGCACCAGCGCCGGCACAAGCACGTCCGTCGTCTCGCTGGTGAAGATGGAACCCGGCTCGCCGGGTGCAGGCTGCTGGGCTTGAATTGCCGTGCTAACCACCACAAGCACCACTATCACGGCCAAGCTGAGTCGCAGCTCCATTTTCCTCCCTGATGCATCTGAAGCATTGAACAGAGTTTAGACGGTCCTGTCGAGCAATCGGCACGAAATGGCTTCCGGGGTGCGTCCGCCTCCGGCAGTCTGTTTAAGATAGACCCATGAGTCTCAAGGGAAAAACCGTCTTCGTCACCGGAGCCTCCTCAGGCATCGGCGCGGCAACGGCTCTCGCCTTCGCCGCCGAGCGTGCGCACCTGGTTCTGGCGGCTCGCCGCGCAGAGAAGTTGTCCGATGTGGCCTCTACGGCGCTCGAGCGCGGGGCTGAGTCCGTGTACACGATCGGCCTCGATGTGCGCGACCGCGAGGCCGTCGGGCAGGCCATCGCTTCGCTCCCCGCCGAGTGGGCCGCCATCGACATTCTGGTCAACAACGCCGGCTTGAGCCGTGGCCTGGAAAAGCTCTACGAGGGCAAGACAGAAGACTGGGAAGAGATGATCGATACCAACGTGAAAGGCTTGCTCTATGTGACTCGCGCTGTCGTTCCGGGGATGGTCGAGCGGGGCCGAGGCCACGTGATCAATCTCGGCTCGACCGCCGGCGAAATCACTTACCCCGGCGGCGCCGTCTATTGCGCCACCAAGGCCGCCGAGCGCGCCATCAACGATGGCCTGCGTCAGGATGTACTGGGGACGCCGATCCGCGTCACCACCGTCGACCCCGGCATGGTCGAAACCGAGTTCAGCATCGTCCGCTTCCACGGCGACCGCGAGCGGGCCGGCAACGTGTACAAGGGCATCAAGCCGCTCACAGCGGAGGATGTAGCCGAGGTGATTGTCTGGGCCGCGAGCCGGCCCGAGCACGTGAACATTGCGCGGGTGCTGCTGACGCCCGTGCAACAGGCCAACTCCCTGCTCTTTCACAGAACGACCTAGCGCGAAGAGACCTCGCAAGCCATGCGGGAAAAAAGTCCAATCTCCGCAACCAGCAAAAAAGCCCGCGTTCTGCGGGCCGATCCAGTTCTAGTTCATCGCCTCTAGCTGCCCTTCAATCTGTGCCAGGGCGGCTTCCAGAGCAGCGCGCCGTGCCGGGTGAGAGGTCCTTTGCGACAAGATGTTCTCTCTTTGCAAATTGAGCGCCTGTCTTCTGCGTGCTCGTTCAGTGCGCGCTTGTTCGGCCCGGCGCTTGGCTTCCTCGCTTACAAAACCATGGCCGGGGGCGACCTCCGGTTGCTGCAAGGCAGTTGCCATTCATTCCTCCAAGTACATCTTTCTCACGGATTTACTTTCCTTCGCCGGGAGAACTATCTTCATTCTACGAGCCTTTGGCCTCGTTGCGTCCCGCAAAATGAAAACGGTCACCATTGGTGCAAAGGAGGTCCTTCCATGCGCGCCGGTCAGATTTCATCCTTTGGCGTTGACTCCCTTGAGTTTGTCGAGCGCCCGGCCCTTCAGCCCGCCCCTGGCGAAGTGCTGGTACGCGTCCATGCGATTTCTTTCAACTATCGCGATCTGATGGTGGTGAAGGGCCTCTACAACCCCAAAATGAAGCTGCCGCGCATCCCCTGCTCCGACGGCGCGGGAGTCATCTCAGCCGTCGGCGAGGGCGTAATCCAGTGGAAGCAAGGCGACCGCGTGGCCGGCATCTTCATGCAGAACTGGCTGGACGGCCCGCTGACCCCCGCGAAATCGATCGGTGCTCTGGGCGGCGACATCGACGGCATGTTGGCCGAGTACGTGGTCCTTAAGGAAACGGGTCTCGTCCGGCTTCCCGCGCACCTGAGCTCTGAAGAGGCCGCCACACTGCCCTGCGCTGCCGTCACCGCCTGGAATGCGCTTGCCATCGGCAACGTGAAACCTGGCGCGACAGTCTTGATCCTGGGAACTGGCGGGGTCTCGATCTTCGCTCTTCAGTTTGCGCGGCTGATGGGCGCACGCGTGCTGGGCGTTTCCAGCTCATCGGACAAATTGGCCCGCGCTTGTTCGCTGGGCCTCGCGGCAGGCCTCAACTACCGCGAAGATCCAGACTGGGACCGATGGGCGCTCGATCAGACCGGCGGCGAGGGTGTGGATCTGGTCGTCGAAGTGGGCGGCCTGGGCACGTTGCCCCGGTCTCTGAAAGCCCTGCGCACAGGCGGCATCATCGCCCAGATCGGCGTGCTGACCGGAACTTCCGAGCCCTTGCCGCTACCCCTCATTCTCCATAAACAGGCACGCATCCAGGGCATTTACGTTGGCTCGCGCAGAGACTTCGAAGAGATGAACAATGCCATTGCGCTGGCGGCTCTGCGCCCGGTTTACGAGAGCTTTCCCTGGTCCCAGGCTCGCGATGTCCTGGCCCGCATGGAAGCAGCAGGCCACTTCGGCAAGCTTGTACTGACGGTGGAATGAGCCGGTACTATCGTTTGTTGGAAGTCCGAATTCCCGTTTCAGTTCGGCCGCCCCCGTGAGATACCCTGATGTACATACAGCACCCTCCCCCAAACCAGGTGAAATTCTTGATCGTCGAAATTGAAAACCTGACAAAGATTTACGAGTCGAAGCTCCGCGTGGTGGCCGTGGACGGAATCGACCTGGAGCTGAAACAAGGTGAAATCTTCGGCCTGCTGGGACCGAATGGAGCCGGCAAGACAACCACCATCTCGATCGCCACAACGCGCACGCTTCCCACCAGCGGCACAGTGCGCATCGCGGGCATCGACGTGGTCCGGCATCCGGCTCATGCGCGCCGGCTCATTGGAGTCGTTCCCCAGTTCAACACACTCGATCGCTCGCTGACCGTCTACGAGAACCTTTGCTTCCACTGCCGCTACTTCGGCTTCAACCATCAGAATGCCAAAGCGCGCTCCCTTGAGCTGCTGACGCAATTCATGCTCACCGAGCGCAAAGACGTCTATCCGGCGCAGCTCTCCGGCGGCTTGGCCCAGCGGGTGCAGATCGCCCGCGCCATCGCCCACCGTCCGACGGTCTTGTTTTTGGATGAGCCGAGCGCAGGTCTCGATCCGCAGAGCCGCATGGCCATGTGGTCGGCCGTCGAGGGGCTGCACAAGGAAGGCATCACCGTGCTGCTGACCACGCACTATATGGAGGAGGCCGACTCGCTCTCTGACCGGCTCGCGATCATCGACCATGGCCGCGTGCTTGCCCTTGGATCGCCTGAGAAGCTCAAGTCAACCTTCGGCGCGCACACCATCTTCAATCTCAAATTGAGATCTCTTGACAGTCTGGAGCCGCTCGTCGCTACCTTGATGTCTCGCGAGGATGTGACTGGCGCCGAGATCACTCCCGATGGGCTGCGGGTAATCGCCGCCAACTCCGACGGCCTGCTTCCCGAGCTTGTGCAAGCCACCGCCGGCCACGGACTGCGCGACCTCACCATCACCGAGCCGAGCCTCGAGACCGTTTTCATTCAGCTCACGGGGAGGGATCTGCGTGAATAGCCCAGAGATAGGGAATACCGAACAGGGAACGGACCGCTCGCCGGGAACCCCGGCAGGAATCAAACCCGTGGCCGCGCTTCGTGCCGGACTGCGCGGCGTGACGAGATTTGCGAAGGAGATTCGGGAGCTGTTCCTTCAAGACATGGAAGTGCTGACCAGAGAGTTGCGCCATTTAGCCTCTGAAGGCTGGGTGCCCCAGGTCCCGATTTTGGGAACTGGGAATTCTGAAGACTCAACTAGCCCCACCCAACAGCCCCCTTTCGGTCGCGGAATATTCTTCAAGTCCTTTCTCGGTCTCTTTCTGCGCGACCTGCGCGTGCTGACGCGCGAGTTTGTGCCCTTTCTCCTGCGTGTCGGCATGCAGCCGCTCTTGTTTCTCTTTGTCTTTACCTTCATCCTGCCGCGCATGGCCACCGGCAATCCGATGGCCGTCGGCGGCGGCGGCTCATCCGGCGCCGCTGTTGACTTCGGCACTATCCTTCTTCCGGGCTTGATGGCCGTGGCCATCATGTTCTCCGGCATCGCCGCCGTCGCGCTTCCACTCTCCTCCGAGTTCGGCATCACCCGCGAGATCGACGATCGTGTCATGTGCCCGCTGCCGTTGTGGGCCGTGGCCCTGGAGAAGGTCTGTTTCAGCGCCATGCAGAGCATCATCGCGGCGCTAATGGTGATCCCCATGGCCTACTACATTCCCGCCAAGCCGGTCGTGGCGCACGTGGCCAGCTGGTTTCTATTTGCGCTGGTACTGCTGCTGGCGAGTTTGCTTGCCGGATCGCTGGGCCTGGTCATCGGTTCCACCGTGAATCCAAAGCAGATTGGCCTGGTCTTCTCGATCATCGTCGTGCCCATCACTTTTTTAGGGTGCGTCTACTATCCGTGGATGGGGCTATTCAAGAACATCCGCTGGCTCTCCATGGCTGTTCTCTTCAATCCCATCGTCTACATGAGCGAGGGGCTGCGCGCCGCGGTCACTCCCAGCATCGGCCATATGCCATGGTGGGCAATCCTGGTGGCGCTTGTCTTCTTCACCGCCGCGCTGGGCCGCTGGGGGCTCAAGGGGTTTCTGGGAAGAGTGCTGTCGTAGGAAACAAAGGCAAGCAGCAGGAGCCGGATCGACTGTTTCTTTACAGGCAGGGATGGGACAACCGGCCTATACTAATGCAGTGACCGTTGATCGACTCAATCTGCGGAAATTGTCGCTGTTTCTGGCTCCGGCCCTGCTCCTGGCGGCCGGATGCGGCGGCGGATTGGTCACCGCAAAATCCGTAAATTCAGCCTTTGCCGTCACCCCCGGCTTCAGTTCCATCGACACCAATTGCGCCGGCTGCAACGCCACCAATGCCGAGGGTGCGGCAGTCCACCAGTTCACAGCCGCGCTGGCTGGCGGCAGCCAGGCTGAGGTCACCTGGTCGGTCTCGGGCGGGGACGCAAAGAGCGGAGCGGGCAGCATCAACGCCACCGGCCAGTACACGCCGCCCAGCTATCTCACCGCTGACCGCGCCGAGGTGGTGGTGACCGCGACTCTGGCCGCCAACCCCAGCTTGCGGGCAAGCTCCGTATTGACGGTGGCTCCGGGATTCCTGCAACCGCTCACGCCGGAAAACGCGGCCCTGGGCGCCAATGGAAGCCTCACGATTACAGGCTTTCTCGCCGAGGCCGGCGGCTCAACCGGCATCAACTTCAAGCTGGCGAACTCGCCAACCGGCGAAAGCGGCGGACAGGGTTCTCTGAGCAGCGTTAGTTGCCAGCGAGGCGCCCAGACCTTCACCACCTGCACCGTCACATACACGGCGCCGGCCGCAGTGCAGGCGACGGCCCCGGCATATGTGGTAGCCACGGTGGGCGGGGCATCGGCCGGTTCCCGAGCCGCCTCCGTCGTGCTCGTCAACTCCGCCGGGGTTTCGAGCAACCCGGCCACGCATCAGGCTCAGTTTCCAGCCTCGGTCGCGCTGGGCATCTCAGGCGGCAATAATGCCGACTACGACACGCGCGGCGAGCAAATCGTTGACTGCTGCAGCGGCACGCTGGGTGCTCTCGTCGAGGACGCCTCCAAGCGCCAGTACCTGCTCAGCAACAACCACGTGCTCGCCAGGAGCGACCACGCCGGC
>JBEKOA010000130.1:0-13021 GCA_049522255.1 Occallatibacter sp.
TTCTGGGCTGTCTGATTGCCGTTGCTCGCATAGGCTCCGGTGCGGTCGGAGGACTCGACAACGCCCGGTTGAAGCTTTTGCAACCCATCAGGGTCTCGACCTTCCAGGGGAATTCCCTCAAGCTGATCTGCCGTTGCAATCTGCTTGAGCTGCGTATCGGAGGTGTCCACCTGCAACGCCGTCGCCGAGACTTCAACGGTCTGCGACTCGGCGCCGACCGTGAGCTTGGCATCCACTTCACGGTTATCGTTGACGTTCAGCGTCAAGCCGGTAGAGGAGAAGGTTTGGAAGCCGGGAGCCACCACTGTGACGATGTATGGGCCGCCTACCTGGAGCTGCGGAAAAATGTAGTAGCCGCTCTTGTCGGCCTGCTGAACAGTCTTGATCCCGGTGCTCGTATTGAGCGCTGTGACGGTTGCGCCCGGAACCACCGCGCCTGATGAGTCGGTAACCGTCCCATGGAGAGCGGCATAAACGCTTTGTGCGGAAGAACTCACGCTGAAACTCAAAAACATGAGCAGTAAGGGAGACAGGTACAATTTCATCATTTTCATCGATGGCTCCTTTTTGTAAACGTCGTAACTGTCGGTCATTCAAATCGTTGAAGTACACAGCTCATTGAACTTGTGCAACTTGCAAGAGACCAAACCATTCGTTTGAGGAGGTAAAGCGTCGAGAGTGGGGAAAAAGGGAACGCTCCATGTGTTTTGCTTTGCAATTCCGGTGCCAAAGGTCATCGGATGGGGGAGATCCTATTCTCTAGGCTGTTTTCTATAGTTCTGACACTTCTCTGGGCTATTTTGACTAGGCTTTTGATTCTAATTGTGGCTCGGTTTATTCTTTCTTTCATAGGGTAATACGGAAAAGCATATATCGCCAGCCAGGATCACCGCTCTGGCAAGGCAGTTCCCTGAATCAATGGGCCCGGGGAAATCGAGCTGAGATTGTTCAACATCCGATGTATGAACAAGATGCCCCGATCGCTTCCGGGCCTTACCATCTCTGCCGAAGGACCTTGTTCAGATGCGCATGGGCATGAGGACATAGCGGTACTTGTACTCGGCGTCGGGGTCTTCGGGGCGCATCTGGCCGGCGGATTGTGAATCTTTGAATTCTAGGCGGACTTCCCCCTCGTTGTTGAGGGCTTTGAGAAAGTCCAGGATATAGGTCGAGTTGAAGCCTACGGCGATCGGATCACTGGCGTAGGGGGTGTCGATCGTGTCTTCGCTCTCGCCGGACTCGGTGGAGCTGGAGCTGACCTTGAGCTCGTTGCTCTCGAGCCTCATGCGGATAGCACCGGAACGCTCGTCGGCGAATTGTGCGACGCGCTGAATAGCCGCTGCCAGCTCGCTGGAGCGGACGACGGCGAACTTGGTGTTGTCGCGAGGCATCACGGCCTCGAAGTTGGGGAACTGGCCGGAGAGCTTGCGGGTGCTGAGCGTGCGATGGCCTATGCGGAAGAAGAGGGTGTGTTCGTCGTCGGCGAATTCGACCTTTTCCGCATCGGAGTTGGAGAGCAACTGTTGCAGCTCCTGGAGGGCCTTGCGGGGAATGAGGACGCGTTTTTCGCCGCTGATGCCTTCGAGGATCTCGTTGGGCTTCTCGACATAAGACAGGCGATGGCCGTCGGTGGCGACCATGGCGAGCGACTCGGCCTTGATGACCAGCAGGGCACCGTTGAGCGTATAGCGCGACTCTTCGTTGGAGATGGCGAAGATGGTGCGATTGATGAGTGTCTTGAGCGCGACCGCGGAGATGCTGGTGGCTGCGACAGTGGGAAAGTCGGGGACTTGTGGGTAGTTGGCGCGCGCCATGCCAACCATTTTGGTGTTGGAGCGGCCGGAGCGGATCTGCACCCAATGGTTATCAAGGAGCTTGATGGAGATGTCGCCCTCGGGGAGCAGTTTGATGTAGTCGTAGAGCTTGCGGGCAGGAATGGTGCAGGCTCCCGGCTTTTTGACCTTGGCGGGCGCAGTGGTGCGCATGGCCTGATCAAGGTCGGTGGCGGTGATGCTCAGACGGTCGTCCTCGGCTTCGATGAGGAAGTTCGAGAGAATGGGAATCGTGGTCTTGCGCTCGACGACGCTCTGCGTTGCGGTCAGCTCTTTGACCAGATCCTGACGGGTAACGGTAATCTCCATTGCTGCCCCCTGCACGGCCGGCTTTTCCACTTCAGTTTCAACGATCGACATAGACCCACCCCCGCTTTGCGGCGACTGAAAAGATCAAAAGAAGCAGATTGCGCGCTGGCCACACTGTACAACAACTTGCGCCTCAACGGAAACGCCTATCTTTTCTTCTTCTTGATTGTATTCACGTCTGCGATGTTGTGCGCGTGGAAAACGAGGGTGCTTCTCTGGATTCCAGGGCTGTTGAGTCTTGCGGAGAAGATCGAAGGCGTGTCGCATCCCACCGTGGCTGCAAAAGCAACGACGCGGCAAGGTCGGCGCACCTGAAGTTTCAGGTCCGTAAGAGCAGCGCGACGGGGAAGAGGAAAAGATATAGAAGAATAAGAAAAAAGATAACAGTACCCGTCGTTCAGGCAGGAAAAGTGGAAATAGAGGTGAAGGGTATTGGCGACAAGGAGTTGCAGGTTGGGGGTGTTTTCTAAATTGAGGCTGTGGAATTGAGGAGTTTTGGAAATATGGAAGAAGGCAGGAGTGAAGCGATCCGAGTTTCCCACGATTCCCAGAGGAGCCCGGAAATGGGCTGTGCAAAGCGGTTGATTTGTGTGAAAAGCGCGGTCGGAGGCGCGTGGAGCAAGTGGTCGGAGAAGACGGGCTATGCACAGAGGAGCCTTTGGAGCCGTTGGCGACAGAGGCCGCGATAGGCAGGGTTGTCTTGTGTTTCTGCGAGAAGGCGGAGCGGGTTTCCGGCTTCGGTTGGCAACGGGGAGAGCTTCCCGTTTCAAAACGAGAGTGAGAGAAAGCATTGCCTTTGTATGGGGATTGAATTGTTCAAGCCCTAAAGTTGATCCATCAGGGGGTTAGTGTATGGGCATCGATATAGGGCGACTGGAAGACCAGTTGCTAGAGATGTCCACAGAGGGCACACCGGGGCGGGAGTTCTGCGATGCCATCTCTGAGCTGGCGAGGACGGGGCGGTTTGCTCAGTTGCGGGAGGTGCTCCCCGGCATTGTCTTCGACGAGCTTTGGACGCGGTACGAACAAGCTCCAGCGACGTTTGTGGCGGGCTGGCGAATGCTGGCGCAAGAGATGCAGCAGGGGTTCATCCAGCACGCACGGCAGCGGCTCACCTCCCTGACGAAGCTGCGATATGCAGGTTACGAAGGGCCGACGCCGGCATGGCAGGAGATCCAACGCGCCCTGGATGGCAGGCAAAACGACTTGTTGCGGACGGCGTTTGCTCTGGAACTGCTGGAACTGGTCGAGCCGGCGGTGGTGCGCGCCACACACCTGCGCGAGCGCGTGGTTGCGGCACCGAGTTCCGAGGAGGCCGACCGTTATCTGGACGAAGCCACGCGCTGTTATTTCTTTGGTTTGTTTACAGCATGCGCGGTGATGTGCCGGTCGGTGCTTGAAGAGGCGATCAAGCAGAAGCTGCCGGCGGGGCTGACACGGCAGGTGCGGACACGCTATCGCAACACTGCCACGCTGGGTAATCTGCTGCATGAGGTGAATAACAATCTGCAAATGACGGGATTTGACACGGATTTTCCGCGTGTGGCAAACCTGGTCAACGATACCGGGAAGAAGGCGGTGCATCAGGGGATGCTGTCAGAGGATGAGGCCCGGAGCTGCCTGCAGAACGCGCGCGAGGCGCTGCAATTGCTGTTGCGGAAGTGAGACCGTTTCTGCACAGCGCAGGTTGCGGCTTTTATACTTAAAACTTCATGTCCTATCAAGCAGCGATCGAACAACTGAGAGACCTGGCGCCTGAGCTGTACACGCTCGCAGGGCAGCCACGGCGGAAGTTTTCGCTTGAAGAGATCGGCATACTGTTGGGTCAGTTGGGCAATCCGCAGCGGCGGGTTCCTTCGGTGCTGATTGCAGGAACGAACGGCAAAGGCTCGACAGCAGCTACGCTAGCCTCGATTTTGACGGCCTGCGGGATTCGCGCCGGGCTCTATACATCGCCGCATCTGGCGAAGGTGAGTGAGCGCATACGCATCGGCGAGACAGAGATTGCGGATGATGATTTTGCAAAGCTCTTCTTTCGCATTCAAGATGCTGCGCGGGAACTGAAAGAGAATGGCCGGCTGCCGCAGCTTCCCAGCTTTTTCGAGGTCTTGACGGCGATGGCGCTGGTCTACTTTGCCGAGACAAAGGTGGATGCGGCTGTGCTGGAAGTGGGGATGGGCGGGCGGCTTGACGCTACCAACATTGTCGATCCGCTGGTTTCAGTGGTTACCGACATCTCGCTGGACCACATGGAGTGGCTAGGCTCAACGATAGCGGCAATCACGCGGGAGAAGGCCGGCATTCTGCGCCGGGGCGGGACATTGATCACGCTGCCGCAACACCCGGAGGCCAACCAGGCGCTAGGCGAGGCGGCGGCAGAGCTCGAAGTGCGCGGGGTAAACGCGGCAGATTACATGCCGGCGATGGGTGCGGGTTCGGCCGAGTCCTACGAAGTCGAGGTTCTGGGTGAGCGGATCGAGGTGGCTTCGCCACTGCGCGGCACGCACCAGCAGAGGAATGTGGCGCTGGCCATTGCAGTGGCCGTGGAGTTGAAATCGGCGCACGGCTTTCCTATAACGCCGGCAGGCATCGCCAAGGGGATTCGGTTGACACGGTGGCCGGGGCGGCTGGAACGTATCGAGAAGAATGGCGTGGAGTGGATTCTAGATGTGGCGCACAACCCGGCGGGAGCATGGGCGCTACGTGCGGGAGTGAGCAGTCTTGATGCGAAGAGGCCGAGGACGCTAATCTTCAGTTGCCTGCGCGACAAGCCATTGGCGGAGATGGCCCAGATTTTGTTTCCGCTCTTTGACCGGGTGATCTTGGCTCCGATTCGGTCCGCCCGGGCCGCCACGATGGAGGATCTCGAGGCCGCGGCGCGGGCAACGGGGAGCACGGCGGTTCATGCGGATTCGGTTCAGCAAGCCTTGAAATGGGCCGGGGAGTGCGGACAGGGCGGGGCGGTGGTCGTCTCGGGGTCGGTCTATCTGGTGGGCGAGGCGCGGTCATTGCTGATGGGCGGGGAGTTGGGAGGAGTAGAAGGATGAGACGGCGCCCCAATCCGCTGCCATGGATCTATCGCTGGAGTACCAATCTCATCCAGACGCCGCTTTTCGCTGTGATGACGGCGGTGTGCGGAAGCCTGTCGCTACTGGTTTCGCTTATCGACAAGAAGGGCAACGTGCAGCACCGCATCGCGCGGGTCTGGGCACGGGGTTGCGTATGGGCCTCTGGGGCAAAGCTGAGAGTGCTGGGAGCCGAGAACCTGCGCAGGCATCCGGTGGCGGTTTATGCCTCGAATCACACTTCGTATATGGACACGCCGGTCATCTTTGGCGCGTTGCCCTTCCAGTTTCGCATTCTCGCGCGGAAGGAACTGTGGCCTATACCGTTCATAGGATGGTACTTAAATCGATCAGGACAGATTCAGATCGACACCGCCAATCCGCGCGCCACGCTTTCCAGCCTGGGTGCGGGCGCCAGGGCGCTGCGCTCGGGGATGGCGCTGTTCGTCTTCCCGGAGGGGGGACGAACTTCAGACGGCGAACTGCGGCCGTTCCTGTCAGGCGCGGCATACCTGGCGATTCGAGCCCAGGTCCCTCTGGTGCCGATCGCGCTGAGCGGAGTCTACGAGCTGCTGCCGATCCACACACGCCATTTTTATCCCGGAGAGGTGACGCTGAGCGTGGGCGAGCCGATCGACACCACGGGAATGACTCTGCGGCAGAGCGAGGAGTTGACCCAGAAGCTGCGGACGTCGATTGAGGAGTTGCGGATTCCACGCTTGCAGGAGCTTCCGCCAGAGGAAAGCCCGGCCTCGGCGATCCTGCACAATTGAAGCGAGACTTGCGCTCTTGGAAACCGCAGCTTATTGGATTCTTTGTTAGGGCCCAAGCCGGGATTGCAAAGCAGAGCCTATTTGCGAAAGAAGACCAGATCCAGTTTTGCAATCAGGGACTCTTGATCAAACGGCTTCATCAGGTACTCGTTCGCTCCATTTGCAAGGGCTTTTTGGATGTGCTCGACATCGGTCTCGGTGGTGCAGAAGATGACGGCAGGCCCCCTGCCGCCTTCGGTGCGGCGCAAGGATTTGAGGAATTCCAGGCCATCCATGACCGGCATGTTCCAGTCAAGCAGGACGACATCGGGCATGCGGCTCTGACACTTATCCAGGGCGATCTGCCCATTTTCAGCCTCGTCAACCTCGAAGCTCAGACGAGTGAAGATCTTTCGCGCGATCTTCCTCACGAGCAAGGAATCATCGACAAGCAAGCAGAATCCAGAGGTCGCATTCATGGCGACCCCTCCGTCAATTGGGGCATTCATTGAGTTCAACACGATCTCTACCATCCCTTTTTGCACTGTATAAAGCCGCGTCGGCTCTACCCACCCATTCGGCTAGTGGTTCCCCAGGGTCATAGCAGGCAGCTCCGATCGATACCGTTGTGGGCGTGATGGGCGGAGTTAGTTCAATCTGGATAGGCTCTCTAGCCAGCGCCAGGCGAATGTTCTCTGCCACACTGACGGCGGCCTGCCCATTCGTATTGGGTAGAATGACGGCGAATTCCTCGCCGCCGTAGCGCGCTACATGATCTCCACCACGAACAGCTTTTTGCAGGGTTTTAGCCAGGTGACGAAGGACAATATCGCCCGTCTGGTGCCCCCACGTGTCGTTGACCCTTTTGAAGTGATCGATGTCGATCATCAGCATGGCCAGGTCGTCGCCACTGTTCATGGCCTCGCCGGCGGACTTGCGGATGATGGCATCGAAGGATTTACGATTGGCAACGCCAGTCAAGCCATCCATCGTGGAGTCAAGGATGGCATTTTCAAGATTGCGTTCAAGAGCCTCGATTTTGCCGGCGGACTCGCGCATGCGGATGCCTACGTACTCGCTTCTGCCGGCCATGCTTTTGCTCTCTTCAACCAGGTTCACGATGAGGTTTTTCAGATTCCCAAATCTCTCTTCCAGGCCTTTTGAAGCAAAGCCCTGCAGGGCGTGGCCGAATTGATGGGCATCATCACTGGCCAAGTCGGCAACGCCGACAATCTCCTGCAGGGTTGCGAGAGCATGCACAGAGATTTCGCGTACGGCCTGGGCCTCTTTGGCCGTAGAAAAGAATGTCGCGTACAAATCCTGGAGCGTGGTCTCGTTGAAGCTCTCGCGGTTGGAGATAAGCACATCGATGGTTCGTTGCAGATTTGGACTGAGACCGGCGTGATACTCGTACCAGATGGCGTAGTTGGCCGGGGTTGCAGGGATCTCAAGCCGCTGCATCGTTGCGATGGCAGAGTCTGCTATGGATTGAGCCTTGACAATATCGTCAACAGACATACTCGGCCTCCAAACGCTTCCAGGGCATCGGCGAACCCTTCGACATATATCGGCGAGCTTTCATGTTCCAAAGATCCTCGGCATCGGTACAGTTCTAAAATCCTCAAACCAAACAATGCGGTTCAGTCTTGCGCGCAGGCGAAAGATCAAATCCAACGAAAGCACCGGGTGGCACCCCAGACCCGCCTCAAGGGAGGGTTTGAAGCCGAGGTGCAACTGCCGGACCTGTCATCGAAGAGGGCAGGTTCTCTCCTATCGGCGCATTGAGGCCATTAAGATAGTGGCCATTTGTTGACTTCGGAGATTGTCTGCGATTTCCATCTGGCTGGATCGATCCTGGGCTTGCCGATGGCGGCTTTCGAAAACCTGCCGGAAGAGAAGGCGCAAGAGACAAAGTGCGGCCGAGGTTGAGTGTGTGGGTACGGAGTTCTGATTCCTCTATCGCATTTGCCGCGTCTATCTGTACACTGTTGCAGCTATGTGCGTACACGTTGCAATTCCCGAGCCCACCAGCAGCGATTCGGCCTACAATCAACGGTCGCTGCCGCCCTATCTTGCAGCGCTCCGTTCTGCGGGAGCGACCCCGATCATCGTTCCATTGCACGAACAGCAGGACCGCGTCGCCCGGTTGCTTGCGGGCGTGCAGGGAATCCTCCTCCCTGGCAGTCGATTCGATGTGGATCCGCAAAGATATGGCGAAGATCCAATTCCAGAGTGCGGAGAGGCCGATCCGGCACGCACGGCAGTGGACGAAGTGCTGCTACAGGAAGCATTTAGCCTGCGCAAGCCCATCCTGGCAATCTGCCACGGCACACAAAGCCTGAATGTGTGGCTCAACGGTTCGCTGGTGCAAGACCTGAAGACTGCCGTCGATCACCGGCCGGGCCGGGAGGTGGTTGAGGCGCATGCGGTGCGGATTGCGCCGGAATCGCGGCTCGCAGGTCTGGTTCCCTTGGGCTATGCGCACGAACCGCAGGTCAACTCGAGCCACCACCAGGCGATTCGGGTGGCGGGTGACAGTCTGTTGGTGAGCGCGGTCTCGACGGGCGACGGGGTGGTGGAGGCGGTTGAACTGGGTTCACCAGAGCATTTCGTGGTTGGAGTCCAGTGGCATCCCGAACGGACCTACACCCAGAGTGCCTTTTCGCGCGCGATCTTTGCGGCCTTTGTGCAGGCGGCGGTGGTGTGGCAGCCGCGGCCGATCGATGAATCGGTCGCTCGGGCGTGAGCGAAGAAGCACATTCTGCGGGGCTTCGGCTCAATGTCCTTCTGGCCGAGGCTGGTCTTGAAAAGCTGGATGCAGCTTTGAGCGGACGCTTTGAGATCTATCTTTCGCTGTTTGTTCGCTGGAATGCGCGCTTGAACCTGACGGCAATTCGAGATGAAGAGGGGATTCTCTCTCGCCACTTCGTCGAGTCCATCGCCTGCGCTCGCGCTTTGCCAGAGAGAATCGCCACACTGCTGGACTTTGGCAGTGGCGCTGGATTTCCCGGAGTTCCGATAGCGCTGTGCAGGCCGGATATTGCGGTGACCCTGGCAGAGTCTCAAGGAAAGAAGGCAGCGTTTCTCCTGGAGGCGGTGCGGGTGCTGGGAATTGGCGCCAAGGTGCACTCCGGCCGGGCAGAGGCGCTAGAAGCGCAATTTGATTGCATCACCTTGCGGGCGGTCGACAAGATGGAGGCGGCCATTCAGACGGCGACTCGTTTGGTTCACCCAGGCGGTTGGTTGGCCTTGATGACCACCGACGCCCAAGCTGGAAGGGTGAAGGCAGCCGCAGGAGCGGAGTTTTCCTGGGCCGATCCGATTCGAATGGCAGGCGGCGGGGGGAGGCAGCTTGCGCTCGGTGAACGAGAGATCAGTTTGCCAGCTTGATGAGAGCCAGCTTACGGACGGCAGCGAGATCCTTCGGAGCTTTCACGATCAACCGCAGACCTGTTCCCTCAGCGTAGCGTGGCGCCTCGTCGAGGAGTTTGAGCGTGGACTTGGGCAGATCGCTTTGCCGGGCGGCGGCAACCGCCCTGTCGCCAAGGGCAAAGGCCACGCGAAAGCACTCTTTGCAGGGAGCAAGATAGACGATGGTTCGGTTCTTGAGTTTGAGACGGAGAGCCCAACCATGTTTTGGCGAGGACGATTTCCACTCTTGATCCGCGACTCCCTGCTCGCTGATCCAGTCGACTAACTGCTTCCACAGGTCATTGGATTTGCCCAAAGCAGCGGATACTTCTTCGGCTGTCGGAAGATCGACTCTGCCGATAAAGGCGTTCGGCGCATCCATATAGCTCGGTAATGTACCAGAGACCTGCCTCACATTGCAAATTTGGGAAGTGGCGCTTGGCCCAGTCAAGGCAATCATCTCCGCTCTGCGACGATCTGCCTGGCGGTGTTGTGTACCAGGCCGGCTTCTGAGGCTCCGGACGCGATGGAATCAAGAGCAGTCTCCAGTTGATCCAGTTCGCGGCGATCGAATGCTTGGACAGCGAATTCGTTCCTGCCCCAGGTGCGGAGGTTTGGCAGATGCAACTGGGCCATCTCCATCGCCGGCTTCTCCTTCGTTAGCGTTCGGTTGTGCCGCACTCGCCATCCTGTTTCGTCAAGGCCGGCGCGCAGAACTGCGCCCACATGGAGCGTTTGACCATTGTGCCTCTGCATCTCAGCGACTAGCTCGTAGTAACGATGAAGTGCGGGGTGATCGGATTCGATCGTCTCGGTCTCGTGGATTATCAACGTTGCTTGAGGCGCGGCGATCTCCGCCCACGTCTTCAGAACCTTCAGCGGTGCAGATAGATGCGTGAGGAGGAAACGGCAGAAGAAAAGATCCGGCGCTTCAATTGGGAAGGGGGATTGCAGGATGTCGTGGCGCAGGAACTCGAGCTGCGGGTGGTTCTCCTTCGCTTCGGCTATAAAACGATCCGATGAGTCCAGTCCGACGGTTCGTTCTGGCTTGAGTACGGAGGCGAGCAGTTGCGTAGTCCAGCCGGGTCCGCAACCAAGGTCGACGGCAAGGCTAGGCGTTCGCGCCTCGGCAGAAGCGGAGAAAAGCACCAGCAAGGCGCGAGTCTCCGGTTCGTAGAGTTCGGCGAGCCGGCGCAGCCGGTGACTTGCACTTTCATTGTCCCCGAAAGTATAGGGCATTAGAGGATTCTAGCCGCGTCGAATGGGAGTTCAATAGATGGAAGTGCAATATGCGGCTGACATCGGCGAAGTCGACGTTCACAGAATTACTTGTTCCACGTGAAACATCTCGGGAAGTGAACCCGAACTGGGACTCGTTCCACGTGGAACAGGGCTGGCCTTGGTCCAAAACGGGCTGGATTTCAAATGAGAACAATTCTTAAGGCTGCCAACTATTCGTCAGAATTCTGCTGTGAAAGTCGAAAGTTTTCCACCAAATGGCACCGCCTTGACGCCACGATTTGAGAGTGTAGAGAAGACCCTGAAGCCCTTGCCCTGCACGATTTTGCGGCCTTATTCTCTTCCGCGGTGCAAGAGACTTTCCACAGCTTGGCCGGGTTCTCCACAACACAAGAGGCTATCCTCAAATCGCTCTTCCCATTAGTCTGAAATCCCATGAGCAAGATACTCGGCATTGTCAATCAAAAGGGCGGAGTTGGAAAAACCACCACAGCAATCAACCTGGCTGCCTGCCTGGCCATTCAGGGCCTTAAGGTCCTACTGGCGGACTGCGACCCGCAGGCGAACTGCTCTTCGGGCCTCGGCGTGCAGCGGGACGACAACCGGCGCTCTATCTATGACGTTCTGATGGGTGATTCCCAGGCGGAGCAGGTCATTCTTCCGACAGAGGTCCCGCTGTTGTCCCTATTGCCCGGCTCTAAGAACCTGACGGGCGCCAATATCGAGTTGGCAGCGGCCGAGGATCGAGCTTTGCGTATGCGCCGTGCACTGGAGCCGGTTCGCGACCAATACGATCTGATCGTTCTGGACTGCCCGCCGGCGCTTGATCTGCTTACGCTCAACGTTTTGAGCGCCGCGGACACGCTGATTGTTCCCATGCAGGCCGAGTATTTTGCTTTGGAGGGAATCTCTGAGTTGATCTCGACGCTTGAGCGGGTACGAGCTGCCTTCAACCCCGCGCTCACCATCGAAGGCGTGCTGCTGACCATGTACGACGATCGAACCAACCTTGCCCAGCAGGTGACCGAGACGCTGCGAGAGTATTTCCGGGAGAGGCTCTTCCGCACTGTAATTCCGCGCAACGTGCGATTGGCCGAGGCTCCCAGCCATGGAAAGCCGGTGGCCCTCTACGACGCGCGTTCACGAGGAACCGAGGCCTATTTCGAACTGGCTGGGGAGTTTTTGGCACGCAACGGAATCGAGACTTCGCGCAAGAAGGGACCGATTGCAGCGGAACCAGAGGTAAAGGTCCAAGTGTTGCCTCAGTCTTGACGACAAGGCCACGAGCCTTCCGTAGAGTGCATCAGATCGATTAAATCGAAAGAAAATGAGATGTTTAGAAGCTCCGGAGGTATTTCGGAGACCGAGGATTGTGAACATGACCGTCGCCGTCACCGAAATTAAACGCCGCGCCCTGGGCAAGGGCTTGGACTCCCTGCTACCCCGTGTCCCGTCCGCGCCAGCTCCATCCGCCAAAGAGACGGAAGGCGGCAAGCCTCTGGAGATTCCCCTCGATCAGATCGATCGGAATCCTTTCCAGACGCGCACGCATATGAACGAGGAGCAACTGGGCGAGTTGGCCGCCTCGATCACCGCGAATGGGGTGGTGCAAGCCGTCCTGGTGCGCCCCTTGGCGAATGGTCGCTTTCAGCTCATCGCCGGGGAGCGTCGCTGGAGGGCCTCGGAGCTGGCCGGCAAGAAAACGATCCCGGCGATTCTGCGGCAGGTCTCGGACGAGCAGGCGATGGAGATCACTATCGTTGAGAACCTGCAGCGCGCCGACCTGAATCCGATGGAGCAGGCGCGGGCCTTCGAGCGGCTTTCGCGGGAGTTTCACATGACGCAGGAACAGATGGCCGTGCGGACCGGCAAGGATCGCGCATCTGTAGCTAACTTCTTGCGGATGTTGAGGTTACCTGCATCCGTGCAGGCGCGCGTTGAGTTAGGCGAGCTGAGTTTTGGGCATGCCCGGACGCTGCTGGCCTTCGAGCACGCAGAGGAGATCGAGAAGGCGGCGAAGCGAGTTTTCGATCTTTCGCTTTCTGTTCGCCAAACGGAGACCTACGTACAGGGTCTTCTGCATCCCGAGCGGGCGGCCAAGAAGGAGCCAAAGCCTGAACCTCCTGTTGATCCCAACGTTCGCGAGGTACAGGAGCGGTTGCAGCGGGCGCTGGGGCTGAAGGTGCACATCGAAGACCACGCCGGACGGGGCAAGGTCATTATCGAGTATGCGCGGCTGGAAGACTTCGATGCGCTGCTTGAGACGCTGGCGGGGGAGTGAAGCCAGGGGATTAGTCAGAATGGAGTGACCGGTCCAATGCGCTGACCGTGGGTTAGGCTGTGATTCAGGACAGAAGCACAGTTCAGAGCCACAAGCGGAGAGGAACCGGTCATGAAGGAAAAGGTACGATTT
>JBEKOA010000131.1:0-12833 GCA_049522255.1 Occallatibacter sp.
TTCTTCGGCTAAAACCACGCCTCGACAACGTAGTTATGCCACAGAAAAAGCGGCCTTTCCAGCTATATTTTCGCTTTCAGAATCTCCCCTTCAACCGTCGGCGTGTGAGATATGCAGGTTAGACGCAAGTGCATCAGATTGGCTTGCTACTGGATCGTGATCGACAGGTTAAGTGGGACCGTTGTCCCGCCACTGGTTACAGTGATGGGTATGGTGTAGGTTCCCGCCGGTGTCGATGATGTGGATGACATGAAACCCCCGCCACACCCGGTCGTTCCGAGCAGGCCTGCCGAGGCAAGGGTCGCTCCTGCTAGCAGAAGCAAGCACGCAAGCCACGGACCTCCAGCCTTCCTGGTGCGAAGGATGCGCCGCGTCAAGCCAAGAGGCAGCAGAATCAGGGCTGCCAATATCCCCGGAAGCGCGCCTCCTGCTGGGCTATTGCGGAGGGAAGCGGTCGCGGTCCCAGTCGTCCCGATGGTGAGCGTGGTGGTCAGCGGCGCGCTGGAAGGGACCGTCAAGCTGGCGGGTGCGAAGCCGCAGGTTACGAGGGCAGGCAACGTTCCGCAGGCGAAGTCGACAGTGCCCGTGAATCCGCCCGTCGGCGTCAGCGTAATCACCGTACTTCCCGTCGAGCCGCTCTTGATGGTGAGCGACGACGGAGAAGCGCTCAGCGCGTAGCCGGGTGCGGCGGCAACGATGATGTAGTCGGCGCTTGCAACTGCGCTGTCGGTGTCGCCACTGGCCACGGCAATGGCTTCGATGGTCTCCGTAGCGGAGACGGTTATTGCGCTGCTGTATAAGGTTGACGAGGCGGTGGGCGGGGTTCCATTGGTGGTGTAGTAGATGGCTGCGCCAGTCGTGGCATCGGTGATGGTCACACTTTGGGTTGAGGTGTAGGTGCCGGCAACCGGTGAGAAGAAAGGCATGGTGGCGACGGTCGTCTGCCCCGACCCGGTTGAGACGACCAGGTTGACGGAAGAGCCGGAGTTCACGCTTGTGCCAGCAGTTGGACTCTCGCTGATCACGTCGCCGGATGCGACGGTGGAGCTGCTGGCTGTGGTGACCGTGCCAAGCGCGAGTCCAGCTCCGGTGATGGCTGTCGTCGCGGCTGCCTGGGTGTCGCCAACCAAGCTGGGCACGGCGACTTGCGCCGGGCCGGTTGAGACGACGAGGTTAACGGCAGAGCCGGTGTTGACGCTCGTGCCAGCGCTTGGGCTTTCGCTGATCACGTCGCCGGATGCTACGGTTGCGCTGCTCGCCATGGTGACCGTGCCGACCACGAGTCCAGCCCCGGTTATGGCTGTCGTCGCGGCTGCCTGGGTGTCGCCGACCACGCTGGGCACTGAGACCTGCGGTTCGCTGATTGTCTCCGTCAGGGTGCTGCTGCTGGCGGCATAGGCGCTGCTGCCGGCGTAGCTGGCCAGGATGGTGTGCTGTCCGGTGGTCAGGCTGGAGGTGGAGTAGGTCGCTTCTCCCGTGCCGCCCAGCGCCGCCGTGGATTCCGTCGTGCCGTCCACGCTGAAGACCACGCTGCCGGTTGGTACGCCCGTGCCGGACCCCGGCGTAACCGTGGCCGTAAAGGTAACTGAGCTTCCCTGCACCTGCGGATTGGCGCTCGAGATCACTGAGGTCGTGGTGGAGATGGTGGTTGCTACGGAGCCGATCGCCAGCTTGGCGATAAAGGCATCCTCACTGCCTCCGCTTGCGATCTGATAAGCGCTCGTTGTGGTTGGAAAATCCGTCGATGTCGAGCCGCCGGCGACATACACGCCGCCAACGCCGTCCAGGGCAATGCCATAGCCTTCATCCTGGCTACTGCCGCCGAGGTAGGTCGAGTAAAGCAGCGACGATCCGCCTGGGTTGAGCTTGGTGATAAATGCATTGACGCCAATGAACGTTTTGGTGGCGGGATAGCCCGCCGCGTTATTCACGGTCTGGTAAGCGCCCGATGTGGTGGGGAAATCCGACGAAGTCGCATTGCCAGTCACATAGGCGTTGCCCAGGCCGTCCACGGCGATCGCGTTGGCGGAATCTCCCGAACCGCTTGAAGTGCAGTCACTGCCACAGGCTTGGGGCGGTATGCCGCTGCCGCTCAGGAAGGTCGAGTACACCAGGCCGGTGCCGGCCGAGTTGACCTCGGTGATAAATCCGCTTGCACCCTCGTTGGCGTAGGCCTTGTTGGTGGGCTGATATGCGTTCCCCGCCACCGGATAATCCGACGACAATGTCTCGCCGGTGACGTAAGCGTCGCCCGAGCCGTCCAAGGCAATGCCGGCGCCGTAATCGTCGATCGAGCCTCCCAGAAAGGTTGAATACTCGAGCGCCGTGCCGGTCGTATTGAGCTTGGTCACGAACGCGTTGTAAGCAACGGTTTGTGGACCTGCGCCGGCGGCGGCGTAATTCGTGGTCTGAAACGCGCCGTCTGTGATGGGAAAATCCGTCGAAGCCGCACTCCCGGTCACATAAGCGTAGCCCGAGCCGTCCACCGCAATGCCCTGGCCTCGAGCGCCATAGCCGGTGCCGCCAAGGTAGGTCGAGTACACCAGCGCCGTGCCTGTTGTATTGAGCTTGGCGACGTAAGCGTCCGACCACCCGTCGGTGAGGTCGGAATTGTTCGTGGTCTGAAAGGCGCCCGCTGTTACGGGAAAAGTCGATGAGCTCGTATTTCCAGTCACATAGGCGTATCCTAGGCTATCCACGGCAATACCGGCGCCGTAATCCTGGTTATTGCCTCCGAGGTAACTCGAGTACAACAGGGCCGTGCCGGTCGGGTTGAGCTTGGTGACAAAGGCGTTTTCAGTATCGAGCTTCGTGCTGTTGTTCACAGTTTGAAACGCACCCGTTGTCACGGGAAAATTCGTTGACTGAGCGTCGCCGGTCACATAGGCGTCGCCTGAGCCGTCCACGGCAATGCCGATGCCTACATCGCCATAGATGGCGTGGTTTCCTGGGTTGCCGCTACCGCCGAGGTAGGTCGAGTACACCAGCGCCGTGCCGGTTGAGTCGAGCTTGCTGACAAAAGCGCATTGGAAGGTGGCTGGCTCGCTGTTCGCCGACTGAAATGCCCCGGTTGTCACCGGAAAATTCGTCGAAAAAGTAGTGCCGACTACATAGGCGTTGCCCGAACTGTCAGCGGCGATTCCATAGACGGCGTCGGCGAGGCTGCCACCGAGGTAGGTGGAGTAAGAAAGGATCGGGTCTATGACAAGCGGTTTTGAATGGTCGTATCGGCCTAGCGTGAAGCCAATTGAATTCTTCTTGAGCAACGCGAACTGCCCGTCGACCGGCTGGCGCACGCCGTCGTTCACTTGATAGACGACGGGTTTGCGAAACGCGATCTCGCCGTTCGCCGCCGAAACGGTCAAATCTCCATCGGCAGTCAGATCGAGCTTCTTGGCTCCCTCGAATTCAAGCCGGATGGGCTTGGGACTAGCTCCCGCCGCAACCACGAAGTCGTATTCCAACTGCCGCTGGTTGCCGTAGTAAACCAGGTCGACGCCCGGATAGACGCTGGCATACCTCACCCTGGCAAAGGTCGGCACGCCGCTCTGCCATTTAGCCGGGTCGTTGCCGATGAAGTAGTTGGCGGTGCCTGGAAGTTGATCTACGCCTGTTACCTGCAGGTCCCGGTTGGCGCCGGTCAGATCCATCCGCACTACATCGGTCTTCCCGGCCGAACGCACCGGAGCCGCCTTCACTCCTTTTCCGGCGGGATTGCTGGGCCTCGCGTTTGAGACCTCCGGTTTGGTCAGCGCCAATACCGCGGACGAATCCGTGAGAAACAGCGAATAACCGCTGCCGTTGGAAAGGAACTTCACGGTCTTTTCGGCTTGACCTTGGTTGGCCTCGAAGCTGAGCGGGATTCTTCCGTACTCTTGGGCCGCGTGCGCCTTCTTCGACGCAGGGCTGTCTACTGGCTGAGAGACCGGGCCTTCTGCTAATGAGGCGAGCGCCGAAGCCGCGATGACTCCTGACACAAGCAGGGCTCGCAATGGGGAAGATTGAACGCCCAAGGACATAGAGATCTCCTTTACTTTCCGCATGGTGTTTGGGAGGAAGCTCCGGGGGGATCGGGCTACCTTCTCGCATGGTACGCGCCATTTGCGTTAAAGAAGTGTATCAGGATCAAATTGATCCAAAATATTTTTGAGGGGTGCCCCACGGCGACAAATCCTGAAAAGCGCTTCTTACTCCGCGTTTCCTCTGCGGCGCTTATGCCGGCATTCCCTCGTAGCGCTCCTTGCGCACGCGGGCGATACTGCAGAGATATGGCACCCGCTCGGTCAATGTGCCAGTTTCCATAGCCGACCACGCCGGGCAGCGCGGGCAGTAGCCTCGCATCTCGCAAGCCTGGCAGAAGGAACCGAGAGGCGGCGCTTCATCCACAAAGCACTGCAAGCCTTCCCAAGCTGGGCGAAAACCTGTATCGAGGGGCCGCACCCCAGGTTGGGACAAGTTCAGACAGGGGTTCATCTCGCCGGAAGAGTTGATGGCAAATGCGGATTTGCCGGCCTGGCAGTAGAAATTGGAGGCCTTGACGGCGTGCGGGCCGCGCATCCGCTCGCCAGCCGCCCGGCGCTCGGTGGCTTCAAGAGTCGCGCAATCGTGCGCGGACAAGCGGCAGTCTTCCACCTCGGAAGGATTGCCATCGCGCCGCTGCATAAGCGTCCACCCCGCCGAAAACGCCAGGCCCCAATTGCGCGCCATCTGCCGCATGGCTTCCAATTCGCCGGCGTTGCGCCGCGTGATCGTGGTCTTCAGTTCCAGCCGGACGCGATGTTTGAGGAGCGCCTCAATTCCGGCGCAGCAGCGCTCGTAAGCGCCGGGGACGCCTGTGACGGCTTCATAGGTAGCGGCCGTCGCGCCGTAGAGCGTGATCTGGGTGAGACTCGGCGGAGTTTCCGCCAAGCGTTGCGCGATCCTGTCGATGACGAGCGTTCCGTTGGTGAAAAGCGTGAGCATGAGGCCCAGGCGCGTGAGCGGCGTGTAAATCTCGAAGAAGTCCGGGCGCAAAAAAACCTCGCCTCCGGTGAGCAGCAAAAAGACCATGCCGCTGTCCACGCCATCCTGCGCAAGCGTAAGCCACTGCGAGGCGGAGAGTTCCTTTTGGCGCCTCGCAACATCGTGGGCGGAGTGGCGGACATAGCACATTCGACATGAGAGGTTGCAGCGTTCCGTCAGTTCAAACGCGCCGGTCACCGGCTGGCGAATGGCGGCGGCGCGCCGTTGCAATTCACGGACGAGCGGGCCATAGCCAGCAGGCAGCGTGGTCATGGTTGAACCAATCCCATCCGCACCATCTCATCGAGGAACGATTGCGCATCCGCGTGGGCGAGCGAGTCATCCACGTCGAACCGTTCCGCCACGGCGGCGGCCAGTTCGTCCACGGAGCGCTCTTGCGCCAGAAGCTCCCACATGCAGCGCCCCGTGCCGTTGAGGACGACCAAACCAGGCATTGCCGCGACGCGCGCGCCTGTCGGGACGAGCAAACTGTCGCCGCCGATGCTTCGCAGGACAAGGCCGTCTTTGCGTTTCACGATTGTGCTCCCGTGCAAACGTGGAACTTGCAAGTTGGGCGGCGGCAAACGGCGATGCGCTCGCCGCCGCCCGGTGACCGTATCTCCGCTAATTTGCAGGATCGGGTTCACAATCGGCGCACGGGGAGCCGGAACTCGGATAGTTTCCAGGTTCGGGCTGGCAATCGTCGCACGGCGAGTTGGAACTCGGGTAGTTTCCATTCGCCATAAGCCTGCTCTCCTGACTGGGGCTTGCAAAGACCGCGGTGGGCCGCTCGTAAGCCAGCTTTACGCCGGCGCTTGAATTGCTGAATCGCTCATCGTTGCTAGTCATGAAAATCCTCCTGAAAGCCAAGAATAGGGGTTTGAATTGCGCGAATCGACAGGCTATCGAATGGGTTTGGGCTCCCATCGGACCTATAGCGCCGGATCGCAAGGATGATTCCATACACCGTTACAGTCCGTCAAGCCAACTCTTGTCCAACGCAAGATGAGCCTGAAGGGGCGGTCATGCTGGATAAGGAACATCCGCATGAAGGGCCAAGAGAAGTTGAGTTTGGAAGCAATAGGCAGATTTATCGAAGCCAGCCAGGGAATCAGGCTTGAGGCTTGAGACAGCAGTTCTACGGCCGAGTTTAGGGAGATTGGCCGGATAACTACGGCTGCTCGTCAGTTACCACTTGTGTACTCGCCAACACGCCCGTGGCGCGGTGGCCTTGCTGAGCGCCGTGAGACAGTGTTGGTAGCGGCAATCGCTCTGTTGGACGGTAAATCTCACTCCAGCCAGAATCCTGCTGCCAATACACCAAGTAGAACAAGGATCTGAATAACGGTCATGTTTTCTGGTCGATATTTAGTCTCCCAGTATTACCCCCGCATGTCGGCTCTCCGATTGCTTGCCGCGATTTCCTGGTTCTGGACGAACTACCGGAAATACGGAGATGGTGCTACGAGCCGGGATTATCTTCCCTTTGGCCATCTTCCCTCGAACACCGCCAATACAATCTTAGGGGCGGCCAAAAGCCCATCGGCAATTCCGATGGCTCCAGTTGTGCGGGCGACGAACTGGAAACGCAATACGCTTTGCGATTCGCTGGATCTCGGGGATGCGCGCGCTTACAAGGACTTAGGCAGCCACCGGGGTCTTGTAAGTTGTTGAATTGCTTAACGTCGACTCTATGGCATGGAAGAGGTCATCGGTTCGATCCCGATCAGGTCCACGAATTTGATTTTCTAAACCGACGAGGCACAGATTTGCAAGCGCCTCCAGTGGTTCAGAATCTAGCCTGTCATACTCACAGACACCGGGGGGTCGGACAAAAGTCGGACCAAAATGGGTGCCGGAAAAGCGGAACCCGCATAAACACTAGGTTTTGGCCCACTTCGAAAAAGGTCTGCAAAACCTTTATGCGTCGGTTCGATCCCGGCCCGCGCCTCCAACTTTCTCCTTTAAATCCAGCGTTTTCTGCTCGCTAGGCCTTTTCAGGCCAGTGTGGCTTATTCGTCCTCAATCGTGGTCAATCGGCGAAAATGGGGCTGGATTGTCCTCGGGGCGGACCCAAAAACTGGGGATGAAATTGCTGCCTCGCTCGCCCTGAAGGGAAACACGAGCCAGAGCGTGCCGAGAACGGCACTTCCGGCGAGTCTTCGTTGCTCCCACACCGGCAAATAAATTGGTTGACTAGGTTTTCTTACGCATGCGTTCCCATTTGGATTTCATCGCAACACTGGCATATGGAACGGCGGACAAGACCGAGTCGAGCAGTTTCCCACATCCATCTGCGCGGCGCAACTTGCCGCCGTGACCCCGCCGCTTTGAATCGCTACCCGCGTATGGGTCTCGCCTAGATCGATTCCAATGCACTGGCTCATGCACCACTTCTGATCAACATTTGGATGAGACTCAATAAGGGTGTTATTTCAACCTGGCACGACAAGTGAATAACCGATGAAGAGACTCTCAACTCACCCCCGGTTCAAAACCGAGCGCGACCGGCCAACTGCCTCATCCTGGACTCTTTTACAACGCCCGCTCATCGAGTGGAAGAGGTCATTCATTCGATGGCGATACTTTCTTCTAGCCGCATCCTCTAAATCGCACCACAATGCCTTTCATCGCGCTACTTCTAACCCGGTTGGCCACCCGAGCCCCGCTCTGCGCCGTCCGATCTCGCCTGACTGGCCTCTGGCTCCGACAGCTTCGCCGACCCCTCGAAGGCAGCAATCGCATCATGCAGCCGGTCGTAGATTCGCCCCTGGCCTATCGCTTCCATCAGATGATGCCGATCGAAGTCGGATCGCAGATCCCACGGCAACCTCGCAAACGCCAGTTCGACCCCAGCCTCTGTAAGATTCTTCTTCAGCGCCATCACCACCCGCGCAGCCGTGTAGTCCACATGTGTCATTGCCTCCGCGTCCACCACCACCCAGCGCACTGCCGATGGCATCGGCTGTATAACTAGCGATACCTCTTCAAGAAATCGTCCGGCATTGGCGTAAAAGAGCGCTGCTCCAAACCGGTACAGAACCAGCCCTGGCTCCGTCACCACGCTTGGTGCAACCGGAACCAGCTTCCAGCTCCCGCCTCCATCGGTAATCAGCACGCCGCTATGCGGGTGATAACTATGCTGCACGACGCGCAGCAGCGACACCACCATGGCCAGGACAATTCCCTGCTCTACTCCCACCAGCAGCACCACGGCGGCGGTCATGACTGCCAGCGCAAATTCCTGCGGACTCTCCAATCGGATCTCTCGCAGAGCCTTCAAATCGATGAGTCGAAGCGCAACCATGAACACCAGCACACCCAGCACGCAAGTGGGAAGATACTCGAGCGGCCTGGTCAGAAACAACAGCACCAACGCCACTACTGCGGCTGTTGCGACCTGCGTCAACTGACTCTGTCCGCCGGCGTCCTCCATCATCGCCGTCTGCGTGGGACTTCCATTGACCACAAAGCCGCCGCTCAGCGCGGCGGCGGCATTGGCGGCCGAAAGCCCGAACAGATCGTTGTTCTCGTTCACCTCCTGATTATGCTTGGCCGCATAAATTCGCGAGGTCGCCGCGCTCTGCGTAAGGATCATGACGGCGCACGAGGCTGACACGGTGATCAGTTGCTCCGCCTCCTTCCAGCTCATACTGCGCAGACTGAGCAGGGCCATCAACCCCAAGTGCGGCAAACCGCGGGAAACCGGACCAATCGTCGCAATCCCGTGTCCGGCAAAACCCCACGCCGCGCTTGCCGCAATCGCTGCCACCACGGCGACCAGCGCGCCCGGCAGTTTCGGAACGAACCGGCGCAACACCAGCACAAACCCCAGCACCGAGACGGACAACGCCACAGTCGGCAGATGAGCTTGCGGCAGCCCGCGAAGCACCTCCCAAAGCTGCACCAACGGCCTGCGCGAACCCGCAGGCACCCCCAGCATCTCGCTTAGCACCGAGATGCCCACCTGAAGCCCCACCCCGGCAAGGAAGCCGACCAGCACTGTCCGAGAAAGAAAATCCGCGATAAACCCCAGCCGGAGCAGCCGTGCCAGCAGCAGAAGCACTGCCGTCAGCAGAGCCACGATCCCCGCCAGAGCTACATACTGCGCCCCCGCCGGCGTCGCAACTCCCGACATCCCGCCCGCGAAGATCGCAGCTGTCGCCGAATCAGCCGCAACCACTAAATATCGCGACGAGCCGAACGCCGCAAACGCGACCAGCGGCAGCATGAGCGAATAGAGCCCCGTCACCACCGGCATTCCAGCGATCTTGCTATATCCCAGCACCTGCGGAATATCCATCGCAGCCAGCACGACCCCAGACAACACGTCTCGCACAGCGCCTGCACGTTTTAACGGTCGTAAACCTCTGAACAGATTCACAATCTCAAAACTCCTCTTCAACCATCAACCCAAATGCACCACTGATTCCATCAAGACCGATGACTTCCTCTCTGTAAGCCCAGTCCGGTCTCAATTCATGAAACGAGAGCAGGAACCGCCGGGAACGCTCATCGAGATGGCAGAGGACAGTCCAAAATGCTACTCGCCCTACGATCAGAATCTCATGGAAGATCTCGTCAGTGGTCACGCCAATGAATTCGTGGTCGAATGCGTGAAGTATAACCTTAAAACACCGGTTGCAGGTTCTCATGTGCCGGGCGATTGTGGCGCACAATGGCTTTCAACATTCTCTGAAGCAGAACGTGGCCATTGACTGTCGATGCCGGAACAAAAGCTCCAAAATACCGATGATGCAAGCGACTGCGAGCGGCTAATGCCCAACCACATCCAGATCGACTTTTCCGCGGAATTTGCTGTAGACAAAGAAAACATAGCCGATGGCCAGAACCATGCCGAAGCTCCACCAGGCCAGGCCGACGGCGAGCGTGTGCGGACCGGAGATGGCGCGGCTGAGTGTAATGTCGTTCGCAGCGCCGGTGGTAGAGGGAAGCAGAGTAGGATAGAGACCCCAGCACGCTCCAGCCAACATGAAAAATAGATAGAGGCACGAAGACAGAAATGCCCTGATCGGCTGGGCATTGCGATTGAAGAGCCAGAGAGCAGCCAGGGATGCGGCGACGCCGGCAGGGACGATAAATGTGGCCGGGTAGCTGAAGTAATTGCCCAGGCTGGCCGGGCGCACAACAATGGTGGCGGCTAGACTGACCAGGGTGAGCGTCACGAGCGCAATCCAGAGTGGAGCAACAATGCGGCGGGCGCGCTCTTCCAGTTCTCCAGAGGTCTTGATGGTGAGCCAGAGAGCGCCGTGCAGCGTGAGGGCGACGAGTGCGACGAGACCGCCGATCACCGTGTACCAATCAAGAATGCCGGGATGCGGGCCGGGTTGCCAGTTGGTCCAAAGAGGCAGGAAGAAATATCCGTCAGCTTGCAGTGGAACCCCGCGCAAGACGTTGGCCAGCGCGGCGCCGAAAAAGATCGTGAGCAGCGCGCTGGACAAACCGAAGAGTCCATCCAGCAACGCGCGCCAGACACCGACTTCGATGTGATTGCGCAGTTCCAGGCTCACGCCACGCAGGATCAGCAGCCAAAGCACGATCATCAGCGGCAGATAGAAGCCGCTGAAGGCCGAGGCATAGAGAAGCGGAAATGCGAAGTAGAGCGTGCCGCCGCCGGCCAGCAGCCAAACCTCGTTGCCGTCCCAGACCGGGCCAATGCTGGCAAGCGTTGTGCGGCGCTCAGTCTCATTGCGGACCAGAAACAGGTGAAGCACTCCTACGCCCAAATCAAAGCCGTCGAGCACCACGTAGCCGACGATCATCACGGCGACTAGCCAGAACCAGATGAAACCCATCATGAACAGACTCCTATTTCTCAGGCCCACAAGCGAGACCGGCAATCGTCAATCGGCATGAACCGCGGCAGCGGTATCGGCACCAGGCCCGTTGCTGATTTCGCGATAAATCAGGACGGTAAAGAGAATCCCCAGCAACAGGTAAAGCCCCATGAAGCCAAGCAGCGTGAACAGCCCGTTGCTGGCGGAGACGGTATTTGAGTAGCCCTCGCTGGTGCGCATCAGGCCATAGATGAGCCAGGGTTGTCGGCCGAGCTCAGCGGTCATCCAGCCGGCAGTGTTGGCAATATAGGGCAGCGGAAAACTGAGCAACAGCGCCCACAAGATCCAGCGCGCTGTGTATAGACGCTTGCGCCAGAGCAGAAGGGCTGAGACGGTCATCAGTAGAGCAAACCATGTTCCGAGACCGGCCATGATGTGGTAGGCGTAGTAGAGCAGGGGCAGGGCGGTAGGCCACTGGTCGTGGGGAATCTGATCAAGACCTTTGACTTCGGCCTTGGTCGTTCCGTAGATGAGGAAACTCAACAGATCATTCACCACGATAGGATTGTCGATCTGGCCCGTCTCTTCATTGGGCTGCCCCATCAGCACGAGGCCCGCGCCATCTTCGGTTTTGAAGAGACCCTCCATTGCCGCGATGGCGGCCGGTTGATTGCGCGCGACGTACTTGCCGTGCAGGTCGCCGGTGGGAAAGATAATGAGGATCGAAGAGATGAGACCGGCGATGACACCGACTTTCAGGAAGATGCGTCCGTAGTCTTCCAGCCGGCCTTCCAAAAGATAAAAAGCGCCCACGGCGCCCATCACAAACGACCCCGTAATCACGGCGCCGGTCATATTATGCGCGTATTGCAGCAACCCCCAGGGATTCATCAGCAGTTGCCAAAAGCTGAGCACCTCGAATTGCCCATTGGGCAGGCGATCATATGCCACCGGATGCTGCATCCAGGCATCGGTGACGATGATGAAGAAGCCTGAAATCCACGATCCCGCGAAGACCATCACCGCCGAAAACCAATGCATGAGTTTCGAGATCCGTTTTTCGCCATATAGAAACAGACCGAGAAATGCCGATTCCAGAAAGAAGCTGAAGACGCCTTCCATGGCCAGTGGCTGGCCGATCACTCCGCCAGAGAGACGGGAGAAGCGCGCCCAGTTGGTGCCGAACTCGAATTCCATGGGTATACCGGTGACCACGCCGAAGACGAAGTTGATGGCGAAGATGCGCCCCCAGAAGCGCGCCGCCCTGTCCCACTGCTCGCTGCCGGTTCTGAGCGCCACCGACTTGAGCACGACGATCAAGAGTCCGAGGCCCATAGTGAGTTGGGGAAAGAGATAATGGAAGGTGATGGTAAATGCAAAGTGCAGACGATGGATCAATTCAGCCGTCATTGAGACGCTCCTGTGTCAGGACGGGCGCAGGAGAATGCGGAGGCATTCCTCTCCGCATGGATGCACCTGTCACAAGAGTAAACGAAAGAACTGTCCAATCATCGATCCGATTGCGTCGCCGGTGATGATGATTGGGCCCATTGCGCCGAATGGCCTTCTAGTTCCAATCGACGGCGCTGCCGAGGGTGATTGAAGAATTGGCAGATTCGTGTGCACCTTGCTGCCGTTGATCAAAATCGGCTTGATGGCCTCGTATATGCCGTGCCCACGAAGCTGTTCTGATCCGTATCGAGTCATCAGGCCGATGACCGACCCCCCGCTACCAATGAAAGGTCCATCTTGACATAGGCAGCAGGTTCGTCGAGACTTGACCTATCGGAGAGCGTACAAGACTAAGGCTGCCGGCCTTCTGTTGAGATATTTGTGGCGCATTGGAGAGCGAGTGAAATCCTTTTACGTTCTTTCTGCCATAGTGATATGCGGCGCGATCTTTTCCGGTGCTGCATGCGGCTTCCGCTGCGGGCTACTCTTCTGCGCTGGCTGCGGATCTGTCCAACTGTATCGACGGCATTCCGTTAACGGGCTTTACCAATAGCTACAATCCTCCGGTCACCTGCCCCGGCG
>JBEKOA010000132.1:0-12742 GCA_049522255.1 Occallatibacter sp.
GACGTGGTTGTCATCAAGCCCAACATCGCCTGGGACCGCACGCCGGAGCAAGCCGCCAATACAAATCCTGAAGCCGTTGCCGAGGTTGTGCGCCAGTGCTGGCAGGCCGGCGCCAAGCGCGTCATTGTGACGGATGTGAGCTGCAACGAGCCGCGCCGCTGCTTTCAGCGCTCGGGCATTCAGGCCGCCGCGCGAGCCGAGGGCGCCGAAGTGATTCTGCCCGATCCGGAGCTCTTTCGCGAGGTGGAACTGGGTGGTGTCGTGCTGAAGACCTGGCCGGTTTTTACGCCGTTTCTTGAGGCCCACAAGATCATCAACATGCCCATCGCAAAGCATCACGTACTCACAGGAGCAACGCTGGGCATGAAGAACTGGTACGGCATTCTGGGTGGCGAGCGCAACCGGTTGCATCAGCAGATTCACCAGAGTTTGGTCGATCTGGCCAACTTCATGCTGCCCACTCTGACCATGATTGATTGTTATCGCATCCTGCTGCGCAACGGCCCCACCGGCGGCAACCTTGAGGATGTGGCTCTGAAGAAGACAATGGTCGCCGGCACCGATCCGGTAGCTCTCGACGCCTATGTCGCGAAGGCCTACTGGAACCTCGACCCCGCACAGATGCCCTATTTGCAGATGGCCGCCGCACGCGGGCTGGGCACCGTGGAGTTCGAAAAGTTGGCGGTGAAGGTTAGTCAGTTGGGATAGAGGGAAAAGAAATACGAATTTCCTACTTAGGCGGTACTACGCTGGGGGACACGTTACGGGCAATCAATATAATACATACCGTCAACATTAGGTTTTGAGGTGACGGAGCCCCTCTTATCGACAGTCACCCGCAGTCTAATCCAGGCGGCGTCTGTACCGCAGCCCATGGGAGAACATCCGGTAGTGTTGATAATCCCAGACGCTTCGTCTGGGGAGAATGTAATTGGCATGCCGTTTTCCGCGAAGAAACGAACTACGGCTTCCTTCCTTGTTCCGATCTTGAGTTTCGCATCGGCTTCTCGCGTAAGCTCATCTACTCTTGCCGTGAGTGCATCGTCGCGCTTCTTGCAACTGCCATCTTTGAGTTTCGCGTCGTAGGCTTTCTGCACAAACGCGTCCAGAGTCGCGTCTGCAGCATCCCGCTTCTGTTTCTCTATAGCGCCGCGGTATTTGCAGATAGCTAATCCAATCACAGATACGGCAACGAGCGCGATAACGGTCCAAAGCACCCTTCGCTTCATATGGCCAACGTAACTCCATGCCATCAAACACCATATCCTTGCGCCTCTTTTCTGGCGCAAGGGTGAGATAGCGGAGCTGCAAACTCACTTCGGCCGCGCAAGCGGCGTCCGCCGCACCGCAGGTGCCTATGGCCGGTCGTAAAAGCGGAAGAAGAGTGACGGCTTTGAGACAGGCTCGGCGCGGGCTACAAGGCTTGCTGTCTGCGCGTCGCTCAGCGGCGTGAAGTCGCGTGCCAGTTGCACATTCTCTTCCAACTGGGCTATGGTGTCGCAGCCGATGATTACTGTGCTCACCGGGCGCGACAGAGTGTAGTACATCGCCTCGCGCATGGTGATGGTGCCTGGCGTGGGCGCAAGGACCATCCCCTCCCAGGAGTGCTTCTGCTGCTCGATCGGCGGCGGCGTCCAGGTGGAGAGAATTCTTCCGCGAGCCGGCACCTTCATCCCGATGATGCCCATCTGGCGCTCGACCGCCAGAGGCAAAAGATCCTGATTGAAGCTGAAGTGATGCGGGTCGGCGGCGTTCATAGCCATCAGAACCGTGTCGAAAGGATGGCGCTTGATGCACTCAATGAGCGCATCGGGCCGGTAGTGGCCGGTAATACCGAGGTAGCGCACGACTTTCTGCTGCTGCATCTCGAGCAGAGCTTCCATGGCGCCGCCCTTGGCGAAGACTTCGTTCACATCGGTCATGGTGCCGATGTCGTGCAACTGCCAGAGGTCCACGTGGTCGGTCTGGAGCAATTGCAGCGACTTCTCAATCATCTGCATCGAGCCGTCGCGTGTGCGCTCCTTGGTCTTGGTCGCGATGAACGCTTCGTTTCGCCGGTGAGCCATGACCTTGCCTACGTATTGCTCGCTCCAACGCTCCGGGCCGCCGTAGATCGACGAAGTGTCGATATAATTCACGCCCAGGTCGAGCGCGCGCTCGATGATCGGCACGGCGGCGTCGAAGTTGTTTGCGTGTTCGAGGGCCGCCTGGCCGCCGAGAGAGAAAATGCCCACGCGATAGCCGGTCTTGCCCAGGTTGCGCGTCGGCATGGCCGCAGGCGTTTTGGGATTCGAAGGAAGGCTCGGGAGGGTCTTGGGTGTGTCGGCCAGCGCCGCCGTGGGCGTCAGCAATGCAGCGGTGATTGCGCCACCCGCCTTCAGGAATTCACGTCGGCCCTGCTTGCGCGCCGATACTGGTTGATTTTCGCTCATGATGACCTCCTCGGGAGTGCGCGCCCGGCGGGACCGCGCTTCGCACGAACCATCGCCTGAAGCGGACTCGCAGCTCCGGTAAAGTGCGGCGACTCCCGCGATGCCCCATCATAAACCGTTGCGAGGATGTGTGGAAACCTGCGGAGGCGTGAATCTCGGCAAATCCCGCACCTCAATGAGTATGCTCCAGCGGGGACGGTGCGCGACCCTGTCCATTAATGAACAGCCGCAAGCGATAATGGACACACAAACCGGCTTCAGTGCGACTGGAATTTCGCGCAAGATTATTTATTCTCATGAGGTTACATTTTTTCGCACCTTGGCTCTCGAAATGCTTTAACCCCTCACAGGCAGACTCGCCGCCCGGAGATGGACCATGACTAATCTGCTAAAAGACCTGCAAGTCGCCCTGCGCCAGTTGCGCCGTTCGCCGAGCTTCACAATCACCGCCGTTCTGACGCTGGCGCTGGCTATCGGAGCGAATGCGGTGGTCTTCGGATTGATGGATGCTCTGGTTCTGCGCCCCCTGAATGTGCCCCAGGCTGAGAACCTTTATGGAACAGCGTATGGGGACGGTTCCGGATTTCAGTCGTATCCGAACTATCTCGATCTGCGCGATCGTAACCGGAGCTTCGAGGATCTGGCGGCCTACAACTTCGCCTTCGTGGGACTGGATACGGGCAACGATCCATCGGCGGCAACGGGATTTGCGACGACGGGAAACTACTTTGACGTGCTCAGGATTCAGCCATATCTCGGGCGGTTCTTTCATGGTTCCGATGTGCGTGGGCTGGACAGCGCTCCTTTTGTCGTGCTGACTTATCCGTATTGGCACACGCGGTTTCACGATGACCGCAACGTGGTGGGCCGCGCGATTCAAATCAACAAGCATCCATTCACGGTGATCGGCGTGGCGCCGCCCGAATTCCAGGGTACGCTGATGTTTGTCGCACCCGATTTCATTGCTCCGATTGTCAATCTGGAGCCAGCGGCGGCGTTTCAAGGGCGCGAGAACACGTGGGGGCTTTTTGAGGTCTTCGGCCATCTGAAGCCGGGAGTCACTCTGGCTCAGGCTACGGCCGACGTGAATGCCGTGGGAGTTTCGCTGGAGAAGAGCTATCCCAAACAGGTCGTACACAAGAACTCCCCGCTGATTCGTCCTGGGCTCACTTCTTTTGGTGGACCGGTGAAGGCTTTCGTCGCGGGATTGACAATGTTGGCCGGCTTGATCCTGCTGGCAGCGTGCGCCAATCTGGGCAGCCTGTTTGCGGCGCACGCTGCCGATCATTCGAAAGAGATCGCATTACGGCTTGCGCTAGGATCGAGCCGGACACGCATTCTGAGGCATCTGCTCAGCGAGGCGCTGCTGATCTCTTTTGCCGGCGGCGCGATTGGACTGGAGGTCAGTATAGTTCTGCTGCGTAAGCTGGCTACGTGGCAGCCGTTTCCCGCCGCTCCGGTCCATCTGCCTGTGAATCCCGATGCAAAACTATACTTAGCCGCATTGGTTTTGGTGTTGGTCAGCGGCCTGCTCTTCTCGATTGTTCCAGTGCGCCATGTCTTCAGGGCCAATCCGTATGAGATTGTGAAAGCTGGATCGGCCGGCAGGATGGGGCGGCGGATTACGATGCGCGATGTGTTGCTTGTTGTCCAGATTGCGCTTTGCGCCGTTCTCGTGACTTCTTCGATGGTCGCCATCCGCGGGTTGGAGCGCTCGCTGCACAGCAGCTTCGGCTTTGAACCGCGCAACACGATGCTCGCGAGCGCGAACCTGGCGAATGTCGGCTACAGCAGCAACGAGGTGCTGCCAATGCAAAAGCGACTGATCGATGCAATGGAGACGATCCCCGGAGTCGAGCACGTGGGTTTGGTGAATAACTTTCCTCCGTTGGTCTACGCCTCGGGCGCGAGGGTGAATATCTTCAAAGATGAGACCAGGGATTTGATCAAAGCAAATATTGCGGACGAGCCTTATAAGTACGAGGTATCGCCGGGATATTTTGGCGCGGCAGGTACGGCGCTGCTGGCAGGGAGAGACCTCGCGTGGAATGATACCAAGGACGCGCCGGCCGTAGTGGTGGTGAATCGGGAGTTTGCCCGGAAGATCTTCGGATCGGTGACCGGCGCGATCGGCGGATTCTGCAGGATGCAGGATGGAACGCGTGTCCACGTGGTGGGGGTTGTCGAAGACGGAAAGTATTTGAGCCTGAATGAAGATCAACAGCCGGCGATCTTTCTCTCGTCGCTTCAATCTCCCGAGACTCAGGCGTACGTGGTGGTGCGCTCGCATCGTGATCCACAAGAGCTTGCGGCGCTGATGAGGAACAAAGTGCGCGAAGTTGAACCGGCGCTGCCCACGAGCATCGACACATGGAACTCACTGCTGGGCACGGCGCTCTTTCCTTCACGCATGGCGACCCTTGCGCTGGGCGTGCTGGGCGCGCTGGGCGCGATGCTGTCAATCACTGGGATCTTTGGTATGGCTGCGTACTCGGTAAGCAAGCGGCTGCGGGAACTGGGTATCCGCATCGCCCTCGGTGCGCAGAAGCGGGAGGTGCTGCGGACGGCGCTGGGACGGGCGGTCAAACTGCTGGCCATCGGCTCGGCAGTGGGATTGCTTCTCGGAGTCCTGGCCACGCGAGTTTTGGCGTTCATTGTCTATCAGGCGACGCCGCGCGATCCACTTGTTCTGGGCGGGGTGGTTGTTGCAATGGCCTTGCTCGGCCTGGTGGCAACCTGGATTCCGGCGCAACGCGCACTGTCGGTGGATCCTCTAATCCTGCTGCGAGAGGAGTAACGGTAGGCTTTCGGCGCTGAGGTTCGTAGTTTCCCAGGTCCCGAGATCGGGATCTGGGGCACCCGGCTAACAGCTGCCTCCTATACCAACGGAGGGAGCAGGTGCCTTCAGGCACCTGAATGCCGCAGTCCAAAGAAGGGCCTTCAGGCGCGGGCCTTATTCCCCTGAAAGTGGAGAGGCATGGGGTCCAGCGGTAACCAAATAGGTCCGGGTTTCTTGTAGCGCGAACCGCATCCCAGAAGCATAAACGAAAGGCCCGCGGCTAAAGCCGGATTCTTTTGGGCTGGCTTTCATGAGCCTGAAGGCTCCTGCTCCCTCCGTTTGAGGGCTGCTCGATTCAGAGGTGGAGATCGGCACCTGCGGTGCGGCCGGCCTACGGAGGGAGCAGGGGGCTTTAGCCCCCTGAATGCAGCGGCGAAAATGAAAGGCCTTTAGGCCCGGGCCCTATTCCCCTGGAAGTGGAGAGGCATGGGGTCCAGCGGTAACCAGATAGGTCCGGGTTTCTTGTGGCGCGCACCGCATCCCAGAAGCATAAACGAAAGGCCCGCGGCTAAAGCCGGATTCTTATCGGGCTGGCTCTCAGGAGCCTGAAGGCTCCTGCTCCCTCCGTTTGAGGGCTGCTCGATTCAGATGCCGCGATTCTGGCCGAGAATCAGGCGGATTGCGGCTTTGAGCCGCGCAAACTGCGAACTCCACTTCGATGTGTTGATTGCGCTGACCGTACGGAGCCACAGAGCCAGAGTGATCACGAGCAATCGAGCCCACTTTGGGTTGATTCGCGAGTACCGGAAATTCGAGTCGGAAGTAAATTCGAGTCGGAAGTTTGGTAGCACGTTGTGCCTCAGGTCCGAGAATCCGGACCTAGGGCATCGGGAACCCCTCCAATAACGATCAAAAACGATCAAAGCATTCGGTGTGCGGTTTGATACGCGTCGCGATACTGAATGAGTCTCACCACGATCTGCTCCGCAAGCTGGATATTTGTCGCCCCGACAATCTCGTTTTGGTTCACGCTCCAATGAAACTGCACGCCGCTCACCGCTAAGGTCAGTTCCCACACTTCTGGTGCGAGCTTGTTCTCATCAATGTACATCGCAGTCGGTATCCTTCCAAAGACCACACGGCAACCCTTTGGGGCTCCCGCGCCAAATAGTCCCGGCGTGAATGTTGCGGCCACGTACTGCAATTTCAAGAATGGGAACGGATCCCATTCCAGCGGCATTTCATCGACGTGTCCGATTCTCGCCGCAGTCATCTGCGTTGCCTGTTGCAGTTCCTTCCAAATGGCTGCACCGCGCTCCCGAAGAAGCTTAGCTGCTGCCTCTGAGTCGGTCCGTGCGTGTGCGCGCTTGATCAGAAATTGATCGAGTGTACTCATATGTGTTTTCTCCTCCGATGTTTCAAGCAGGAAAACCGGGTCAAGCCCCAACTTACGGCAAGTTTCGTCGTTCGGAATTGTGCGTCCGTTCCATAAGTTGTATGAGGTTTGGCGTGATATTCCCAGGGCTCTGGCGAGGTTGCTTGCAGAACCAAATCTCTGAAGTAGCCAGTCGGGTAGTTCTGAACGCCTTATCAAGTCCATGACAGGAGCATAGGCTCGTGTGTGTCAAATGTCAATAGCCAATTGCTATTGGACAACCAAGAAGCCGATAAGGGATTCCGCGCTCCGCGCTCGCCGGAGACTTAGCAGAAATATAAAGGCCGTTCCCGAGGGAACGGCCTTTGCGGCATGAGTGAACCAAGGTGTGAATCAGTCCCCAGCAACGAGCTCGGATTCTTTCTTCTCCACTGGCTTGGCGGGGGCTATGGAACCAAGACTCACCAGACCCTCGACCGGTTTCTCGCCTAACACATGCTCGCGATAGAGCTGGGCCATGCGGGCATTTTCGGCGGCGTCGAGCTGCTTGCCGTCGCGCGCGCGCATCTTTTCTTCGCGTGCGTTCTTGGCGATGCCCAAAGTGTCGAGCGTGTGGTTGGCTTCGGAGTTGACGTGCTCCATGTTGAGCGTCAGGTCGTGGCCTATCTGGCTCATGGCCACCTTCTTGCCGCCGGCGAAGATCTCGTGGCGGCCGTGCTCCTCATACCACTTGGTCAGCGTCGCGGTCATGTGCATCTTCTCGATGATGTTGCGCCAGCCGATGCCCGTGTTATACGCGCAGAAGCTGATCTCGCCCTCTTGCGTGGCGTAGGGAATGATGCATTGTTCTGTCCGGCGGAAGTCGTAGTTGAACAGATCCTGGAACCACATGCCGGCGATGAAGAGGAAGTTCCAGCGGTCCTGGCGGCGCAACTTAATATCTTCCAGAGTCCGGTCGCCCTTGACGCTGCCGTAGTTTTTGCCAGTGGCGTTGAAGGTCTTGTCCATCTTCTTCATCATGTCGGTGATCTTGAAATGTGTCGGCGCCTGGAAGGGATCGTAATTACGCAAGAGAGCCAAGCCGAAGCCAATGACCGAAAGCCATTTGCCACGAGCCGCATCGTTGATCTTGGCCAAGTCCTTGGCCACCTTGCCCATATCGAGGAAGGCGGTGACGGGCGCGGATTCCTTGGTCTCCTTGTCGATCATCACGGCCATGCCGATGCCGCAGTTAGGGTGACAGCCGCAGCTAAGCTGGCCCCACTCCGCAGTTGGCCCGTGAATGAGGTCGGCCCAGTCGGAGAAGGTAGACATGAAGCTGATGGGGAACCAGTCGCGCTCCGGCTCGCCGATGCCGCACTGCTTTTTCACGTCGTGCGCCATGTGCGAGAGCGTGTAGCGCTGCGCGATGCGGCGCTCGTCGCTGATGTCTTCGTCGCGGCCGGTAAAGCTGACGGGCTGGAACGAGAGGAAGCTGATCTTCTTCGGATTGTCGAGCGCGAACTGAATGATGCGGCCGACTTGTTCATTATTGATACCGTTGATGATCGTGGTGACAGGGACGATCTCGACGCCGGCCTCGTGAAGATTGTTAATCGCCTGCAGCTTCACGTCGAAGAGGTTGCCGACCTTGCGGTGCGAGTTGGCTGCGTTGCCGATGCCGTCGAACTGGAGATAGACATAACGCAAACCGGCTTCAGCAGCGGCGCGGCAGAGCTCTTTGCTCTTGGCGAATTCAATGCCGTTGGAGGCGGCCTGCACCGAGTTATAACCGACCTTGCGGCAGTAGGCGACCGCGTCGAGGAAGTAGGGCGAGAGCGTGGGCTCGCCGCCGGAGAACTGCACGCTCATCTGCCGCTTGGGCTTGAGGGTGATGGCGTTGTCGAGCATAGTCTTGATCTCGTCCCATGTGAGCTCGTGGACGAAGCCGACCTGATTGGCGTCCATGAAGCAGGGATCGCACATCATGTTGCAGCGGTTGGTCAGGTCGATGGTGAGCACCGCGCCGCGGCCGTGGGTCATGGTCGAGGTGCCGTGGTGGTGGAGGCGCTTGTCGTTGTGCGAGCGGACGTCGCGGCCGGGGAAGCTTTCCTCCAGATGCTTGAAGAAGGCCGTGTCCATAGACATGACGTCTTCAAAGTGGCCGTGCTTGGGGCAGTCCTTGACCATGAGAATCTGGCCGTCGCGCTCAATGATCTGGGCCTTGATCTCGCCGACCTTTTCGTTGAGCAGGATCTCGTAGGGCAGTTTGCCGTCGAGGATCTGCTTGCGAATTTCAGGCACGCACTTGGGACAGAGCGAGTCTGTGGTGCGGGGCCAGCCCAGGGGCGGCTTTTCTTTTTCGTAGCTCTTCATCAGCGGCTTGTCACTCCATTTCGGAGTGAAGGACGGGTTCGGGCTGATGCGGTTGAGGCGTTCAAAAACGACCCACGCGCCCTTGGCCGCATAGACGACGGCTTTCTCGGCGTACTTGACTGCTTTGGACATAAATTGCTGTCTCCTCGAAGAAATTGGTCGGCTGCGGCGATTGCCACCCCAACGACGACGAACTGTCGATGGGAACTCCGGCTGTTTGCCCGGCCTGACACCTTGGCTTCCAAAACGTGGGGGAATCCGAGGGTCTGAAGATGCAGCTTCAGGTTAAATGGCGGAGGTGGTCAACCCAAAGCCGTTGCAGCGAATGGCGTGATTCTTCAGCGAACGGTAACCCTCGCGAGCGGAATGGGTTGTCGGCCGAATCCCGGTTGGGAGTCTCATTAGTCTCCAGGAACAGCTTGCGAACCAGTAGATATTTAATCGGATGTGAACTTCAGAACCGTCTCTAGTGCATTCGCAGGTCTGCTATGATGTTGCCGTAAATTCCAACCAGTCGATTTCTCCTCCCAACGGGTAACTTCGGGGCGTGTGAGGCCTCAATCCGATGAAAAGCGCAATCTTTAATTCTGTGATTCTGTCCGGTTCCGCTTCCGGGAGCCTACCGCTTGGGCTAGGGATGTTGATCCTTCTGGCTTGCCTTTGCCCGTCAGCTCATGCACAGACGGGCGAATGGGCCTGGATGGGCGGAAGCAGCAACATCAGCAACCAATGCGGTGCGGGCGACTGCGGCCAGCCCGGAGCGTACGGTCCCTTGGAAAACTTCGCCGCCAGCAACTCTCCAGGTGGTCGATTCAGCGCGGCTACCTGGACCGATAAGAGTGGCAACTTATGGTTCTTTGGTGGGCATGGCATCGACGGGAGTGATCAGGAGGGTTATCTCAACGACCTTTGGGAGTACAGTCCTTCCCGGGGCGAATGGGCATGGATGAGCGGCAGCAAAGTGGAACCCACTCTTCCGAACTCTGGCCAAGCAGGGGTGTACGGCACAAAGGGCGTTCCTGATCCCAGCAATGTCCCTGGAAGCCGAGTTTACGCAGTCAGCTGGACTGACATGAATGGCAATTTCTGGCTCTTCGGAGGTCAGGGGAACTCTCAGGGGCAGGGCGATCTCGACTATCTTTGGGAATTCAATCCGTCCACAAACGAGTGGGTATGGATGAGCGGGAGCGAAACATTCAACGGGCTCGGAGTTTACGGCAAACTTGGCGTTGCCGCCCCAGACAATCAGCCCGGGGGGCGCGAGGGCGCAGTCAGCTGGACTGACAATCACGACAATCTCTGGCTCTTTGGGGGCTACGGCCTCAACGACCTCTGGAAGTTCAATATTCCTACCAATGAATGGACCTGGATGGGAGGAAGCCAGTATGTGGAAGCCGCAAGTTCGCCCGGCGTCTACGGCACACTAGGAGAGCCAGATGCGGCGAACGTACCTGGATCTCGGTGGTTAGCCGCCAGTTGGACCGATGCGAGCGGCAACCTGTGGCTCTTTGGAGGGGACGGCATCGATTCGGCTGGTACTTGGGGAATCTTAAACGACCTCTGGAAATTCGATATCTCTACCAATGAATGGACTTGGATGGGTGGAAACGATACTGTGCTCCCTCACACGGCTGGGCGGCCGGGAGTGTACGGAACATTGGGAGTATTTGACCCCGCAAACCACCCAGGAAGCCGTGAGGGCGCCGCCAGTTGGTTCGATACGGGTGGCAACGTGTGGCTCTTTGGAGGCGTCGGCGCAGATTCGGTTGGTAATTCGGGTAACCTTAATGACCTGTGGGAATTCAACCCTTCCACAAACCAATGGGCATGGATGAGTGGCGCTAGTACTGGTCCAGCCCCCGGCTACTCAAGTAATGTACCCGGAGTGTGTGGAACACTCGGCGTTCCTGCCACCGGAAACGTTCCAGGGGGTCGCATGGAGGCAGTTAGCTGGACCGACAATGCTGGAAATCTCTGGCTCTTCGGCGGGCAAGGCAATGACTGTGCAAATGGTGGCGGCAACCTGAACGATCTTTGGGTGTTTCAGGTGCCGGGTAACACTCTCCCGGTAGCAAAGCCTGTAATCAGTATGCCGACCGGGCTCTACTCCAATGCGCTGACGGTGACGATCTCCGACGGGACACCGAACTCCTCCATCTACTACACCACTGACGGAAGCATACCCACGGCAAACTCGACTTTGTACAGCGGAGCAATCACGGTCTCGTCCACCGAGACCGTCCAAGCCATCGGCGTAGCAAGCGGGATTCCCAATAGCTCGGTGGCTTCGGCCACCTATACGATTAACCTGCCCCTAACTTTCTCGCTCAGCGTCCTCCCATCCACACTGACAGTGAAATCTGGAGGGCAAGGAACTATCAACCTGACCGTGACTCCGCAGAACGGCTTCAATTCCGCCGTAACGTTCGCTTGCTCCGGGCTACCTGCTGGTGGAAGCTGTTCCTTCAGCCCCGCGAGTGTCACGCCTTCTGGTTCGCCGATGACGACGCAATTGACGATTACGGCTCCGACTCTGTCAGCCGATTTGCACCGCAATTCTCGCCCGCTTCTACCGGCAGCGGTGGTGGCTGCGGCTCTTTGTTTATTCGGGTTCAGGCACCGGCGGGGCCTGCATCTGTGGCTGCTGATGATTGTTATTGCCATCGGCCTGGGCCTGGTCTCTGGATGCGGAGGAGGCAGCGGAGGCAATCCATCGACCCCACCACCACCGACACCTATCACCTCGACGATCACAGTGACTGCTACGTCAGGGTCACTGCTGCAATCAGCTACCTTCTCGCTGACGGTGAATTGAAACCAGCCAATCTCATTCGACGCAATCAAGGCCTCTCCTGGAGGAGAGGCCTTGATTCTTTTTGCCAATTGAGTGCGTTTCGCCCTATTGCGTTCCGCCGCCTTCGGTCTTCGCTACCTGATTGATGATCCTTTGGATCAGCACTACGCGGACGTGAATGTGGCTGGCCACGTCGGGCACAAACTCCGTGATGAAGTTGTCGATGGGCGCGGCGCCGAGGCCGGTCGCGTAGCGTTCGGCGGTGGCCGGTGCATCGGTCTGGCGGCCTGGCACATAGAGGTTGCTGATCTCATCGTCGATGGCGAAGCCGGCCAGGTTGGCGTAGTTCAGCATTCCTTTGCCGTTGTCGCCCTGCGTCCAGACGACCTGCAAAATGGCATGACCGATGCGATGTTGAACCGAAGCCGTGGGCATGCGATGGTAGTGCGGGTCCTGGTGGACGATGGAGGGAATCAGAAAGGTGCCGAAGAACTCGCCCGTCATGTCCTGCGCATAACTGACGCCGACAACCTTGCCGAAGCCGCGCATCCCCGGCCCATAAGGTGAGTCCGCGTCAGAGCTTACGGCGATGGCGGAGCTGCCGAGGATGGTGATGGCGTTGAAGGGGTCCGCCACGTTGCGAATGGCCAGCCAGCCCTTTTCTTTAGGAGTGAGAGGCTTGACCTGCGGGCCGGTGGTGAATCGGGCATACCAATTGATAAGCGGAGTCAAAGGCGGGCAGGGCTTGAGCTCGATGACGGACTGCGGGCTGAGGCCGGCAGCGGCATCGGCGGCTCCGGCGGTCGCGCCAACCGCTGCGGCCTGCGCCGCCGCGCCGCTGGAGCGGCCAGCCTGGCAAGGCCCCGGAGTAAGGGGCTTGGGGCGCGGTGAGATTTGCGCTTGAGGGGCATCGGGCAGCGGCGCCTGGGGACTTGGGCTCTGCGCGTTGCCGGAAGACGCCGCAATGAGCAGGGCCGATGCAGGAAGCGCCAGCAGGACGCAACGCT
>JBEKOA010000133.1:0-12705 GCA_049522255.1 Occallatibacter sp.
GTGGTGGCCAGAGACGGGATTGAACCGCCGACGCCGGCCTTTTCAGGGCCGCGCTCTACCACTGAGCTATCTGGCCTCAGTGCAAACTTCGCGTTGCAATTTCCCGCGCGGATTCCGGTGAGACCGGAGTGGGGTGGGCGTCCACGAACAGTCGGCTGCAACAACTGGATCAGTATATCAACTCCCCACTTCGAGCGCCAAACTTGGAGTAGGTCGATCAGATGGTCAGGGCCGTTGTTGAGCAAGGCTCGGTGGACGATGTGTGCCTTAGCAAAGCCCTCCGCGCCGCGTTGCTCTAAACTGGAAGGCATTATGCGACGCTTTGCTTGTCTTTCTGCCTGCTTCGTCCTTGCCGTTCTCTCCGGCGCAGTCCAAATTCAAGTGCGTGCCCAGGCCAGTTCGCCGGAGGCTCGCGCCGCTCGCGCTTACGTGGCCGTTGCGCAGGTCGGTCCGTTGGCCCTGCGGGGCTTTCTCGACCAGTTTCCCAAGGGTGCAGATCTGCATGTTCACCTCACTGGTGCGGTCTACGCAGAGACTTTCATCCGCGACGCGGGCGAGGACGGACTTTGCGTAGACCCGACCGCCCTCAGCCTCGCTCAGCCTCCTTGTACCCCGCCGTTGACGCCGGTCGAGCAGGTTACCTCCAATCAGGCGCTCTACGACCGGCTGGTCGATGCCTTCTCGATGCGCGGCTTTGTGCCTGCATCCGGCTTCAGTGGACACGATCAGTTCTTCTCCACATTTGCCCGCGTCAAGGGTTTAAGCAAAAAGCACATCGGCGAGTGGGTGGACGAAGTGGCCAGCCGCGCCGCAGCGCAAAACCAGCAATACGTTGAAGTGATGGAGACGCCGATCTTTACGCACGCCGCCGAGATCGCCAGTCAGAATCCGCTGAATATGGATTTTGCCCAATACCGACAGACACTGCTCGCGCTGAATCTGCGCGACGAGATCTTCGTCGACCGGGAGGATGTGCGCGCCGCCGAGGCCCTCCGGCGAGACATCGAGCACTGCGGAACCCCGCAAGCCGCGCCTGCGTGCAGCGTGACCGTGCGTTACATCTACCAGGTGTTGCGTGGCGCCGCGCCGGGGCGGGTTTTCGCGCAGGCGCTGCTGGGCTTTGAGACCGTCCAGGCAAGTATGGACGCGCACGAACCGAGCTACGTCGGTATCAACTTTGTCCAACCTGAGGACGGCGTTATCTCCATGCGCGACTATACCTTGCAGATGAAGATGCTGGACTATCTGCACTCGGTCTATCCCAAGGTTCATATCAGCCTGCATGCCGGGGAACTGGCGCCGGGGCTGGTGCCGCCCGAAGGATTGCGCTTCCACATCCGCCAGGCTGTCGAACTGGGCCACGCCGAGCGGATCGGCCATGGCGTGGACGTAATGGATGAGGACGATGCCGCCGGACTACTGAAGGAGATGGCTCAGAGGCACGTGATGGTTGAGATCAACCTGAGCTCCAACGAAGGCATTCTAGGCGTCAAGGGCGTCGATCATCCCTTCCCGCTCTATCGCGCAGCACATGTCCCGGTGGCTCTGTCGACAGACGATGAGGGTGTCAGCCGCATCGACATTACCACCGAGTACGTCCGGGCCGCGCTGGACTACCGCCTTACGTATGACGATCTGAAGCAGTTGGCCCGCACCGGCATGGAGCATTGCTTTCTGCCTGGCGCCAGCCTTTGGGCCGCGCTCGATGTCTTTACGACACCGGCAGCCGCGTGCAAAGGGCAGGTCATCGGAAACGAGAAGCCGGCCTCCGGCTGCAAGACCTTTCTGGACGGCAACGAAAAGGCCGCGGCGCAGTGGGAGCTTGAGAGGCGCTACCGTGTGTTTGAGGCCAGGTTCTGATCTTTTGAGTGAACTCTGATGGGTACTCTCGGCGGGAAGTGTGGACTCTCACATGAACTTGGCGCAGCAAGTTCCGTCTAATCAAGCATCGGTTCACTTGCGCCGGTTACACCGGAAGGACACATACCTCTGAGTTTCCGAGGTTGGGGCGGGATTCATCGAAGATCAACTCAAGCTGGGCCACGGATCGAAGGGATTCCGCCGACGTGTGCAGGGAGCCTGCCGGATACTGCTCCTGCTGGCGCTCTTCGCGGCCGCGGCTTCGGGGTGGGCCTTTCAGTCCACTCAAGCGCCGCTTAGTCTTGCTGGCGATACCGCCTTGCCGGCCGCGCCCGACCCTCAAGCAACGCCCGCGCAGCCGATAGTCCTGCCGGGCAGCATCCATGGTGTTGTGATGGACCGGGATGGAACGGTCTGCGAAGGTGCTCATATCGCTCTCGCGCAGGCTGGGCTGGCCGTGCGCTCGGCGATCTCCGACAGCAATGGCCGCTTCGATTTCGATGATGTGCCTGGCGGCGCTTTTGAGCTCACCATCTCATCAAGTGGGTTCGCAACCCAGACCATCGCCGGCGTGCTGCACGCGGGCGAAAGCTATGAGGCGCCGCAGGTCAGGCTGCTGATTGCCACCGCGGCCAGCGAGGTGAGGGTCACGGCATCCCAGCAGGAGATCGCGCAGGAGCAGGTCAAGGAAGAGGAAGAGCAGCGCGTACTGGGTTTCATTCCGAACTTCTATGTGAGCTACGTGCCCGATGCGCCGCCCCTCACCTCCAGGCAGAAATACCATCTCGCCTGGAAATCGTCGATTGACCCGGTGACGATTCTGGCCAGTGGATTCTTCGCTGGAATCGAGCAGGCCGAGAACAGTTTCAGCGGCTTCGGACAAGGGTCGCAGGGCTACGCCAAACGCTTTGGGGCCAATTACGCCGACGGCTTTATCGGCACAATGCTGGGCGGCGCTGTGCTGCCGTCTCTCTTCAAACAGGACCCTCGCTACTTCTATAAAGGGACCGGGACCAGGCGGTCGCGGGCACTCTATGCCATTGCAAATGCCGTGATCTGCAAAGGCGACAATGGGCATTGGCAACTTGACTACTCGGCCGTCGCCGCCAGCCTTGCGTCGGGAGGCATCTCGAATCTCTACTATCCGGCAGCCAATCGCAATGGACTCTCGCTGACCTTTGAAAATGCCGGCCTGGGCTTCGCCGGCGCCGCCATCGGGAATCTCTTTCAGGAGTTTCTCGTGCGAAAGCTGACCCCGAAGATCCCTCAATACGGCTCGGCGAAGCCTTAAGACCGGGGTGGTGGGTCGCCGTATGAACCGGATGAGACGTGAGGCACCACGCTAGCCCCTTTCAGTCGCACAGGCTTCCGCGCGCCGGGCCTTTAAGTTTGTTGTTGCCCTATATGCAGTTTTTTACATAATCACGGACCGATGACCAGAAATCGCTTCGCCAGCGTATGGGACGCGATTGAGGAGACCCCGCCGCAGGCTGAGAATCCGAAGCTGCGTTCCAGACTGATGCTGGCTCTCAAGCGGCACATCGAACGCGATGGATTCACGCAGGCCGAGGCGGCCAAGGTCTTCGGCGTGACTCAGCCGCGCATCTCCAACCTGATGCGCGGGAAGACTGAAGTCTTAGGGCTGGATATGCTGGTCAACACGCTCTCCGCCGCCGGACTTCGCGTGACCGTGCAGGTGAAGAAGGCGGCGTGACCACCGGCGGTGGGGCAGACGCGCTTCGCGCATGGGGTTCGTGGTTTCCCAGGTCCCCAAATGCGAGGGACCTGGGGCACCCGGCTGCCGTTGAAACACATTCCTGTAAACTGAATAGTTCCCCAATTTTGGCCAAGTGCGCAGGAGGTCCCTTATGGCATCAATCATTCTTCCTTCAAATCCATCGGAGTCGCCGGCGGGGCGGTTTGGCGTTTATGGCGGGCGGTATGTGCCGGAGACGCTGATGGCGGCGCTGGTGGAGCTGGAGCGCGAGTACGATTTGGCCAAGGCTGACGCGGCCTTTCAGACAGAGCTGGCAGATCTACTGAAGAACTACGCCGGGCGACCCACGCCACTTTATTTTTGCAAGCGGCTGACGGAGCAGTTGGGCGGGGCCAAAATCTATCTCAAGCGCGAAGACCTGCTGCACACAGGAGCGCACAAGATCAACAACGCACTCGGTCAGGGCCTGCTGGCCAAGCGGATGGGCAAAAAGCGCGTAATTGCCGAGACGGGAGCGGGGCAGCACGGGGTTGCTACCGCAACCGTCTGCGCGCTGCTTGGCCTCGAATGCGTGGTCTACATGGGCGATGTGGACATGGAACGGCAGGAGCTGAACGTGCTTCGCATGAGGCTGCTGGGCGCGGAGGTGCGCGGGGTTTCGTCGGGTTCGAAGACGCTGAAGGACGCGATCAGCGAGGCGATGCGCGATTGGGTTACGAACGTCAGAACGACCTATTATCTGCTAGGCTCGGCGCTCGGGGCGCATCCTTATCCGACGATGGTGCGGGACTTTCACCGCTGCATAAGCTTGGAGATGAAGGAACAGATTCTGGAGCGCGAGGGGCGGCTGCCCTCCGCGGTGATTGCCTGCGTGGGCGGCGGTTCGAATGCGATTGGGGCTTTTTACTCGTTCATTCCCGATCGCGAGGTCCGGCTGATTGGCGTCGAGGCCGGCGGCTGCGGGAGTGAGTTGGGGCAGCATGCGGTGCGCTTTCGCGGCGGATCGCCAGGGGTGTTGCAGGGGACTTATTCTTATGTCTTGCAGGATGAGAATGGGCAGATCGCGCTGACGCATTCGGTTTCGGCGGGGCTGGATTATGCCTCGATTGGGCCGGAGCACGCGGCGCTGCACGATTCGGGGCGGGCGGAGTACGTGTCACAAGATGACGCGGCGGCTCTGGATGCGGTGGTGAAGCTAGCGCGGACGGAGGGGATTTTGCCTGCGCTTGAAAGCGCACACGCCGTGGCCGAGGCGCTGAAGATTGCTCCGGCGATGGAGTCCCGTGAAATACTGGTGGTGAACCTCTCAGGACGCGGCGACAAGGATATGGGAATTTTGGCGCGGGAGCTGAAGCTGTAGCCACCTACGGTGGGGCGGACAATGTGTTAGCGGTTTCCCAGGTCCCCAAACGCGAGGGACCTGGGGCACCCGGCTTTAACGCGGTAACGCGTGAACGAGGCGGTTGAGGTTTGTGGTATCCCAGCTCCCAAAGGCGGGACCTGGGGCACCTATTGAGTTAGCGGATTCCGATGGCGATACGATTCGATCACAAACCCGAGAGCAAGCCCGGCCTGGTGATATATCTGACGGCTGGCGACCCTAGCCTCAATACCACTCTCGCGGTTGCTGTCGCGGCTATCGATGCGGGGGCCGATGTGATCGAACTGGGCGTACCCTTCAGCGATCCGCTTGGAGATGGTCCAGTGATCCAGCGCGCCATGGAGCGGGCTGTCGCACGCGGAGTTAGCCTCAAAGATGTGATCAAGCTGGCCGGCGAAATCCGCGCGGCGAGGCCCGAAGCCGGCTTGGTGATCTTTACTTATCTGAATCCGATCTTGCGCTACGGCATGACTAAATTTGTTGACGCGGCTGCCGCCGCCGGTGCCGATGGGGTGCTGGTGATCGACCTGATTGTCGAGGAGGCGGACGAGTATGTTGCGGGGATGGCGCGCGTGGGGCTTGCACCAGTTTTTCTCGCCGCTCCGACGAGTCCCGATGAACGGCTGGAAGCGATCGCAACTCACTCCATGGGTTTCATTTACGCCATCTCGCGGGTGGGCATCACGGGCACGCAGCAGAGCCTGACCTCGGACGCCGAGTCATTGGTCGCGCGTATCCGGCGATGGAGCACGCTGCCGGTGGCCGTGGGGTTCGGCATCTCGAATAGCGAACACGTCGCCCAGGTGGGCCAGTTCGCCGATGCCGCGGTGGTCGGCAGCGCGATTGTGGAGTTGATCGAGAGGTCGACTCCTGAGGCTGCGCCTGGCGCGGTGGCTCGATTTATCAAGGGCCTTCGCCTGCCTCAGGCGGCGCTGGCCCGATAAAATACCCCGCAGGCGGCTCGAGCCTTTTTGTGCGGCTGGCCGTTTAGATGGATTCAACTTTTGTTCCTATGCAATCGGGGCTGGGCTTGTTTGGAAGGGCCGGGCAGCCGGACGCAACATGAGGATGAAATGACGCTGGAAGAATTGCGAGATCAAATTGATGTTCTGGACCGCAGGCTTGTGGAACTGTTGAGCGAACGAGCCCGCGCGGCAAAGATGATCGGTCACCTCAAGGCTGCAACCTCGCTGCCAGTCTACGAGCCGGCGCGAGAAAAGGTGATCTATGCCAACGTGCGCGCCGCCAACAAGGGGCCGCTGCCGGACATCGAGCTGACGCATATCTACGAGCGCATCATCGACGTGATGCGGGCCTTGCAGAGAGACGAGTTGGCATCGGAGAGGAACGCCCAGGCGAATATGCCAGGGCAAGGCACTGGCGCTGCGTCGCCTGAGACTGGGAAGAAGCAATGATCGTAGCCATGCAGGAGAGAGCCACCGAAGAGCAGATCGATGCAGTCATCGACGCCATGGTGGAGATAGGACTTGGCGTTCACCGAACGACGGGAGCGAGCCAGACGATTCTGGCCGGCGTGGGACCGACAGCCAGCGTGGATCTGACGAAATTCGAGGTGCTGCCGGGCGTGCTCGACGTCCACCGTATCTCGTCGCCCTACAAGCTGGCCGGACGGGCCTTTCGTCCGGAAGGCACGGTGATCGAATTCGCCAACGGGGTGAAGATCGGCGGCGAGAAAGTCGCAGTGATGGCCGGGCCGTGCGCCATTGAGAATCACGACCAAATCTACACCATCGCCGAATGCGTGAAGGCAGCGGGCGGGGCTTTTTTGCGCGGAGGCGCCTTCAAGCCGCGCAGTTCGCCGTATGCCTTTCAAGGGCTGGGAATTCCAGGGTTGAAGCTGATGTACGAGGCCGCTCAGTCGCACGGCCTGCTGACGGTAAGCGAGGTGATGGAGATCTCGCAGATCGAGGCGATGCTGCCTTACACCGATCTCTTTCAGGTGGGCGCGCGCAACATGCAGAACTTCAACCTGCTGCGCGAACTGGGGCAGATACGCAAGCCAATTCTGCTGAAGCGCGGCATCTCGGCGACCATTGAGGAGCTGCTGCTGTCGAGCGAGTACATCATGTCGGGCGGAAATTACGACGTGATCTTGTGCGAGCGCGGCATTCGTACTTATGAGACGGCGACGCGCAATACGATGGACATTTCTGCGATTCCGGTGATTCACAAGCTGTCGCATTTGCCCATTGTTGGCGACCCTTCGCATGGCACGGGACGGCGCGATATGGTTCCGGCGATGGCCAAGGCCGCGGTGGCAGCGGGTGCGGATGCGCTGATCATCGAGATTCACCCGAATGCGGACAAGGCTGTTTCCGACGCTGCGCAGACTCTGTACATGGAGCAGTTCAGCGAGTTGATGGGGCAGTTGCGGGTGATTGCACATGCGGTAGGAAGAACACTGTAGCGGCGTTAGCGGAGCTAGCCGCGCTTCGCGCGTGTTAGCGGGGTTAGTTCTTGCTGACTCCGCGAACTCCGCTTACGCCGCTGACTCCGCTCCTTCTCAAAGCCGTTGGCGCGAGGAAAGAGAAGTATGATCGAGCGCATCGCCATTCTCGGAACGGGGCTGCTGGGCACGTCGGTTGGATTGGCGCTGCGCGGGGCTGGCTTCGGCGGCTCGATCGTTGGCTGGAACCGGGGGGCTGCCGGGGCTGAGACGGCGCTCAAGGCCGGTGCTATCGATTCGATTGCAGCGGACCCATTGCAGGCTGCGCGGGAAAGCCAGGTGGTAGTGCTGGCCGTGCCTATCTACTCGACACTTGATTTCATGGAGAAGCTCTCTGGCGTGCTTGGCCCAGAGCATCTGGTTACGGACGTAGGCAGCACCAAAGGCGAGATCACGGCGGCGGCGGATCAGCTCTTCAACACGCCGGGGCGCGCGGCCTTTCTTCCCGGCCATCCCATGGCGGGCAAGGAGCGGGGTGGGGCGGCGCTGGGCGATGCTGAGCTCTTTCGCGGCGCGGTCTGGCTCTTTACCGACGATGCAAGCTGGCAGCGTTCGTCGCGCGCGGCAGAGTTGGTCAAGGATTGGCGGGAGTTAGTCGTCGCCATGGGCTCGAAGACTCTCGATCTCGACCCCACGCGCCACGATGAGTTGGTCGCATGGGTCAGCCACTTACCACAATTTGTCGCGACGGCCTTGAGCGCGCTCTTGCAGGACGAAGTGGGCGATGCGCCGGAGTTGAGAGACATAGGCGGGCGAGCGCTGCGCGAGATGACGCGACTCGGGGCGAGCCCTTACTCCATGTGGCGCGACATCGCCTTGACGAATACCGAAGCCGTTCAGGCAACGCTCTTTGCTCTCGAACAGCGCCTGGCCCATCTGCGCGAAAATCTGCGCACGCCAGGGTTGCGCGATGAGTTCGAGCAGGCAAACCGGTTTCGGCGAGAATAAGGAATACCACATGAGACTCGGAGCAATCGGTTCGCGGTATTCCACCCTAGCCACAAAAACAGAGACGCGGCGAGGGTGGGGCACCCGGCGCTTTGTATGGAGCCAGCCAGATGAACAAGATTGAGCTATCCAAACAGGCTCGCGCGGACGCGATCAAATCGATCCAACGCTATTTTGACCGGAACCTGCCGGAGCCGATCGGCGACCTACCGGCGGGCCTCTTGCTCAACTTCTTCCTCGAAGAGATTGGCCCCGCCGTCTACAACAGAGCGATTCGAGACGCGCAAGCAAGGATGCAGCAACGGGCAGCAGATCTCGATGGCGAGCTTTATGTCGATGAGTTTCAATACTGGCCCAAGATCGACGCCAAAGTTAAAACTCGACGCTAACTCGAGACCAGAGGTGCGCGACGGTTTTCGCTAGGTGAACAGCTTTCGCTGGTCGAAACTCATAAAGCCAACATAATCAGCATGTTGTTCCCATGGTCACGGGTTGAGGACCTGCGAGAGCGGGCTTTTCTGATCTCCGATCACACTCCGGGAAAGTCGCGCGCTGTGGCCGTGAAGCTGTAAAGGCCTGTCTAACCGGACTAAAAATGAGTAGCTTACGCGGTTCTTCCTCACGGTATAGACAAGCGCACAGATTTCATGTTGGCGTGGAGACGTGCCGAGCCCTAACAGAATCGGTGATTTCCTCAGGTCGTCATTATCGAAACAAAAGAATCGCGGCTGTGGGAGGCTGAGCGCCTTCGGCTATTTGCCGCCGTCTTTGGCTCCATCTTCCATTTCACCGGTCACGGAGATACGCAGAGAGCGCAGAAAGGTGAGGTCGTTCTGGGTGAAGGGCTCGTCGGAGTCGCTCTGGCCGGCGGGCACTTCGACCTCATCTTCGTCTTTGGTCACGTCGTTGAGGCCAATCGTAGCCTCAAGCATCAAAAGCACATCGAAGCCGTGCTGGCGGATGTCCTGCACCACGCCGGCGATCTGCTCGCTCTCGATGACCGACTCATGGATGGCCTCGCCAAGTTGCTGGATCAATTCGCGCAGTCGGGATGTCACTAGTGCCCTCCAGTGGCTGCGGCCAGCGCGAAGCTCCCGGCGCGGGTGGCGGCTTAGGATTTTTCTACCATACCTCTATCGGCATTCTGTAGCAAAAGCAGACAGCAAACAAGCTTAAAAATTACGGCTCCTGGACCACCGCTGCTACCATCATAACGAAATGAGACCTCAGGGCATTGGGCGGGCGCTTGGAATCGGGCTGCGGGTAGCCGGGAAAATCGCGAGCCAGCGCATGGCGGGGAGTAGCCGGACAGCCGAAGCACGAACCGCTGCGACGGCGCCTGCTGAGATGTTGGACGGCGCCGGAGCCGCCAGGAGAGCAGACGGCCGCGCGGCAGGACGAGCTGCCGGGCTGACCAGCCGGGGCGTCGTGCGCGGCGTGGGCGGATTTCTGCGCCCCTTTCAACGGGTGGGCGGCATTCTTTGGCTGGAGGTAACGGGAGTCTTCTTCTTCTTGCCGGTGGTGGTCTTCGCCCCGACGCTCTGGCGCGTCAGGGCCAGTTGGGGCCACGGCCCCGATCACCGGCTCTTCCTGGTGACAGCCGGGGTGATTGCGGTCTTTTTCTACCTGAGCGTGAGCTCCTTCTGGCGGGCGCGGCGAAAATAGTGCTTCAGCCCTTTCGCACCCAGAGCCGCGGCGCGAGGGCATAGTTCAATTGAACCAGGACGATAGCGGCGATGCTGACCCAGGTGCTGATGAAACAGAGCGACGCTCCTGCCGCGTAGAGCGACTGCGCAATAACGATGCGGCGACAGATGCTTCCCTTCACTTCATCCGGTGTGTCGGCTTTGATGAGGTTGGCGTGGGTGGCATGCGTCCAGCTCCAATAGAGCATTGCGCCAGCAATAAAAATGTTGAGCCAATAGATGCCCAGGGCAACCCGGTAGCTGATGAACTCAGCCAGCAGGCGCGTTGAGAGCGGCATGAATGTCATGGAAAACAGGAAGCCCAGGTGAATCCATGTCAGGTCGCGTGTGCCCTGACCGATGTGGCTCAGTTGTGTCTGCTGGCCGGCCCAGAAGATTCCCAAAGTGAGAAAGCTCATTCCGTAGGCGACCCATTGAGGTCCGAGGGCTGCAAGCGCCGCGATCAGCTCACGTTCGGAGTGCACCTGGGCAGCGGTGGGAATATGCAGGTCGAGCACCAGCAGGGTCATGGCCACGGCAAAGATGCCGTCGCTGAGTGCGGCCAGCCGTTCCAGGCTGCGGCCTTGAATGCGGTTGTAAAGGCTTGGCATGATTCAAAATAATCCTTAAAGCGCGATGGTCAATTTGGACTGGAGCATCCTTTCGTTATCGCAGCGGCCGGTCCGGATTGCGAGTGAGCCTCCAAACGCCCACCGCGATGGCCAGCACGCCCAAACCGTAGGCCCAGAGAGCCTGATCGCCGGTATGGATCTTCCAGCCCTGATAGAAAGCAAGGCAACCGGCCGCAAGCAGCATAATTCCGCGAAAATGAGTCATGGCCTCTCCCTCCCGTCATTCGTTTGTCTACTCCATCCTAAGACCATTCAAAGCGTTTGACCCTGCTCTGGATCAATCCCTATGGTGGAAGGAGCACGGCAGCAACTGAAGAAAGGAAGACCCGATGCAACTCCCCGGCCAGTCAAATCCCGATCCGCCTCCCCCCTCGCCCTTGAAGAAGACCCCACTCAACGCGGCCCACCGCGCGCTCAAGGCCAAAATGGTGGACTTTGGCGGCTGGGAGATGCCGGTCGAGTATGCGGGCCTGATTGCCGAGCACATTGCCGTGCGAACTGGCGTGGGCCTCTTCGACGTCAGCCACATGGGCGAGATCCAGTTTCGCGGGCCGGGCGCGCTGGCTGCCGTTGAACACATCACCATGAACGAGGCCGCTCGACTCAAAGACGGGCAGGCCCAATACTCCGCTCTGCTGACTCCCGAAGGAACGTTTGTGGACGACATTCTTGTCCACCGGCTCAGCCCAAACGACTATCTTCTGGTGGTCAACGCCGGTACCACGGAGAAGGACTACGCCTGGATTCGCAAACAGGTGGGCGCCTGGCCCGGCATTCACATCAGCGACTACTCCGGCTACTACTCGCAGTTGGCCGTGCAGGGGCCGCGAGCTCTTGAGACATTGCAAAAGCTGACCAAGGTCGATCTGGCAGCGATCAGGAGCTATTGGTTCACCTGGGGCGAGGTGGCCGGCGTGCCCCATGTGCTGATCGCGCGCAGCGGCTACACGGGCGAAGATGGCTTCGAGCTTTATTTCCCCTCGGATATCGCAACCAGTGAAAAGGTGTGGAACGCGTTGCTTGAGGCGGGCGCGGAGTTTCGGATTCGCCCTTGCGGCCTGGGCGCGCGCAACACTCTGCGCCTGGAGGCGGGACTGCCCCTCTACGGCCACGAGATTTCAGAGTCAATCAACGTCTTCGAGGCTGGCCATGAGCGCTGGCTCAAGCTGGACAAGGGTGACTTTGTCGGACGCGAGGCTTTGCTGGCGGTGCAGGCTGCCGGCGGCGCGAAGCGCAGGCTTGTGGCTTTGGAGATGGTCGAGCGTGGAATTGCGCGGGACAGCTATTCGGTGCTCGATCTTGCCGGGAACGAGATCGGCGCGGTGACTTCCGGCTCGCCCGCGCCGCTCCTCAAAACGAACATCGCCTTTGCGTTCGTGCCTGCGGCAGTGGCTGCCAGCGGCGCTGATGTGCTGGTGCAGGTGCGCGCCAATCGCGTACGCGCCAAGCAGGTTCCCGCGCCATTCTACAAGCGCGTGAAGCGGTAGCTACTCTGCCGCGAGCACGGCCGCAAGAATCACGTCCACTGCGGGCCACTTCGACTCTTCGTGGAAGAGTTGCACATTGGGGCCGATCGGCTTCCAGGCTGCGAACATGTGCTCCCCGTAAATGCTGATGAGGCGGGCTCCGGAGGCGGCAGCCAGATGGCCAGGCCCGGTGTTGTTAGACACCACACATCGCGCAAGTTCAAACAAGACGCCATAGATACCAAGGTCGACTCTCGGCAGGCAGATGACGTTTGCAGCCAATGCTGCCGCGGCCTCCTCTTCGCCGGGACCGGGACAAACGATAATCTGAACTCCCGCCGCCTGCAACGCCGTCGCGAGCTCCTTGAAGCCAGGCCAGACCCGGCGGTTCTCGCGGTCGTCGGGGCCGGAAAACGGACAGAGAATCACAAAGGACCCCGGCGCGAGCTCGTATTGCGCCAGCAGCGCCAGCGCCCTTTCGCGTTGGGCGTTGCTCGGAACCCAATCCAGGGTTGCCGGGAACGGTTCATCCGCGCCTAGAAAGCAACC
>JBEKOA010000134.1:0-12652 GCA_049522255.1 Occallatibacter sp.
ATCGCCTGCGGCTGCGACCGCGGGGCGCATCCAGCGCAAACCGGAAAGCTGGCGCCGGATTTCACCGTCAGCGACGGCGCGTCGACCGTTCACCTGGCCAGCTATCGGGGCCGCGTGGTGCTGCTCAACTTTTGGGCAACCTGGTGCCCACCCTGTGTCGAGGAGATGCCGGGGCTGATCGAACTTCACCACGATCGTCCCGATCTGGTGATCGTTGCGGTCAGCGTCGACGAAGACCCGGAGGCTTATAGCCGCTTTCTCGCGCGCCGCCACGTGGACCTGATTACCGTCCGCGACCCGGCGCAGAAGGCAGCCAAGCTCTTCCATACCGACGGCTGGCCAGAGACCTACATTATCGACCGGCGGGGCACGATCCTACGCAAGATCGTCGGCGACCCGGATTGGTCCAATCCGGAGATTCGCACCTATCTGCAGGGCTTGTAATCTTGTTATCATCTCTCCATGACCACGGTGGAGGTTCTCTTTCGTCTTGCCGCGCCGCCCACGGAGGCGGTTTCGCTTGCGCTTGCCAATACCCGCGAGGTCTACGGCATACGCCGGCTCACCCTGGACCGCATAGCCTGCACCCTGCGCGTGGAGTATGACGCTACGCGGCTCAATGCCGCCGCCGTCGCCAAGCTATTGCGTCAGGCGGGCGTCCAGATTACTGCGGAGGTTCCTCTCTCTGCGCCTGCTGCCACCCCGGAGCAGGCCTCCGCAGCATGAGATTCTTCAATTGCGCCGCAAGAAAAACCCTGATATTCTATGAGTGGTTTCGCTAGAAGCCGCATTTGTGCGCCCGTAGCTCAGTTGGATAGAGCGACTGGCTACGAACCAGTAGGTCGGGAGTTCGACTCTCTCCGGGCGCACCATTCATTCCTCACTCTGTAGCAGTCTGTTTTGGATCTCATCGATTGCCCAGGGCCCTTATCCACAGCGGCGAAGATCGTTGGCAATCGCAACAACCGTAATCCCTCCCCCAGCGGCTCTTGCCCTTGAGTAGTCACGATCCGTGCGATGGCCGGCGCAAAGTGTCGGCAGAACAACTCACACCGCCCCAGGCTACTCTTCGCACCCCAGCCGCAATGCAGCGAAAGAGGGCGAAGCGCGTTGGCGCTTGGCCCTCTTTCGCTCAGATACCTTCGAGCCTTAGTAGAGCCGGAAGTTGATCTCGATATTGACCATTACCGGAACCGGGGTCTTGCCGTCCTTCATGGCCGGTTTGAATTTGTATTTGCGAACTGCTTCCAAAGCCTTCTCGTCCAACCCCATGCCCAGCGGGCGCACTACACGGGGATTCTGCGGATTGCCCTGCGTGTCGACGATGATTGATACGATGCAGACGCCTTGATACTTGGCCCGTCGCGCCTCGTCTGAGAACTCGGCCTGGACGTCGTTGAGGACAACCGGCACCGAGACGCCGCCGCCCACGCGATAGAGTCCGCCCCCGGCGTTACCACCCTCTCCCGGTCCATAGCCATTGCCATTTCCTGACCCAAGGCCACCGCCGGATCCGGTTCCCATACCGCTACCTGAGCCCTGGCCGTTCGACGCGAGCTGAACGTTGACGGAGTTCTTCATGCCAATATTCGGCAGCATTGGATTGTCCGGCAATGTAAGTTCCTTTTGGACGTTGATGGCCGCTTCCATAGGAATGATGGGCTTGTCTACCGTCTGCACCTGGGGCGGAACCACCGGATTCTTTTCAAGCTTGGGCAGCTTGCCTTTGGTGGGATCGATGATGCTGTGGTCGCCGCCGCCACCGCCGCCGCCCGCCTTGTTGGCTGCCTGCAGGCCCTTGAAGTCAGTCAAATCGATGGTGGACATCGAGGTCGGCTTCACGGTCTCGATAATCTTCTTTCCCAGGAAGAAAAGCAGGACCAGCAAAATGGCCACGTTAATCGAGGTTGCGATTCCCCACGCCCAGGGATTGCGTTTCACCGCCATCCGATCCGGAACAGGAATCGGCGTTGAAGTCAATTCAAGCGGCGGATAATGTGGGGGGAAGAAGACGTCGCGGATGCTCTCATAGAGATCGACCCAGATGGGCCTCTCCTTGATGGGAATCCCGAAGGTCAGGTCAAGCTCAACGCCCCCCGCGGTGGCCGCGGCGGCTTGGGACTCCGAGTCGGACTGAGTAAGCAAATTGTTTGCCATATCGTCGGCTGGTTCAGTGGCCTCTGGGCGCTCAGTTTGCCGTCGGAAGGAGTGAGGTTCTCCTGTCTCCACGGCCGTCTCTTCATTATGCTCTACTACACCCGTTTGTGTCTTGCCTTGGTTGGCCTCGCAATCCATCCTCTCATATTTTGGCGTGGTGAGGCTTCCCATAAGCAATAGACGAAGGCTTTTCACAGTTGTTATCCCTAACGTGATCAAAGAAGGCAAAAAAATCAAAGATTTCTCCGCCTGAGCCTACCTCGCCAGCCGCATGGCTCATCTCTTCTTTTCCGCCATTTACACTAGAGAATGAATCAGATCGGAAGAACCCAGGGAGCAACGATGTCCTCAGCACCGGAATTGAAGGCGACTCTCACTTTGCCTCAAACCGCCTTCCCGATGAAGGCAAATCTGCCTCAGAATGAACCGCTCAGGTTGGCCCACTGGGCCGCGATGGATCTCTACGATCAACTTCGCAAGGCCGCAGCCGGCCGGCCGGCTTACATTTTGCATGACGGACCGCCCTACGCCAACGGCCCCATCCATCTGGGCCATGCGCTCAACAAAGGACTGAAGGATTTTGTCGTCAAGTCGAAGACCATGGCAGGCTTCGACGCTCCCTACGTTCCCGGATTCGACTGCCACGGGTTGCCCATCGAGATCAAGGTCGAGGAGCAGCTTGGCCGCAAGAGAGTGGATCTGTCCGCAGCGGAGATCCTCGGAGCCTGCCGCGCCTATGCGCAGAAATACGTTGACCTGCAAACCTCGCAGTTTGAGCGCATCGGCATCTTTGGCCGCTGGCAAAAGCCCTACCGCACCATGAGCCGCGACTACGAGGCCCGCACACTGGAGGCGTTCTACGGCTTCCTCGAAGAAGGCTTCGTCTACCGGGGACTCAAGCCGGTCTACTGGTGCATCAACGACCGCACGACGCTGGCCGAGGCCGAGGTCGAGTACGAGAACCACACCAGCCCTTCAATCTACGTGCGATACCGGCTCACCTCGGACCCCGCGGCGATCCACCCGGCGCTTGCCGGCAAGCAGGTCTCGACGATCATTTGGACAACCACTCCGTGGACCCTGCCCGCGTCGATGGCCGTGGCCTTCCATCCCGACTTTGAGTATGTGGCTTTCGAATCCGGCGAGCAGGTCTACATAGTCGCCGCCGAGCTGGCCGCCTCAGTCATCGCGGCATGCAAACTTGGTGACACAATCGAACTGGCCCGCTTCAAGGGCAGCCAGCTTGATCGTGTCACTTTCCAGCATCCCTTTCTTGATCGCTCGATTCTTGGCGTCAACGCCACCTATGTCACCGCCGACACCGGCACTGGCGCAGTCCACACCGCTCCGGCGCACGGCGCAGACGACTTCTATACCGGCCAGCGCTACGGCCTGGAACCCACTTGCCGCGTCGACGCCACCGGCCACCTCCACGCAGACCCCAGCGCCTGGACACTTGCCGCTCCGCCCGCCTTCGATGGCTTGAAGGTCTGGGCCGCGAATCCGGTCATCCTTGCCATGCTTGAGGAACGCGGCGCGCTGCTCGCCGTAAACGACCTTGAACACTCCTACCCGCACTGCTGGCGCTGCCACAAGCCGGTCATCTACCGCGCCACCGAGCAGTGGTTCATCGGCATGGAAACGCCGGTGAAGCGGGCCGACGGCAGCGAGACAACCTTCCGCCAATTGGCCATCGAAGAGATCGACAAGGTGGTCTGGGACCCGGCCTGGGGTAAGGTGCGCATCACCAACATGATCGCCACCAGGCCCGACTGGTGTATCAGCCGGCAAAAGATCTGGGATGTACCCATCGCCGTCTTCCTCTGCGAGCAATGCAACCAGCCAATCATTTCCACAGAGTTGAATCGAGCTGTGGTCGCGCTGATCGAACGCGAGGGCATCGAGGCCTGGCGCACACCTGCAGCGGATGCGCTGCTGCCCTCCGGTTCGGTCTGCGCTCACTGCGGAGGCTCCCGATTCCGCAAGGAGACCGACATCCTCGATGTCTGGCTTGATGCCGGCGTTAGTTGGTTTGCTGTTGCCGAAGCCGATCCAGATCTCAAAGCCGCCTATGCAGCCTTCCAAAACGGTGCAGGCGTTGAAGCGGTTTACCTGGAAGGAGCCGACCAGTACCGCGGATGGTTCCACTCCTCGCTGCTGACTTCGGTTGCTCTGCGTGGGCGCGCGCCTTACTCCCGCGTTGCCACGGCCGGCTGGACGCTGGACGAACAGGGCCGTGCGATGTCGAAATCTCTCGGCAACGGCGTCGATCCGGTCGATGTTGCCAATCGTTTGGGCGGCGAGATCGTCCGGCTCTGGGTCGCCTCGATCGACTTCCGCGAAGACATGGCGGCCAGCGAAAATCTGATGCAGCGCTGCGCAGAGATCTACCGCAAGCTGCGCAACACCTTCCGCTTCCTGCTGGGCAATCTGCATGGATTTGATCCAGCCCTCGACCGTGTCGCCGAGGCCGACCTGTTGCCGCTTGACCGCTACATGCTGGCCCGCACGCGCGAATTGACCGAAAAGGTGCGCGACTGGTATGCGGCCTTCGAGTTTCATCGCGTCTACCACGCCATGAATGACTTCGCAGTCATTGACTTGAGCAACTTCTATCTCGACGTGCTCAAGGACAGGATGTACACATTCGCGCCCACCAGCCACGAACGCCGCTCGGCGCAGACCGTGCTGTGGCAGATCACCGAGGCGCTGGTCCGGCTTGTGGCGCCGATTCTTAGCTTCACCGCCGACGAGGTCTGGGAATATCTGCCCAAAGTCGAGGGCCGCGAAGCCAGTGTTCATCTCGCGCAGTTCCCCGCCCCGGCTGAAGTATTCTCCGAAGATCCCGAATCGATTTTGAGTGAGTGGAAGAGAATCCTCGACGTACGCGATCAAGCTCTAGTGATGCTTGAAGAATCCCGTCAGGCTAAGATCATTGGCAAAGCGCTCGAAGCAGATATAACAATCATTGCTTCGGGCCCTCAATATTCGCTCATGCAGCGCCATCTGGCTGGACTCAAAGAAGTCTTCAATGTCTCCACAGTTACAGTCATTGAGGCGCGGGAGCCAACTGATGGAATATCTACTTCGTATGGCAGGAAGATGAGCTTGAAGCGGTTTAGCGAGTATGAAATCGGAGTCTCACCCGCCACTGGCCACAAATGCGCCCGCTGCTGGAACTTCATGCCAGAGGTATCGAACTACGGCATCTGGGAAAACGTCTGTACCCGCTGCCAACATGCGCTGAAAGAAATGAAAATCGAACCGCCGGAAGCCGCCTAAAACTGGGTGCCCCACCCTCGCCGCGTCTTTGTTTCTGCGGCTAGGGTGGGATACCGCGAACCCCAACCCTCCCGCTCACGAAGGAACGAAATGAAACTCGCCGCACCCCGACGCCTGCCTTGGCTGCTGCTCATCTCCGCAGTGATCATCTTTATTGACCGGCTGACCAAGACCTGGGTCACGCTGCACATCAAATACGGCGACGCAATTCCTGTCATCCCGCATGTACTGCGCATCTCTCACTGGACGAACGACGGCGCGGCCTTCTCACTCCTTGCCGATTCCACCAAGCCCCATCTCGTGCGTTGGCTCCTGGCCTCTTTCGGCTGTGCCCTGGTGCTGGCCGTCCTCGTCGTCCTGGTCCGTCTGGGCAACCGATTCACGCTGGTCACCGTTGCCCTGGCTCTCGTCCTTGGGGGCGCGCTCGGCAACCTCCATGACCGTATCCTCTACGGCTCGGTGGTGGATTTTATTTGGGTGAATATCTTCGGCTATCACTTTCCCGATTTCAACATAGCCGACTCGTCAATCGTCATCGGAGCCTGCCTCTTGCTGCTCGATTCACTGCTTCTGAAGAAGGACTCGACCCGTTAACTGGAGAACCCATGCCCCAATTCCCTTCCGGGCAGACGCTTCTGATCGACGCCGACGATACGCTGTGGGAAAATAACGTCTACTTCGAGCGTGCCATCGCGGCCTTTATCAGTTACCTGGACCATCGCGAATACTCGCCGGCAGAGGTGCGCCAGGCGTTGAATCAAGTCGAGCGCGAAACCATCCTGACTCACGGCTACGGCCTGCCGAGCTTTACCCGCTCGCTGGTGACCTGCTTTGGGCGGCTCAGCTCGGAGCCCATGACAGACGAAAAGCGCGAACGCATAGAAGGCTTCGCCCGCACCATCGCCGAGCAGGAGATCGAACTGCTGCCCGGCGTGGCCGAGACGCTTGCCGAGTTATCCACGCGCCATCGGCTCATCCTCATGACCAAGGGCAATCACGCCGAGCAGGTTGATAAGCTGACCCGCTCCGGACTTGCGAGTTACTTCTCCGCGGTTGAAATCGTTGCCGAAAAGGATGCGGTCAGTTATCGCGATGTGATCCGCCGTTACGAGTTATCCCCGCAGACCAGTTGGATGATCGGCAACAGTCCCAAGAGCGACATCAACCCGGCTCTCGCCGCAGGATTGCACGCTGTCTTTCTCTTCCACAAAGACACCTGGGTGCTGGAACATGCCACGCTCGATCCTGCGCCTGAGGGTCAGCAGCTAATTGAATTGGATGCGTTTGTAAAGCTATGCTCGGTCTTTTGACCTCGTTGTGATTCTTGCCTGCGTCAACCGGAAGCTGGGAGGGCAAATTGCTTCATATATTCAAGCACCTGATCTACAGTCCATTCATTACCAGGATAGAAGTGTTCCACCTTGCCATCCGGGCCGATCAGCGTTGTTGAAAGCGAGTGAGTGATCGTTGAATCCGCGTTGTCGGTCATTCCCAGGTTGAAGAATCTGGCCATTTTCACCAGCTCCGATTTCTTCGGCACGGCAAACTCCCAATGCGCAAAGGCGCTCTTCGCATCGCTACCGAGATAAGTCGCGCCATAGGCCCTTAGACGCTCCGGCGTGTCGTGCTCCGGGTCAAAGCTGATGCAGATCAGATGCGTCTTCGCGTAGAGCACAGGGTTGGCTGCTAACTGCTTTTCAAGTTGCGCGAAGTTGCGCGTCATCCGCGGACAGAACTCAGGCGACGGACAGCGTGTGTAGATAAAGGTGACAAGCAGCGCCTTACCCCGAAAACCATCGAGATGAATCGTGCGGCCATCCTGGTTGCGCAGGGTGAAGGCCGGCACGGCATCGCCTGGGGTCGGCACATGGTAAAAGACGGCTGGCTTGTAATCTGGCTTTGCCTGCGCCACCACGACAATGTGATCCAGCACTACGTCCGCATCGGGGTCCTGCGAGACCAGCACGTCGGCGGTAATCACGTCGCCCGGATGTAATTCGCCGAGGATGCTCGCATCCTTCAGCTTGTAGGGCATCGTCATGGCCTCCATGAAGCCGGGAATCGCCTCATGATTCAGCGTGACTTCGCCTTTGGCGGCATCGGTAGACATGACCCTGCCGCGCAGTTTGTAGACCTTGAAATGGGGGACGGAGCTTTGCTGTGAAGAACTATTGGGTCCGGAGTGGCAGCCGGTCAGCACAATCAAAGCGACGAAAAAGGAAGCAAAGAATCGATGCATCACACGATCAGTCTACAGCCACCTACGGTGGGGCCAACGGCCTTCGACATGAAGAATTCTTTTGTCGGTTTCCCACCTTAGCCGCAAAACAAGAACGCGGCGAGGATGGGGCACCCCGGCTGAGGGGGTGAATGGGTCATTTCATTAGAGTGTCCGTTTGAAGAGCGGCGTGGCGATGAGCAGCGTGCCCATGCCGAAGATAAACAGAAATGCAAGATCATACCGGATCGCTACAAAGCCGCCGTCTTTAAGCAGGATGGATTTGAAGCCATGAATGCAGTAGGTAAAAGGATCGATGATGGCGATGGCGCGGAGCCAGCCAGGAAATGCCGCGACCGGATACATGGCTCCGGATGGATAAAAGAGAAGCAGGTTGAGAACTCCGAACATGGCGCGCGGCACGAGCGGATCATCGACGCGAACCATGAGCAGAAACATCATTCCGTTGAAGGCGATGGCTGTGACGAAGATGAGGGAAAGTAGCTCGAGCATGATCATCGGATGGAAGATGACACCGAGCCCAGCCATGAGGGACCCGATCACCGTGAGGCAGATGCCGGAGAGGACAGCCTTGATGGCGCCGGCCATGTTCAGTCCCATGACCAGTTCGAGTTTGGTGATCGGAGTGACAAGATAGCCTTCGTGGACGCCGCGCGCCTTGTCGTCGATGTATAACATGCCGCCGCCGATCATCACTGAGATATACATGGCGAGTGCGACGCAGGCGGGAAGCAGAAACTTCATGTAATTGACGTAGGGATAAAGCTCGACAATCTCCATCGCCACCTGGCTGGCGAGTCGGGGCTGGATGACGGGGGCGGTGAGCGCACTCACTACCAGCTGCATTTCGGCCTCGATCGAGCTGGAGCTGAATGGATCTGTGTTATCGACGACCAGTCCAATCTCAGGCGCGTTATTCGAATAGACGCGGCGCGAATACTGGGCCGGGATAATGACAGCGCCGTCTATTTTTCCAGTGCGCACGTCTTCGCGGGCCTGCACCTCGTCGGTGTATTCGACGGTAGTGAAGGTCTTGACATTGACGGCAATCGCGTCGAAGGCCTCGCGAATCTTGATGGCCTGCGGGCCGTGGTCGTAATCGACGACAGCCACGTGCTCGCCAACGATCTTGCCGCCGAACGCATTGCCCATGATGAGCAATTGCAGGATCGGCATCATCAGGGACATGATCATGAGAGTGGGCGAGCGGAAGAACTTGCGCATCTCGCGCTCGACGATAGCGAACATTCGATTCATGGCTGTGCTCCTGGACGGGGCGGCATGGTGAAGGCGGGCGGCTTGACCAGCTCATCGCGCAGTTGGCGGCCTGTGTAGTGGACAAAAACATCGTCGAGAGTGGTGTTTTGGACGCTGAGAGAAGTCAATGTCTCGCCCAAAGATGCGGCTAACTCGACTAACTGCGTTGTAGTTTTAGAGCCTGCGGATGTAAGCACGCGATAGAATCCGGCGCTTTCGGCCTGCACGCTGGTCACCCCGTCGAGAGCCTCAAGTCTCGCCCGCCACTCCGGAGTCTCGCGGTCAAAGTGAACTTCGATTACGTTGGCGCCGGGAACGCTGTGCTTGAGTTCAATGGGCGTGCCCAAAGCAACCAGAGTGCCGTGATCGACGATCGCAATTCTGTCGCAGAGCTTGTCGGCCTCTTCCATGTAATGAGTGGTGAGAAGCATGGTGAGGTGGCGGGTGCGGCGCAGGTTGTCCAGCATCTCATAGACTGCGATGCGCGAGACGGGATCGAGTCCCGTGGTGGGCTCATCGAGGAAGAAGATGCTGGGATTGTGGACCAGGCCGCGGGCAATCTCGACCCTGCGGCGCATTCCTCCGGAGAGTGTCTTGACTTGCGCGCCGCGCCACTTGACGAGGTCAACGGCTTCAAGCACCTCCTGGATGTTCTTCGTACGCTGCGCCCTGGGCACACTATAGAGCTTGGCGTAGATGCTGAGGTTCTCTTCGACGGTTAGGTCGGGGTCGGAGGTCAGAGCCTGCGGAATCACGCCGATCATACGGCGGACTGCGTCGGGTTCTTTTGCCACATCGTGACCCGCGACAACCGCTCTGCCAGCGGTGAGCGGGATGAGCGTGGTCATCATGCGGATGAGTGTGCTTTTGCCTGCGCCGTTGGGGCCAAGAAGGCCGAAGATCTCCCCCGCTGCCACAGAGAAGCTAACATCCTTGACGGCTTCAAAATCGCCGTAACGCTTGACAACGTGCTCCACTGCAATGGCCGGCCGCGGGCCGCTTTGCGCTTCGAAGGTGGTATTCGCCTTTGCCATCATTGCTTCACCAATTTGCTTTTGGGGATACGGCCGTGGGCCGTCTTACGTCGCAACAGATCGAGTTGCCGAGGAGTCATTGCTTCACCAATTTGCTTTTGGGGATATACACTTCGGCGGTCATGCCGGGAACAAACCTGTCGCCGGGATTGTCGATGAGCAGTTTGAGCTGAATGGTCTTGATGTCGCGCTTGCGGGCGCTCACGTCGCGCTGTGTGGCGAAGTCGGCCTCGGCGGCCTTATTGATGACCTTTCCCTGCATGGTCGCTCCCGAAGGCATGACAACGCGCAGCGAGTCGCCAAGCTGAACGGCGTCAGCCTCAGTCTCGGGCAGCGGCGCGTAGATCCAGGTCTGGGTCAAGTCCATGATCGTCACGATGGCCGCCCCTGCTGTGACCACTTCACCCTGTCGCGCGGCACGGACGTTGACTTTGCCGCTGACGGGAGCGAAGACCTGAGCGTAGCCCAATTGAATCTTGGCCTGCTCGGCGAGGGCGCGTGCGTTTTCAACTTCGCCACGGGTAGAGTCCACGGTGCGCGCTGCGACCACGGTCAGCAGTTCGTGGGCGCGAGCCTGGCGGAGGGAAGCCTCAGCGGCAGCAACGTTTTCGCGAGCCGTTTCGACAGCGGCCTTGGCCGCCTGCAGGCTGGTGGCCGCATCGTCTTTAGCTTGTTCGCTCATGATGCCCTGCTGGGCCAGCGCAACGGTGCGGCTGGTATCGGCCTGCTGGTGATCGTAGTTTGCCTGGGCCTGGGCGAGCGCGGCCTGAGCGGACTTTACCATCGCCTCGGCATTGACGGTAGCGCTGCCGGTCTCGCCGCGGGTCTGGCGCTCGGTCTCAACCGTCTCGCCGAGCTTGAAGCTCTCGCTGGAGGCGGTGGCCTGGGCGGCCTTGCGAGCGGCGTCGAGGTCGTCGCTCTCGATGATGGCGATCAGTTGGCCGGCCTTTACATCCTGGCCTTCGTCGACCGTTAGCGTCTGGATGCGGCCAGGAATCTTGGCGCTCACCACGACCTCGTTGGCGTCGACGGTGCCGATCAATTGCAAATCGGTGGTTGGCCGCACGGTGACGAAGTACCAGACCAACGATCCGATCGTGAGCAGACCCAGGATAAGAAAAACTCGATTGCGTGCGTTCACTTTTGCCTCACTTCAGTTGCAGACGTTTGAGCAGCGTCGATATTTTGGCTTATGGATTCGATCTTGCGAGACGGATCGGCTGCCGAATCAATCGATTGCGGCATGGGCATGGCCGCCAGGACGCGAGCGGCCAGGGATGCGCCGTGCTTGCGGTCGACGAAGATCGCCTGACCCAGGAATTCGATAGCTGCCGTGCGCCGCCGGGCTAGTTCTCCGCGCTCCAACGGGTCAATGCCGAGTACCATCCGTGTAAGCGGAGCCGATAGAAAGTAAAAGACATTCGCGCCAAGCGCGGCGTACCGTATCTGTGCGGGATCGGCCTTGACCAGTTCGCCCGATGCAATTCCCTCTTCAATCAGCTTGTCCACCATGACCCATAGCGGCCGGAAGAATCTCTCCGCCATTGGCTCCAGACTGTTTTGCTCGCCGCGGTGCAGGCGTACCATCTCGTGCTGCATGAGAGTTCGCCAGGATGGGTGGGAGAACGAGCGATCGAAGTTGCCCAGAACGATCTGGAGAAAGCGCTCTCCATGCGAGGCATTAGCCTCCAGCACGGCCACACTGGTGCTTCGCACTTCCTCAAAGACCGACTCCAGCGCCGCGGCGTAAAGATCATCTTTGCTTTTGAAGTAATAGTAAAGAAGCGCCTTATTGACCCCCGCTTCCTCGGCGATCTGTTCGGTGCGGGCGCCGGCAAGGCCGTTTTGGCTGAATTGGCGGATCGCGGCTTCGAGGATACGAGCCCGTGTCAGGTCGGCGCGCTCAGTTTGCAGACGGGTTGAATTGATTGTGTTCAATATGTTAACTAACCAGTTAGTCAACTATAATCGCTCCATCTAAATAACGCAAGCCTCACGTGTTAAAAACTAGAAAAACTAACCCTCGGATGACCCGATTCAAAACGCAAGATCAAAGCTCGATTTGGGAAAGTGGCATTCGATTTCTGCGATTTTGGTCTCTAGGCAAAGAAACTGATCTCTCGTGTCTCGCCGTCCGAGCTCTTTAGGGCCTTCGCCTTCACCTCGGCCTCAGAATCCGATTCTTCGACTTCTTCGGCCTTATCCTCGTCCTCTTCATAGCCGCTTGCGGCCCGATTGCCGCCAGGAGAGTAAGTCTCGTCGCCGGTTCTGGACGAGCCCTCGATCTCGAAGACGTCCGTCAAGCCAAGTTGGTTCTCCTTGGACCTGAACGTCGGTCCGAAGCCAACACCGGAAATCGGGCTGATTTCCATCTGCGCCTCTTCCCCTTTGAGAATCGCTCCTTTGTGGATGCTATCGGCTCCTAGAGGAAGAACTTCAGTCGCCTGCTGAATAACGTCCGAAATCTGGACAGTCAGTCGACTCTGAACCCGCCTTCTAAGCTCGCGGCCGAACGTGAACCAAATACGGAAAGATCGAGAGGGCGTTTGCCCCTTGAGTGTCGCGATTCGATACAACCTGCCCCAGAGTCAGCGAGAACATCCCCCGCCAGGATCCGGCCCAAGGTCCGTGGTAGCCGGAATTGTTAGACTGGAGGCATGCTGGATGAATTGCTGTTTCGCAC
>JBEKOA010000135.1:0-13918 GCA_049522255.1 Occallatibacter sp.
ATCGTACCTTTTCCTTCATGACCGGTTCCTCTCCGCTTGTGGCTCTGAACTGTGCTTCTGTCCTGAATCACAGCCTAACCCACGGTCAGCGCATTGGACCGGTCACTCCATTCTGACTAAGCTTAACTTCTTCATGCTGCATTCTCCGATCAGGCAAAGCGGCCTCGCCGGTATGGCAAGGCCGCCGTGGGAGATTCAAAAAGGCCTACCTTCCCGGCGCTGCTCCCAGACTCAGGGGAACGCCCAACTGGAACCAAAAGGCGTTGCCGCGCGGCTTGTTCTCGACCAGCGTGTCCCGCAGGTACTTCACCGCTAGTGCGGAGTGTTTGCCGAAGTGGATGCGCACCTCCGGACCGACGGTCAGGTCGCGGCCACGATAGCCGACACTGACCGGAGCGCCGTTCAACGCAGTGACCGGAAGCCCATTCAGGAGATCGTTTGTGGTCTGCTGGTAAAGGTATCCGTTGATGCCGACTGCCATCCTGGGGGTGACTTCCTTCATGCTGTCGTACTCCCACATGAATTCGTTGCCGCCGCGATAATGCGTGGCCGTGTCATGGAAGTTGACGAGGTAGAGAAACTTGGAACTGACCTCCCCTTCGCCGTGGCGCGGCAGCCACGTAAGGCCCGCGACTGGTCCGGCGGCATAGTTGTTCTGTCCTATGTTGAGAATGTCGGTCTTCACGTGCGGTGCGCCGGGAAGGAAGAGATCGCCCTCGTAGAACCAGTGCAGCGAACCCGCGGCATAACCCACCTGAAAGACCCCGATATCGACGTTGCTGAGGCCGGACTTGCTGAAATCTCCGGGCGCGATGTGCAATTGCTGATAGATCTCAGGAACGGCGATGTTGCTGTTCAACTTGCCGCCCAGAATGGGAACGTTCCAGTTATGCATCAGCCGGAATGCATTGGCGAGGACTCTAACCTTGAACTCGGGAGCGGCGCTCTGACCGGCGGAGTTGTCGATCTGGTTGGCGGTGTAGAAGGCAGTAAATTCGAAGAGCATGGTTGCATGGGGGGGCGGGGTCATGCCGGGCATGACGGTTTCAACGCCCACCGGATAGACACATGCGCCGTTTTCAGTGGCTCTGGCAGCGATCGGCAGCAGCAGTGCCGCAAAGGAGCAGACCAGCGCGGAGTACACAGCCAAAGGGCGCCATACGCGGCGATTCGTTCTCTTGATGAAGTTGATTGCGGATGCTTCCGTCATCGAGATTCTCCTTGTCGTTCAACTTTGCGAACGGCCGGATCTTCACGTCTTCCGGCGTCACCGCAACGCGGCTCGAAGCGTAAGCGCCTGTGGAGCCTGAGGATTGAATCGGCGGAGGCGAGGAAAGCTTTACGCCTTAATCTCCCTCGTCTACCGAACGCTTCCATGAGCCGGTGCAAAAGCAAGGCGCTCCGGCTTCCATTGCAGAGGTTGAATCGGAATAGCCTGTCCATCTGGCGAGGACGGCTGTTCGCGTGTTGGCTGCTGGCTGTAAGCTGTTAAAGGAGCGATGAATTCTACCGAGCAAACCCGTCCTCGCAACTTTCAAGAGACCTTGCTGAGCGCCCGCAGGACCATGGTGTTGAGCGAGATTCTTAAGCTGGCGGTGGATAGCTTCCGATCGAGCAAGGTCCGCTTTGCGATGACGGCGCTGGGCATGGTGATCGGCACCGCCTCGGTGATCCTGGTGGTGACCATCGGGCTGACCGGCAAGCAATTCATTCTCACCGAGATTCAAAAGATCGGCACCAACTCGGTGGAGCTGGAATACTACGGCGGCGGCGCCAACAGCGCGGAGGGAACACTCTTCGACGACTCCCTGACCCGCGACGACGAGAAGGCCGTGCTGGCGCAGTTGCCGGGCGTGATGTACTCCTCGCCGGTGATGGAGATGCACTCCCGCATCAGCTTTGGCTCCGGCGTGGTCAAGGACACGCTGGTGCTGGGCGTGAGCCCGCAGTACCTCCACATCCGCAACCTGCTCATTCCCGTGGGCCGCTTTCTGGATGAAACCGACGACACGGCCCACATCAAATGCGCGGTGGTGTCGGAGATCTTTGCCCATGACCGTTTCGGCAGTTCGGACGCGGCCGTTGGCCAGAGTTTCGAGATCAGCGGGATTCCGTTTACGATCATCGGCGTCTTCAAAGAGAGCGTGGACGATTTTGGCGAATCGGAGATCGCCGACCAGACGATCCTGATCCCCTATTCGGTGGCCCGCTACTTTACCGGAACCGAAAAAGTGAAGCAGATCTATTTTTCGATGCGCACGATGGATGAAGTGCCCGACGCCAGCCGCGAGATCGAGCGCATCGTCAGCGCACGCCACCGGGCGAACTCTGTCTACAAAGCAACGAATTTGAAAGAGCTGCTGACGATGGCAGCCAAGATCGCCAACGCTCTGACCCTTGTGCTGCTGGCGGTGGCCTCGGTGACCATGGCGGTGGGCGGCGTGGGCATCATGAACATCATGCTGGCCAACGTTCGCTCCCGCATCCGGGAGATCGGCATTCGCAAGGCGATGGGCGCGACGTATCGCGAGATCAAGTATCAGTTTCTGGCCGAGGCCATCATCATCTCGCTGGTCGGCGGCGTGGCCGGCACCATGGTTGGACTCGCCTTGCCGCTGTCGGTTCGCTTCTTCACCGACTATCGGTTGCCGGTCTCGCCCTGGTCGGTGGTCATTGCGCTGAGCGCTGCCATTGGAGTGGGGGTCGTCTTCGGCACTGTTCCGGCAACACGCGCCGCCCAGTTGGATCCCGTGGAGTCGCTGAAGTATGAGTGAGCTGAAGCGCAGGGCGCTCCCTGCTGGCGAAGAAGAAGACGACAGCCCAGGCAAAGGGCCGAATCTGGTGCTGATCTATGGGTTGCTGGCACTGGCAATGGCAACGGCAATCGGTCTTGCGCTGCTGATCGTGTTTCCGTTCTATCACCGGCGATAAATCGAGACCATCCGGACAAGCAAGGATTTTTCCGCGCTTTCGACAAGTTCCGTCAGAGTTGCGAGATCTTTTCCCGACTGGCGATCAGCACCGGAATTCCATCCAAAATGGGGTAGACCCGGCTACACGCCGCACAGAGCAGCCGGAGATCTTCGAGGTGAAGAGCGCCGAGGCAGGCTGGGCAGGCCAGTTGACTGATCACAGACGGATCGAGCGCGAAGGACTGGCTCGAATCAGCAGGCATAGGGCCGTTACTGGATGGTCGCATCGGGACCAAGATCCGGATCGGCGGGCTTCTCCGGTCTGACGCCATTGCCGCCTTGATTCGGACGGCGGGCAAACTCGGCTTCGATGCGCTGATTGGTTCCGGCCTTGGCGGACTCGTAGGCCACTCGAATGCCGTTGAAGATGGCGCGGTCGTTCGATGAGCCGTGGCCGATGATGCAGACTCCGCGCACACCGAGCAGATGCGCTCCGCCGTATTCGCGATAGTCGAGGCGATGGCGAAACTCATTGAAAGCCTGGCGCGAAAGCAGCGCTCCCACCTTAGCGGTCACGGTGCGGGTGAGCGACACGCGCAGCACTTCGCGGACAAATCGGCCCACGCCTTCGCTGGTCTTCAGCGCAACGTTGCCCACAAAGCCGTCGCAGACGATCACGTCGGCCTGGCCGGAGAAGATGTCGCGGCCCTCGACGTTGCCGATGAACCGGATGGGAAGCGCCTTGAGCAATGGGTAGGCCTCGTGCGTGAGATCGTTGCCCTTGGTCTCTTCTTCGCCAATGGAAAGCAGGCCCACACGTGGCGACTCGATCTTGAGCACGCTGCGGGCATAGATCTCGCCCATCACGGCAAACTGCGCCAGATTGCTGGCCTTGCAATCGACGTTGGCGCCTACATCAAGCAGCACACAAGGATTGCCGGTCGAGCTGGGCATTGGCGTTGCCAGTGCCGGCCGATCGACGCCAGGCAGGGCGCCCAGCACCATCTTGGCCGTGGCCATGGCCGCGCCGGTGTTGCCGGCGGTGACAAAACCGGCCGCCCCGCCCTCGCGCACCAGTTTGAGTCCGACGCGCATGGAGCTGTCTTTTTTTGTTCTGACGGCGTGGGCAGCCTTCTCTTCCATGCCGATGCGCTCGGAGGCATGGTGAATGACGATGGGCAGATCTTCGTCATCCAGGTATTCGTCGAGAATGTCGCGCAGCTCCGGCTCCGGCCCAATCAGATGGACCCGCACGGGCAGAGCCTTGCAGGCGAGGATGGCCCCGCGAATCTCCGACTCCGGAGCTTTGTCGGTGCCTACGGCGTCAAGCGCAATGTCGATGAGCATGGGCTCTGAAGGCTACTTGGCTGCTTCCTTGACATCGACCACGGCGCGGCCCTTGTACTCGCCGCACTTGGGGCAGGCGCGATGGGGCAGCTTCTTCTCATGGCAGGCGGGGCACTCTGAGACCCCGACGGCGGTCAGAAAGTCGTGTGAACGGCGAAGTGCAGTGCGGCGCGTTGAGTGGCGCCTCTTCGGATTAGGCATTTCAAGATTCCTTTCGTTTCCCTGCCCGCTACGAGCGGCCCAAGTCGTTGCTCACTGGCTTCAGGCCACACAATATCCCGGCTGCCATCCGGCACAGGCTTTGGCACCCTCAATGGATCCAGATCATCTCTGGGGGCTTTTTTCCTTGGACTCGATCCGGTCGCGGAGGCCGGCCAACGCCTCCCAGCGCGGGTCTTCCCCGGCACAGGTACAGGGCTGGCTGTTGCGGTCTGCACCACAGCGCGGGCAGAGTCCCTTACAGTCGGGCTTGCAAAGCGTCCTGACCGGCAGGGACAAAAGCACCTGCTCGCGCAGCACATCCTCAAGCGCAAGGCTGTCCCTTTGATAATAACCGATTTCCGTTTCCGGTGCAGTAATGGAGCGTTCCGTGGCCTCCGAATCCGCCGCTGCGGGGCGAAAGATGAGGTCGTAATCGGCAGCCAGCGGAATCTCGACCGGCTCGACACAGCGGGCGCAGGGAACCTGGAAGCTGCCGGCCCAGCGGCCACGAAGGCGGATGTCGGCCACAATATCCTTGGGTCCCCGGTGCTCGTGGATCACCTCGGCCCGGCCAGAGGCAGCCAGGGCCCCAAGCTGCTCGGCCTCCTCGCCCAGATCGACCGCGCCGGGGGGCACCTCCAGGTCAAAATCGATCGGGTCCTTTTCAAGCTCAACGATCTTGAATTCCATAGATATGAGCCTACGGCTCCAACTACCCGCCGTCAATGAGGACTAAGACCGTAGAACCCGCACCGGCATCAGCTCTGCGCCTTCGCTGAATTGAGACACGCCCGAATCTCCGCGATCTGCTTCGCATGGCGAACGGGATGAGCGATCGCCAAGTGCAAGATTTCCATGCAGTTGACCGGCCCTGGAATCATTGGATGATCGATGATCCGGGATCTCAGCTCGTCCGCGAATCCCGCGACAAACCGAACTGTCTCGGCGCGCGCCAGGTCGAAATCGCCAAGAGCCTCGCTCAAACTCCCGAAGCGGCCCGCCGGCCGTGCCACCTCCGGAGACTCGATGGGCCGGGAACGGTCTGCGGCGCGTTCCGCGAGCCAGTTCTCCCTGGCACGATTTTCAAGCGACTGCCCGGAGGGCGAGGCGTTGGTCAACCGAGACAGCAGGAACTTTTCCGAGACAGCCACGTGTTCCACGCATTCCAGGATCGACCAGCCGCCGGAGGCCGGTTTTCTCTTGGCAAGATCATCGTCCACGCCGGCCAAAGACTCGCGTAGTGTTTCACAGCCCGCGTTCAGAGATCGAAGCAACTCCTGCCTCTCCGTTTCCAGCATTCCTACTCCTCATCTTCAGGTCAAGTGGCATCTTCAGGTCAAGTGGCCGGGTTGACTTTTTCGATAATATCTAGTATAATACTAAAGTGCCTTTTGTTGCGGGAGATCTCTACGTGTCTGACCTGCTGGTTTTCCCTGTCTGAAAGGCGCAAAAAAACACGGAAGATTGGAGCATCCTATGGAGAAGCACGCGAGCAGATCAATTGAACGATTCTTTCAAACCTTTGAACTCAACCGCCAATCCGGTAATATTCCCGCGATAGTCGGCCAATTCGCCGACGTCTTCGTTGCTGTCGGCCCACAGGGCGCCCAATGCATCCGGGGCAGCGATTTTGCATTTGCATTGCCGAAGCGCAAACAACTGTTTGACAGTCTCGGATGTCGATTCACCGCCTTGGCCTGCCTCAACGAAATTCAGCTCGACGCCCGCTTCGTATTGGCAAAAACCCAATGGAAGATGATCTTTGCCCGCAATCCAGATCGGGAACAGGAGATCCTCGTCGACTCGACTTTCATCATCGACACAGATGTAGAGGGCTTCAAGATCGTCTTTTATCTCAATACTCAGGACCCACTGAAACTCCTCAACGAGCAACGTTGAGCAACCCCAACAGCTCTGTCGCGCTGGTATTGCTTCGGCCGGGATACGGACAGTCATATACAGTCGCGCATTGGGGGTGAAGCGGGCTATTCTGTATTCAGGACTTTGAATGATGGCACTTGAAAGCAAAACTGCGCCCTGCCTTAGTTTCCGTCTAGCCACCGATGCCGACCGAGCCCGTTTGATCCCGCTCATCAACTCTGCCTTTTCCATCGAGACCTTTCTTGAGGGCACGCGCACGGACGATGAGGACCTGGCTGCCATGATGCGCAAAGGTGAACTGCTTGCGGCAGAGGACAGCGAAGGACTGCTCATTGGCTGCATCTACACCGAGGTGCGCGGTGAGCGCGGCTATATGGGGATGCTGACCGTCGATCCGGCGCGCCAGCGCCTGGGACTGGGGACCAGGATCATGGAGGCGGCTGAAGAACATCTGCGCAGCCATGGATGTGTGGCCGTGGACATTCTGGTTCTCAATCTGCGGTCCGAACTGCCGCCCATCTATCGCCGTCACGGCTTCGTCGAAACCGGGACGCAGCAGCATGGCCTCCACCGGACACTCAAACCGGGGATGGAATGCCATTTCATCATTATGTCTAAAGACCTGTAAGCGATATGCCTCAGGGGTTTTGGTATGGGTTGTCAGGCCGCTAATCTTGGGGCGGATTGCGGTAAGACGTAATCTGCGTAAACTTGGAGCCCTCGAATTCCGTCCATTCAGATGGGGGATGGATTGGAGATTCGTTTTCGCTGCCCGTGTTGTGGCTTGAAGACGCTGGAGGCGCCCGGCGCACTGGCTCTTTGCCCGGTCTGCTGGTGGGAGGACGATGGGCAGGAGGATGCTGACTCCTCCGATGTCCGCCTGACGGTGAACGGCGATCTCAGCCTGAACGAGGCACGCGCGTTTTACGCCCGATGCGGGGCGGCCCACCCCAGGTTCCTGCCGTACGTCCGCAAGCCGTTGGAGTCTGACCTCTAGATCTCTATCGCATCGTTGCCTTTTTGTGCCGGAACCCGGCAGCCGCAAGGATGCAAACTACGGGCATCACCGGCATCCGAAGACGTGTGGTTGTCAACGGCCCCATCACCGACGCTGCCGCGATGGCAAAAAAATAGCCTGCCGTTCCCAGCAACAGGTAAATACAGGCCGTGCGCGCATCGCCGCGCATCAGTCCCCGTGCAGCAAAGAGGTACATTCCCAGTAGCAGGAGTTCAAAAACGGCGTTTTCAAGAAACACCCAAGGATGTACCTGGGTCCTGGAGAGTATGAGCCGCCAGGCTGCCAACCCCTGGTCTGCAATGACCCGGGCGTAGGTGGGCGCTCTCGGAGTCGTCGAGCGGGTGAAGCCATACGGTGTGGGGTAGAATGCCGTCTTGAGCAGATCGGGGAGACCCAGGCGCAGATATAGAGCGGGATGTGCTCGGATGATATGAACAGCCTCGGAGTGGAGATAGGCCAGTCGCTGAGCCTGGTTCCATCCGGCCTGCTCAGGGTGTTGCGCCAGGTAAGGCTGCTCGAGATAAATTTGCCCGCTATTGTGAGTGAAATCGCCAAAGCCAAGCCCGTAAATCACGTCGCTGGCGGGGCGATGCTCGAGGCTCGCCGTCACATTGGCGGCGGAAAGATAGTAGAGGTTTACGTCCGAGATACTCGAGAAGCCGCTATAGCCAGTCTCAATCCAGTTACGCAACTGCCAGGCGCCAAGCCAGGGCAGCACAGTGACCAGCAGCACGGCGGGCGCCTTCCAACGCAGGCCGGGCACGCGCGCCAGTACCAGAAACAAACCGGCAGCGAGCGCAAACGGCAAGTAATAGCTGATCGGACGCACGAGGGTAGCCGCTGCAAGCCAGAGCCCAGCCGCGGCAAGCGCCTGCAAGCGGCGCCCGCGCAGAAACACAGTCAGCCGTTCCAGGCTCAGCAGGAGGAAGACGAGAAACAATGTCTCCGACAGCAGAACGATGGACAAAGCCACCGAATTGCCTTCGAAGGCAAAGATCCAGGCTGCGCCAAGCGCGATGCCGGGGTCGTCGAAGATCAACCGCCCCAGCCTCCACACAAGAATCACGGAGAACACTGAGAGAATCACATTTGCGAATGCCGCAGCAGGCACGCCGGGAAGGATCGCAATGGCAAGAAATAGCGGATACCCTGGAGTGCGTAGCAGGTCCGGCGCGCCGTCCGCGATGAAACTGCCATGAAAGAGAAGATTGTGCCCCGGGATCAGATAGCTGCTTGTGTCGGCATGCAGCAGAGCGCCGGCGCCTATTCGCGCAAGCAGGAAAATCAGCAGCGCCAGGCGCACCGCGGCTGCCGCGATCACTGGACCGGCGAGCAGAGGTGTCCACCACCCGACTTCGACGCTACGATCAGCGGCGACTGGGCGAGATTCGAGAGTCATGATAGAGATCATACTATTCTCTAAAGGCCGGTTACGGCTTCCCACAGCTTGGCGCATTGATTCATTCTGATGGGCTCAATGGAGTTGCCAGTCCTGTGGCGGGCGATGGCAAAAGCTTCTTCGCGCGCTTTGCAAGTTGAATATGAGGTAAAAACTGCGCGTACTCTGTTGCAATCCATCAGGATGAGATAAACTCATCCGGGTGCAGTGTACCTATCTGCCGAAATTCAAACACAAGGAGGAGACAAAGAAATTGGGAAAAAGCATGGTCCCGAAGAGGATGTTTTTCACCAAGGGCGTAGGCAAACACAAGGAGCGTTTGACATCCTTTGAGCTGGCGCTTCGGGATGCGGGGATCGCCTCGCAGAATCTGGTGCGCGTCTCATCCATCTTTCCGCCGCAATGCAAGGTGATCACGCGCAAAGAGGGTCTCAAGTACCTCAATCCCGGCGAGGTTGTCTTTGCGGTGATCGCAGAGAACTCGACCCGCGAGGCTCACCGGTTGCTGGTCGCGAGCATCGGCGTGGCTATTCCCGCCGACAAGGATACTTACGGTTACCTGAGCGAGCATCACAGTTTCGGCGAGACCGAGGAGCAGGCCGGAGAATACGCCGAGGAACTGGCCGCCGAGATGTTAGCGACTACTCTGGACGTGGAATTCGATCCGGATAAGAGCTGGGATGAGAAGAAAGAAATCTACCGCATCTCCAACAAGATTGTCCGCACCAGCAACGTGACGCAGTCGGCTGTGGGCGACAGGCGCGGGCTGTGGACCACCACGATTGCCGCGGCTGTGCTGATTCTGGAAGAGTAGGCATTGCATGCAGCAGACTTTCCGGGCCAATTCCGCCCCCGCGGAGTTGGCCTTGCTGTATATCTGCGGAGGATGGATCGGCTAGTGATGACAAGCGCGCGAAAGTTCAACGTGGGGCTGGTGCAGATGCGAATGGGCGCGGAGCCCGAGGCCAACTTCGTTGCCGCGGCCGGTCATATTCGCGAAGCCGCGCGGAGGGGCGCGAACGTCGTCTGCCTGCCGGAGTTCTTCCGCACGCAGTATTTTTGCCAGCGCGAGGATCAGCGCCTCTTCGATCTTGCCGAGGCGATTCCAGGGCCATCGACTGCTCGGCTCTCTGAGCTGGCGCGCGAGTTGCGGGTGGCTATTATTGCCTCGCTCTTTGAGCGGCGCGCGCCGGGGCTCTATCACAACACCGCGGTTACGCTGAATGCCGATGGAGCCATCGCGGGCGTCTATCGCAAGATGCATGTTCCGGACGATCCGCTTTACTACGAGAAATACTATTTCGCGCCGGGCGACCTGGGCTTTCAGGCCGTAGATACTGCCTTTGGCCGCGTGGGTACGCTGGTCTGCTGGGATCAGTGGTATCCGGAAGCCGCGCGGCTCACGGCTCTCAAGGGAGCCGAAGCGCTCTTTTATCCGACTGCAATTGGCTGGCATCCGGCGGAGAAGGATGAGTTCGGCGCGGCGCAGGTTGCGGCCTGGCAAACCATCCAGCGCTCTCATGCAATTGCCAACGGAGTGTATGTCGCGGGCGTGAACCGCGTGGGTCTGGAGCATGGAGACATTGAGGGAAACCGCGTCGACGGCCCAGGCATCGAGTTTTTTGGCGGCAGCTTTCTGGCTGATCCCTTTGGGCGCATCGTTGCCCAGGCTTCGCAGGATGCGGAGGAGATTTTGATCGGCGAGATTGATCTCGGTTTGATCGAGGAGACGCGCCGCAACTGGCCCTTTCTGCGCGACCGCCGAGTCGATGCCTACTCACCAATCACGAAGCGCTTTCTCGATCCGGTGAACACGTGGCCCGCGGATGGAGAAAGTTAATAGAACCAGGGGTTCGCTACAAACGAAGGTTGGAGGATCCATGCTTTGTACGAAGAAAGTTGTTTCGCTAATCAGTTTGATTCTTAGCGTTGTTGTTTTTTCGGTTGCGCGAGACGCCTCTGGTCAGAAAGGCGACCCGTGCTTTAGCAAGCGTACGCAATCCGAATTGAATTCTTGCGAATTCGCACAATACGCAATGGTGGATGCTGAATTGAATTCTGTCTATGGAGAATTGATTGCTAAATATAAAACGGATGATGAATTCGTGAAGAGACTAAGAATTGCACAAGAGAGTTGGCTCAAATTCCGTGATGCCGATTTATCTTCTCTCTACTACCAGGAGAATATACCGGAGGCGTACGGTTCGGTTCACCCAATGTGTAAGGCATTGGAATTGATCCGCTTGACTAATGAGCGAGTGAAGGAACTCGAAGAGACGCTTCACCCTGAAGAGGGTGACGTGTGTGCTTTTAATTAGTTGAAAGGCGCGTCTCCAGTCCGTAAAAAACGCAAATAGAGAATTCATCATGAACGGAACGCCACATCAATTCGGCTACCGCATGCCCGCCGAATGGGAGCCGCACGGGGCTACATGGCTTGCGTGGCCGCACAACCCTGAAGATTGGCCGGGGAAGTTTCAGGCGATTCCGTGGGTCTACGCGGAGATCGTGCGCCTGCTGGCTGCGCATGAGCTTGTGCATCTTCTGGTTGAGGATGCCAAAGCTGAGCAGCGCGCGAGTGGGATTCTGGAGCGGGCGGGGGCTAATCTCGACCGGGTGAGCTTTCACTTGTGGCCTACGAATCGGAGTTGGACTCGGGACTCGGGGCCGATATTCGTGCGGAACAACGAAGGCAAGGTTGCCATTACTAACTGGCATTTCAATGGCTGGGCCAAGTACTCCAACTGGCCGCTGGATGACAAGGTGCCGGGGCGTGTGGCGGAACTGCTGGGCTTGCCGTCGTGGCGGCCAGGGACTGCGAACGAGGACGGTGCGAAGTACCTGGTGCTGGAAGGCGGGTCGATCGATACAAATGGACGGGGCGTTCTGCTCACGACTGAAGAGTGCTTGTTGAGCGAGGTGCAGCGGCGAAATCCTGGGGTTAGCCGCATGCAATTGGAGCAGGCCTTTCACGACTATCTCGGCATCGATCAGGTGATCTGGCTCGATCGCGGCATCGTTGGCGATGATACGCATGGGCACATCGACGATATTGCGCGGTTTGTTGGTCCGGCGACGATTGTCACGTGCGTTGAGCCGAATGTGAACGATCCGAATCATGCGCCGCTGGCTGAGAATCTGGATCGATTGAAGGCCGCGCGGACACTGGACGGAAAGCAATTTGAGTTAGTCGAGTTACCGATGCCGAGGCCGGTTATCTTCAGCGGCCAACGGCTGCCGGCCAGTTATGCCAACTTTTATATTGCGAATGAACTGGTGCTGGTTCCCACCTTTCACGATCCCAACGATCGCGTGGCGTTGAATACTCTGGCCGAGATCTTTCCGGGGCGTGAGGTGATCGGCATTCATTGCATAGATCTGGTCTGGGGTTTGGGAACGCTGCACTGCATGACGCAGCAGCAGCCTACTGCTCACCCCGCAGACGAAGACCTGTCTGCGGGGACCCCGGCGGCGTTAACATCGTGAGCATGATCGACGATCTGGAAGCGATGCAGGCTGCGCTCGATGAGGCCCGTCTGGCTGGCGAGGCCGGTGAGGTGCCGATTGGGGCGGTGGTGGTCTGCAAAGGTGAGATCGTCGCGCGGGGGCAGAATCGCGTACTGCGCGATCTGGACCCTACGGCTCATGCGGAGATTGTCGCCATGCGCGCGGCTGCTGCGGCGCTGGGAAACTACAGGCTGCTTGGTTGCACGCTCAACGTCACGCTGGAGCCATGCGCGATGTGCGCCGGAGCGATGATTCATGCGCGGCTGGACCGGCTGGTCTTCGCTGCTGCCGATCCGAAGGCTGGCGCGGCTGGATCGGTGCTGCGGTGCTCAACCATCCGCAGCTTAACCACCAGATGCTGGTTGAGCAAGGGGTTCTGGCTGAGGAGTCGGCTGAGTTATTGAGGGGGTTTTTTCGCGAGCGGCGGTGATCGCGCAGTCCTCCAAATTCTGGGGGACGCCGGTGGATTGTTCCCCGGAGTTTTGAGTTAGAATGACCGCAACAGTCCAATGGGTCAGAGGTGGCTATGAATCGTCAGCAAGCCGAGACAATTAACCTGCGTCTTTCGATCGGTATTTCTTTTTTTACATTAGCGCTGGCCGAAATCGGGATGTTGATGTGTTACATCCGTCGTATCGGTCCAGAGTTAGCCACAAAGGGCGTCAGGGGTAGGGGTGATTCCGTCTTTTATTGGTTAGCGATGGTGTTGCTCGTGAGTCCAATGCTATCGGAGTGGTTTCATTCGAATGAATTAGAAAGAACCCTGAAGGAACTCGGTGGCGATTGGTTCTTGATCAATAAGCAAAAGAAGCAGATATTCAATAACCTGGCAGGGGTCTATATCACGATTTGCTTCTGCATCTCAATGATGTTTTGAAATGTTCTCCTTTGTGCCTTGTCACTGCGTCAGCTTTCTTATTCGCTCAGCCTCCTGCGGCCATTTTTCTGCTAACTCGGCATAACTTGCGCTGCGATAGTCGGCGAAGTCGAAGCCGGGGGTTACAGTGCAGCCTAGCAAGGCGACTTTACCATCGCCAATGAGCCGAGTGCCTTGCCAGACTCCGGCGGGGACTACTAGCTGGACGTGCTGTCCTGCCGCCAGATCTGGCCCGAGAGTGAAGACGGCGGAGCCGCCGTCCGGGAGAAGCTGGAGCATCTCGACCGGGTCGCCGAGATAGAAGTGGAAGATCTCGTCCGACGCGAGGACGTGCATCTCGGAGAAGGTTCCCGGTTCGAGCAAATAGCAGATGGCCGTGCTCATGGGGCGATCGCCACGCGGCATTCCAACGGCGTGTGCGGAAGCGTAGGTGCGGCGGTAAAAGCCGCCTTCGATGGGGTGCGGCTCCAGCTTCAGCAGGGTTTTGATCTCGTCGGCGGTCATTGTTCCTGATGGTACATCGTATGAGAGCCGGCGCGGGGAGGGATGCCCGCGCGACAGCCGGCTAGGAGGCCAGCGCTACGACGGACTCTCTGCTGGCAGCGGGAGGCCGGGTACAATGACGGCATGAAGGTGCTGATGTATGGAGTTACGTGGTGCGGGGACTGCCGGGCGGCCCGGAAGTTCCTCGACTCCCACGGCATAGAGTACACCGAGATCGATGTGGACCGCGACCGGGAGGCCTCGGCCGAGGTGGTGCGGCGCGTGGGCAAGCG
>JBEKOA010000136.1:0-12551 GCA_049522255.1 Occallatibacter sp.
TTGACGGTGCCGCAGGTGTGCGTACCAGGGGTGGTGTCGTAGTCCTGCACATTGCGCGAGAAGAAGAGCACGACGCCTGGGTCGACGAGCAGCGTCACGCCCGACGGCATGGAGAGCGGGCCGCTGAGAAATGCATTGTCGCCTTCGCCGCCCTGCGAAAGCTCGACCGCTTGACCAGTGCCTGCGCAGCTATTGAGCGCCGCCTGGATGCGTGCGCCGTCCGGATTGCTCACCGTGGAATCCACCGACGCGGGAATGTCGTTGTTCACCATCGCGAGGCCTGCGTTGAGCATGCTGCAGACGGCCGGAATCGTCGGCTCGGTGACGGTGCGGCTGTCGCCTGTGGCCACAAACTGTTCAACAGTGAACGTGGCCGTCGCGCTGGAGGGCGAATAGGTATTCGGTACGCCTGAGTAGTTCACCTCAATTGAGTAGTTGCCCGGCGCGAGGCCCGAGAGGCTGATCGACACTTGGCCCGATGCGTTCAACAGAGGTGAGTTCGAGTAAACAACTGCCGTTCCCGATAGCGTGACGGAACTTACCGTGACGGTGATTGGGCTGCCACTGGGCGATGCGATGCCAGTAACCGCCGCGATAAAAGTGGCTTCTGTGCCGCTCGATGCGAACGGTGGGTTCGTCGGCCCGGTCAGAGTGGTGGCGGTGGGTCCGGCGGGCACAACGTCGCTGAAGGCGACTGATCCAATGGAGGGCGCAGCGAGGAATGAGAGCGTGTCGGTGTAGGTTGTGCCGGGATTCTGAAAGACCGAAGAGGACAACGCAGCGGAGACCGGGCAAGCCAAGCCGGATGCAAATGCGCTGCTTGTTGCGACGCCGCAATCGCTGGCCGAGAACGTGAATGCGCTGGATTGCGTTTGCGCTATTCCTGCCGCGGCTTGGTTGCCTACGTTGGTGAGCGTGGCTGCAATGCTCGTAAGCGGGCTCGTAGTGGAACCGTACGATTCTGCGTCGCGCCCGACTCGCAGCATATTCCCTTTCGTTGCGTCGGCACTGTAAACATTGCCCAGGCCATCGACAGCAACACCGGTGGGGTTTTGCAATCCTGTGAGCACGGGCGTCTCTGCGCCGCTCAAAGGAATTTCAATCACGCTGGCGCTGCTCAGGTCCTGCACATATACATCGCCCGCTGGGTCCGTGGCAACAGCCAAGGGAATTACGCCGGAGAGAAGCGTGGCCTGAGTGTAGGATCCACTCGTGGTGGGCGCGAGCTTATACACCGCCCCGGCGCCTTTATCGGCGACAATTACATTTCCAGAGCCATCCACCGCAAGAGAAACGGGATCGACGAAGCCCGTGGCCACCGTCTGTTGTGGAAGAGCTGGATTGGGCTCAAGCGTGAGCCGGTAAATGGCGTTATTCGCTGTCGAGCCCTGATTGTCTGCGACATATAGATTATCTGCGTTGTCGACCGCGATTCCCTGTGGCGCCGGCGTTCCGCTATTGACCGTCGAGTAGGAAATCGTGGCGGATGTGAATGTCGCCGGCGCGCCCACCGATGCTGGAGCGCCGCTCACCTTCAGTTCTTCGATCGACGAAGTGCCGCTGCCGACCGCAAATACATCGCCGAGTTGATCGACCGCGATCTGGCTGGGATTTGCAGGCAGATGCGAAGAGACGGCCACAGCGGCGGCGCCCTGCACCGACACGAGTATCGATCCGCTGTTTTCGTCCATCGCGTAAACATTGCCCGCGCCATCGAGCGCCACACCTGCGGGCACAATCGTGCTCATAGCCGCACTCGTGATCGGAGCGACTGGAGTTGTGACGCCATTCGTTGTAGTCGATGCATTATCGGCAACCAGTACCGACCCCGGAACGACTCCGCCCAGCGAAATGCTGCTCGATGCATTCTGCCAACTGCCCGCAGGCAACGTCACCGTGAGCGCCGCTGAGCGTAGACCGACTGCCGAAGGTGTTGTTGTTACCGTCACCTGGCAATCGACAGAGAAATCGCCGTTCTGCGTGCAAGCAGGCGCGCCGGCAGTCATGTCAGGAGTCGAAGTCAACGTGGCCGTAGCTCCACTCGTTGTGCCGGTCGCGGTTTCGGGCAGATGAACTTCAAAATTCTGTATCAACGGAGTCGTGAGCGACTGCTCTGCAAATCCCTGCGCAAGAATCTTGCGCACAAGTTGGCCTGCCGTGCTGCTGGTGCCGTCATATAGATAGAGGTTGCCAGCACCATCCGCTCCCACACTCAGTCCATTGCTGTTGCCAAACTCGGCGTTCGCGGCTGGGCAGGCATCGCTGTAGGCGCTCAGCGATTTTTGGCCCGAGATTCCATTGCAAAAATTTCCAGCCGAGACATTCGTCGACGCCTGCGAAAACAGAGTGCGAATGAATCCCGTATCGATGTCGAAGAACAGAACGCGCGTCTTGTCGCCGATAAAGACATTTCCCTGCGGGCTCACTGTCAGCTTGGTCGTCGAAGAATCAAGCGCGGTGCGGCTGTTCCCGAGGGCAGGCGTTGCCGAGACTCCTCCGGTTGTTCCACCTCCGGCCAGCGAATACACAAAGCCAGTCTGTGGGCTTGCGGGACTCATTCCGATGTTGTTCGCTTCGATAGCGTTCGCCATCGCCGCCCCGGCCTGTCCCGCGCCGCCGACGAAGAGTACGCGCAAGAGTCCGTGGCCGGCGTCGGTAAAGATCATATTGCCGGCCGCGTCCACCCCAACACCCTGGGCATCGCTTGTGCTGGCAAATACTGTCGCGGCGGTGAAGAGGCAGCCGTCACCGTCGCCGTCGGTCGCCGTTCCGCCTCCGGCGCAGGACGAGCCCTTGGTAGTGGCCGTCGCGCTGCCGCCGGCAATGGTATACACGTAGCCCGCGGTTAGAAATTCAGTCGTACCGTTGTACCAGGAGGGATTCTCTTCGAGAACGGCCCACAGCGGATTTGTGACACCGCTATACGTTTGCGGGCCGAGCACCACGCGCCAACGCTCGCTCGCGGTGTCGGCGTAGTAGACGTTGCCGTACGCATCCGCCGAGACGCCGCGCGGCTGATCCACCTCGCCAAGAGACGCACTGCATGCTGTGGCACTGCCACCGGCATTGACGAAGGGCGAACCGCTGAATCCTGCCGTGGGCAACGTGAAAGCAGGGGCATTGTCCACCCCCGCGCCGGTCACGCCGGTCGACCCAGCCGAATATGCGCAGCCCGCGACCAGTCCCATGTTCCCGAGAGGAATCTGAATCGGACTCGCCGCGGACGGCGTGTTGCCGCCGCACAACGGTGAGGCGTTGCGGCAGATCATGTGAACGAAGTGATCGTTGTAGCCGGCCAGCAGAACATTGCCATACGGATCGATCCCGACGCCGCGCGCACCTGTGATTGGCGTGGTGGGTGTGCCGGTTGCGGCAGGACAGCCGTCGCCCGAGGCGTCCTCTTTGCTGGTGCACGCCGTGCCGCCACCCGCAACCAGGTTCATGACTCCCGAGTCGGGGTTGATCAGGTGCAGCACTCCCTTGATATCGTCGTTCACCAGTACATTGCCGAAGGGGTCCACGACCAACCCGCTGAAGGCGCCCACGCCAAAGATGCCATTCACCCCGAGGCAGCCGTCTCCAAAAGCGTCGGTCGACACCACGCCCGTGGGGAGATTCGGGCACTGGGTTCCGGCAGTGGCCGCCATAGGCGAGGTGCCGCCGATCGTAGTCATGGTGTAAGGCAGGGCAACAGGTGCTTGCGCGGCACAGTTGGGTGCGGCCAGTAAACACACTATTGGCATGAGGACTGAAGCGATGCGTCGCATGGACAGGACCTCCGAATGAATCGTTCGGCGTAATCGTCGCGATCGAGTCAGACCCCTGAGGCGGAGCGGGTTGGAAGATGCAAATTGGTCTGACCTCAGAAACGAAAGAATTATCCAAATGTACGCGCAGGAAAGTCAAGTAAAAAAGACAACTCTCAAAAAACATCATGATATATGGGTTTCCTCATGATTGCCTGAGATGATCCGCTACGTAAAGTGGTCGGACCACACTCGTAGAAAAACCGTGACAGAACGACCCATATCCCATTCTCGATTGAGAGAGTATTTCTCTTCTAGTTGGGCTTGATTCTCCTGTACTCCGAATGAAAGGTCGTCCGCTTGAGGGTCAGTCTCATCGATAGCCAGCGGGTCATCATCCGCGTGGTAGACCTTAAGTCGTCTCTACGCACTCAGAACCAGGCATCACCGCTTGAGCGACAGAGGCGTCCAGACGGGCATCAGTAAAGCTGGTTGACAATCGCAAACAGTTGTAGTAGTTCTACCTATAGAAATAGGAGATCAGAATGTCCGAACCAAGATTGTCACGGCTTGAATTCCAGATTATGGAGGCGCTTTGGGCTAAAAGCGACTCCTCGATCCGCGAAATCCAGGAGTCGTTCCCTGAAAAGCGAAGGCCTGCCTACACGACGATCCAGACGACCGTTTACAGGATGGAGACGAAAGGGGTTGTGCAGCGAGTCAAGAAGGTTGGCAACTTTCACGTCTTCGCAGCGACGATTTCGCGCGATTCTGCCCAGCGAAGGCTCATTGACGATCTGCTGGCTATCTTCGGGGGACGCTCGCAGCCTGTCATGGCGCGCCTGATCGAGTCAGGCAAGCTGTCGCTTGAAGACATAAAGAATGCGGAGATTGCACTACGGAGTCTTTCCCATCAGGAGAAGCAGCCATGATGTTTCCGGCATTCTGGAACGAAGCCTGGACCGCGGCTCTGGGCAACCATCTCTGGCAGTCGACCGCGGTGACCGGAATTGCCTGGATGCTCGCGCTGAGCCTGCGCAACAATCACGCTCGTACGCGCTACTGGGTGTGGATGATCGCCTCGGTCAAGTTTCTGATCCCGTTCTCGCTTCTCATCGCCGTTGGCGAATCGCTTCGCTCGGCGATTGCCATTCCGATTCAAAAGCCGGCTCTGGCAGCCGCGATGGAGCAGATCACTCTGCCCTTCCCACAATCAGCATCGCCCGCAGCCGTTGCTTATGCCGGCGTGGCGCCTGCGGCCGCCTCGCAACCCGGCGATCTCTTGCCTCCGATCCTGCTTGCGGTTTGGCTGTGCGGCTTTCTTTTCGTCTTGTTCTCGTGGGTGCGCGGGTGGTTGAAGATTCGTGGAGCGGTTCGCGCATCTTCGCGTATGTCGCTGCTGGCCGATGTGCCGGTGCTATCTTCGCCGCTATTGATGGAGCCGGGTATCTTTGGCATTGTTCGTCCTGTGCTTCTGCTGCCGGAGGGCATCAACGATCGCCTAACCACGGTACAGCTCGGCACCATCATCGCTCATGAGATGTGCCACCTTCGCCGGCGCGACAATCTCACCGCCTCTATCCACATGGTGGTGGAGGCGATCTTCTGGTTTCATCCCGCTGTGTGGTGGATCAAGACTCGCCTTCTGGAGGAACGCGAACAGGCCTGCGACGAAGTGGTGCTGCAATCCGGCAATGAGGCCGACGTTTATGCTGAGAGCATTCTGAACGTCTGCAAGTTCTGCATCGAGTCTCCGCTGGCCTGCGTTGCGGGCGTGGCCGGGTCGGATCTCAAACGCCGTATCGTCCGTATCATGACCGGGATGACGGCGCACAATCTCGATTTCGGCCGAAAGCTGCTCATGGTGCTGGCGGCAACTGTTGCGATCTCTGTCCCAGTTGTTTTCGGTCTGGTGCACATCAAGCAAGCCGATGCTGAAACCTCGGCCGGAAATCAAGCGCAGGATCTCGCAGGCATCTGGCAGGGCACGCTGCACACCGGCCTGGATCTGCGCGGGGTGTTCCAGATATCCAGGGCTGAAGGCGGTGGGTACAACGGAGTCTTCTACGCCATTGACCAGTCCGAAACCCCTTTTCCGGTTACCGGGATCACGCTGCACGGCTCGAACGTGAAGATTTCCCTCGTCGACATGGGCACCGTCTTCGAGGGCAAGGTGAGTCCGGATGGAATGTCGATCTCCGGAACCTTGAACCAGTTGTCTTTCTCGCATCAGTTAACTCTGAATCGCGCCACGCCGGAGACAGCCTGGCAGATCCCCAAGAAGCAGCCTCCGATGGCCGCTGACGCCGATCCAAGCATTCTGACTGCCACCATCAAGCCGAGCGAGCCGGAAAATCCGAGCAAGGGATCTTCACTCCAGTTCGGTCGTCTGGCGGTCGCGAACTACACTCTGAGCGAATTGCTTTCATTGGGCTACGGAATCAATTCCAAGCAGATTATTGGCGCGCCGGCTTGGGTTGATACAGATAAATTTGACATCGCCGCCCAATATAACCCAAAAGGAGAGCCCAACGAAAGTCAGTTTCGAAGCATGGTACGAAAGTTGTTGGCCGAGCGCTTCAAACTGAGCCTCCATCGCGACAAGAGGGAGCTTTTGGTTTATGCGCTGAGCAAGGCTGGGAGCGGACCGAAACTCACCAAGAGCGCGGCAGACCCGAAGCAGTTGCCGCATCTGAGTTCTCAGGATCTCGGTAAGTTGAAAATCAGTAATGGAACCATGCAGGACTTAGTGAACGTCATGCAATTTGGCGTGCTCGACCGCCCGGTCCTCGATCAGACCGGAATCGAAGGCAGATATGACTTCATGCTCAACTGGACACCGGACGACTCTCAGTATCCCGACTTGGGCAGGAAGATACCGCATCCAACCGCTGGAGGACATGCTCCGCCTCCGCTGTCTGCCGCAATCCAGGAGCAGATCGGACTCAAGCTCGATCTGATCAGGGCGCCGGTTGAGGCTTTCGTTATCGACCACGTGGAGAAGCCACAGGAAAACAACTAATGCGAGATTCGAGGGCTGGGACATGGTGCATTCCATGTCGATAGCGGTTGCGGCCCGGCCAATCATTTCACTCCGCTGCTGCGGTTTTTCGCTGCTGCTATCGATCGGGCTCCTAAAGCCAATCGGGGGAAAACATGTTTCAACAGGACAATCAAGCCACGCATAGCAGTACCAGGTTTTCCCTACGCCGTATTCCGATCGCGGGTTTGCTGGCCTTGCTTGCTGTTGCATTTCCGGTTCCCTTGGCTTACAGTCAGGCTCCCACACCATCGGCGAGTCAAGGGGTTGATTTGTCAGTGACCGCCGATGAGGTCGCGCTCGATCTGGTGGTTCACGACAAGAAGAATAGGTCCGTGCTGGACCTGAAGAAGTCAGAGATAGCGGTCACCGACGGCGGCTCTCCGGTCACGCTCAACAGTTTCCGTCTGGTAAGCGGCGCGACGACGAATGAGCATCTGATCACACTGGTCTTTGACCGGCCGGGGCGGGTGGCCGGCAAGAATCTTCAAACCGACCCACTGATGATGAAGAACGCGAAGGAAACGGCAGAGAAGATTTTCAAGATGGTTCCAGAGAACGGATTCGCTTTCTCGGTTGTGACGGTCGAGGGGCGGTTGCGCCTTCAAAGTGCATTTACCTCGGACCGCAAAGCGCTTGCTCAGGCGGTAAACACTGCCACGGAGCCGGTGACTGCCTGGAACGGAGGCGCGGCCACTCCGCTGGAAAAGCAATTGATCTCAGCGGCGCTGACAGGAACCGATTCCTCGGGGAAGGCTGTCGGCGCGCATGATCGCGCGTTGGATAGGTCGATGTTCAACGCGCTCAATGACTCAGGCAGAATTGCGCAGGACCAGCATCTCCGGCCATTCCTGGCTGGTTTGTTGGCGTTGGTGCGCTCGCAGCAGCAGATCCGCCAGAGAAAAGCGCTGATTTTCTTTACTTCATTTGAGGAAGAGAAGGTGGACCTGCGCACCAAGGATGCGATCCAATCCATCATTGGATCGGCCAATCAAGCCGGAGAGAGCATCTATGTCATCGACCTGAATTCTTCTGACCGCCAGACGAGCCAGACGAATCAGTCGGACGCCGCGATCGCAGGCCTTATACCCGGAGCTTCCGGTCCCGCAGGATTCGACCCAGCCAGCATGAACAGCAAAATTACCGCGGAGGGTTTAAACGGATACCTCCAGCTCATCGAAAACGATAAGAATAACGACAATATGAAATCCCTGGCCGTAGGAACAGGGGGCAGTTACATCACGCGGAATCGCCTGCAAAAATCTCTGGAAGAGATGTTCCAGGACATGACGACGTACTACGTGGCATCCTATGTTCCACCCATCAAGGAATACGACGGGAAGTTTCGCCCGATCGCAGTCAAGCCCCTGCGCGGGGGGCTCAAGGTACGCTCGCAGTCGGGTTATCTTGCGCTGCCGCCCCAGACCGGCAGCGATGACGCCCCGCAACCCTTTGAGTTGCCTCTGCTGAAGATCCTCTCAGAAACGCAGTTGCCTGCGGATCTGTTCTTTCGCGCCGCGATACTGCACATGGGCGCCACGCCCGATGGAGCTGTCACCACGCTGGCTATCGAGGCGCCTTATTCAAGCCTGGAGATTCGCGAGGACGGCAGCACCGGCATCCATTCCGCGAGCTTGTCGATCGTTGCGGATGTCAAAGACAAGACAGGTATGATGATCGAGCGCTTCAGCGCGGATCTGCCAAGGCACAGAATACAGAAAGACAGCGATAAGTCCGATTTTGGAGCAGTTACCTTCCAGCGTCATTTTCTTGCGCCTGCGGGAGAGTACATTCTGGAGGCGGCCGTGCTGGATCACTACAGCGGAAAGGCCGGAGCGCGGCGCTTGGCCTTTGAGATACCCGGTGCCTCAGACCTCCCGTCACTGAGCAGCATGGTGCTCGTGCGTCAGACCGAACCGGTTCACGCCGATGACGACTCCGTCGAGCCGCTTCGCCACGGAAACCAGCTCCTGACTCCGAATCTCTCGGGGCGCTTGGCGCCGGGTGCCAAAGATGTATCGGTCTTTCTCAACGTTCATTCAGATCCCCATGCCGCGGATGCCGCCACTCTCAAGCTCCAGGTCTACCGGGATGGCAAGCTGCTGGACGGCGAGCCGATGACCTCTCGCCAAGCCAGCGGATCGGAGTTCTCCTCCTTCCTGAGCAGCTTTTCGGTGAACCCTCCCGTCGACGGTCTTTACGAAGTGAAAGCCATCGCAAGCCAGGGGGGCAAGAGCGCTGAAGCCAGTACTTCGTTCGCGCTGACGGGAGGCCAGCCGGCCGACGAGACACAGATCGCTTCGGTGCTCAATACGCCCGTACCGGTGCATTCATTCGGTCCGCTCTCAATCACCATCCCCGCCAGCCCCATGCAGCGTCCCTCGCCGGAGGTGATCAAGTCCATCCTCGCGGATGCGACTCATAACGCGATGGAGTACGGCGCTTCCCTGCCCAACTTCATGTGCGAGCAGGTGACCAACCGGTCGGTCAAATGGATTTATCCGGACCACGACACGAGCGGGTGGCAGCACAAGGACAGGTATACAGAACTTCTGACGTATTTCAACCATGAGGAAAACAGGACGATGCTGGACCTGGAGCAGAACGGCTCCACGAGCTACCAATACACGAATGACACTCGAGGCGCGGTCTCAGCCGGGGAGTTCGGCGCTGCGCTTTCTGGTCTGTTTCGACCCGAGTCCAAGGCGGATTTTCAATGGAAAGAGACCGGAGTTCTAGGAGACGGCACGGTTCAGGTCTTCGATTATCGCGTGGCTGCGGAGAACTCAACATTCAATCTCCGTGCGGCCTCGAATGATGTCATCACGGTCGGCTACCATGGCCAGGCGTATATCGATACCGTGACGCGGATGGTGCGGCGCATCACGCAAGTGGCGGACAATGTACCGGCCAAGTTCCTCATCCGGGAGGCTTCAGATAGCGTGGATTATGACTACGTCGTTCTCAACAATCACGACTATATGCTTCCCATCGGCGCGCAAGTCATTCTCAGAAAGGGCCGCCGCGAGCTGGATCTGAACGAAATCGAGTATCGAAACTTCCGCCGCTTCGGTTCCAACATGCGCATGCTCGATGGTTTCTCAGAGGTAAAACCTTGATGCGGCTTACCGTTGGAATTCAGTTTCCCGCGGATATTCTTCCCACCACCTGCCAAGTAAACTCCATCACGTAACCAAAACAAGCTGGTTTTGCACCAGCAAGCGGCCCACTCATCGCGATAAAGCCGCGATGAATGGAGCTCAGATTTAACCTTTTGAGTAAGGACAGAGGGTGCCGGGATCAGTTTGTGGGCCGCCTGCCCTGGTAGGCGAAAAGATTAGCCCATTGATTTTATGGAGCCGAAAGTCGGACTCGAACCGACGACCTGCTGATTACGAATCAGCTGCTCTACCAACTGAGCTACTTCGGCCTTCCTCTTTGGATTGTATCGTTGCGCCCGGCTTAGGTAAAGCTCCGCGTAGAGAGCGCGGGTTCATTTGTGAACTCCGCGGTCACCGTCTCACCGCTGGACAGCCAGGCTTTTGGCCGACTCGCTCGGCGCCTCCAGCAGAGCAAAGGTGGTCTTGCAACTCCAGCACGTCAGCAAACTCAGACGACTGGGAACGATTCAGCAACTCGTCCGCGTTGCGAAAAAGCATTTCACCCGCGACGTGTCCTCCAAAGATCTCCTCCTGTATGGGCCGGCCCGCTCAGTCGGTAAAAGCCGGATCCCCGTATTCCAGCACGCTCTCGTCGATGAGGCCAATCATGGCGCAAATTGCCACGTTTGCTGCATCGTCGCCCAGATCGAAGCTGACTCCGCCGGGCAGCGCGCCGGATGCGAACCGATGGTTTGAGATCGGTTTGACTTCCAGATCTATGAAGGGTCAATCAACCGATTCGAAGACATTTCGAGCCGGCAACGAGGCAATTCCCTACGATTCCTGGCGTGTCTAAGAAGGCTTGTTCTTTGTTGTATGAGTGATGCTGATCCTGGTCTTGCCTTCATACTGAGATGCTTTGGAACTGATCGTCACCATGACGGATTCATGGTCGCCCATGTCCAGTTTCAAAATTGCAGTGTCCTTGAAATCCATGACCGAAGCTGTGTCGCCGAGCTTGTTCTTGTAAAAGTCGACTACCTGCTCCTTCGGGTCGGATGTTAGGAAAACTCCAGCCACCACCGATTCGGTCGGCATTTTCATTCTCATGCCACCCTTGGCGGACTGCGCGCCGGGGTAGATGTCGGTGCCCAGATCGGATGCGCTGAATGTGTCTGCGGCGTTGACATCGACCGTGCCATTGGGCAGGCTCATCGTCATCTGATCGCCGTTGCCGCTCACGTGAACGGTCCGCGCAATGCGCCAGACCATAAACCCGAAGGCTCCCGCTCCGAGAATGCCGATCCCGACAAACACGGCGATGACGATGACGATGATCTTGACTGCGCTGCTGCCGGAAGGGGCAGGTGGAAGCGCGGGTTGCGCCGAGACCCCGACCGCGGAGCCCGCGGCCGCCGGTGCGCCACATGCTGTGCAAATCTGCTTGTCGGGGGATAATGCGGCTCCACATTTCGTGCAGAAGCTAGCCATGACGATCTCCTTGCTTTTCAGCCCGGATCTGGGACCGCCCTATTGCGTCCCTGGCTACGAGCCAATATACCTCAAGTTGCTAACGCTTTGTTAGTCCTTTACGTGAATCCAGGCGCGTGTACTGAGATAGCCGAAGTAGGACCGGCTTGGATCCGGTACCGGTAAATCCCTATCGGGCGTTGGTCTTTCCGCGCCGGAAGCCCGCAGCCGCAAGAAGGCACACGGCAGGCATGACGGGCAACCTGAATCGCGCCTCTCCCAATGGTCCCGCTCCCGCCGCTGCGACAGCGAGGAAGTAAAACGATGTTTCCAGCAGCAGCCAAAGACACGAGTTGTGCACGCTGCTGCGGAAGACTCCCCGCACCGCAAATACGTACAGTGTCATCAGCATGAAGCCAAAAAACGCCTTCTCAGCCGCAATCCAGGGATACGTCTCAGCCAAAAGGATCGCCTGCCGTGCCAAACCGTTGTCCGCGTTGAACCCAATTCTATGCACCGGGGAGTTAGGGTGAAGCAGGTGCTCGAGAACCCCCGCGCCGGGTTCAAATACTGTTCTGAGCAACGAATTAAAACACAAGCGCAGGTAAACACCGGGATGCCCCCGGATGACACGAAAAGCCTCAGAGCGCATGAATGTTGCCTCTTGACCCTGGCTCCACTCAGTCTGCTCAGGATGCCGCGCAAAGTAAGCTGGGGATGGATCGAATTGTCCGGGGTGGTCAGGGTTCTCGAAATAGCCTAAGTTGCCCAACCCTGTGCGAATATCGAAAGTCCGACGCTCAACCTGGGCCGTAACACCTGTGGCCACCCAAAAGTACAAGTTTTTCTCCGAGACGCTGGAGAATCCTCCATACCCAGTTTCGACCCAGTTGCGGATCTGCCAGGCGGCAAGCCAGGGCATCACACTGATCAACAAAACGGCAGGCGCCTTCCAGCGCAAGCCTTTTTCGCGTGCCAAGGCTATAAACAACCCCAGCGCCAGCGCAACCGGCAGGTAATAGCTGATCGGGCGTACGAAGGTTGCCGCGGCAAGCCAAAGTCCAGCCACCGCAAGCGCTTGCAAGCGGTGTCCGCGCAAAAACTCTGCCAGCCGCTCCAAGCTGAGCAAAAAGAGCACAAGAAACAGCGTTTCCGACATTAAGGTGACGGAATAAAGCACCGATACCGGCTCAA
>JBEKOA010000137.1:0-12497 GCA_049522255.1 Occallatibacter sp.
TATTGCGGTAAATTGTCACCCTTTACCTGACGCGAGTCTGTAAATAACCGAGCACTTCGTGCCCAATAGACGATTGATTTCTCCCTAAGTATGGCTTTTCTTGTCTCCCATGCGCGACACGCTGAACTGCGCCCCGGCAAACAAAATCAGCCCCGAGGCATAGGCCCAAAACAAGAGCCCAACCGAGATAAAAAACGGCCCATAGAGAGCTCCGAGATCCATATGCGGAAGCACCAGGACAAAGAGATATCTCGCTGCCAGCCAGATAACCCCGGTATAGATCGAAGTGCGCAGCACAGAGCGCCAGGGAACCTTGCGGTTGGGCAGCAGCCAATAAATGGAAAAGAAGAAGAGGATCGAGGCCACGCCGGTGGTCGCGGTCAGCAAGATGAAACTGGTTCCCTGATACGTAAAGTTGAGAACAAAATCAATGACCTTGATATTTGTTTGGTGGACGAAGATGAATCCTAGCACGCCGCGCGCGGCCGCATTGAGCAGAATGCTGCCCATACCCAGCACCACCATAATGATGGCGAGGCCAAAGGCGATGACTTGATTCTGAATATAATTGCGGCTCTTAGTTACGCCCCAGGCTTGGTTCAGTGCCACTTCAAGAGGTAGAAAGATGCCCGTGCAAGCGATCAAAATCATCAGCAACGAGAAAAACTGCACGCCTTGGTGCGCCGCAGTTCTCTCCAGGTAGAAGGCAATCCAGGGTTTGCCGTCCACTGGAGATGCAACAGAAGGCAGAAAGTAATTCACCATGTCGGTTACCACAAGCTTCATCGCACTCGAATGAAAACAGAGCGTATACAGAAGCACGGTGAAGGGAATGAACGACAGAATCGCATTGGCCGCCACGCTGAAGGCAAAGGTATGCACTTCGCTGTCCAGCAAATAACTCACTAGCGCCGTGCCGTCCTTGCGCCAGCGGTACCACTTGGATAGCTTTGCCGGTTGCTCGACATCGGCGGCTCGGACGGGTTCAACTTTCGTGTCAATCTCACTTGCCGCATTCAATACATCTGCCACGTATTGTTCCTTCTTTCAGGCCAAAACACCGCCGCGAACTTTGGCCAGCGGGGCGCAACTTTGCGAATGGCCTTTTCTTTAAGGATAGACTCTTGCTCTATTTGCCGCTGATCTTTTCGAGTGCCCAGCGCGCGGCCGATCGCAGCCCTTCGTCCTCAGACTCGGCCCATTGCTCCAGCCATGGTGCAAACCGGCTGAGCCCGCTGTTACCGACCGCTATGGCAACATTGCGCTTAAGCCCCAGGAAGCCTGCCCTGCGCACCGGTGAGCCATTGAACTTGCGCTCGAACTCCGATTCGTCCATTGCCGCCAGAGCCTCCAAAGCCGGGTTCACCAGTTCCGGACGAGTCTGTAACTCTAGGTCAGTGCTCATCACAGCTTTGCGGTTCCAGGGACAAACGTCCTGGCAGATGTCGCAGCCGAATACCTGCCGACCCATGCCCTCCATTAAACTCGGCGCGATAGGTCCGCGATGCTCAATGGTCAGGTAGGAGATGCACTTGGTCGCATCCATCTGATAGGGGGCGATCAATGCTCCCGTCGGGCAGGCGTCCAAGCAGCGCCGGCAACTCCCGCAGCGGTCGGGCACCGTCATTAGCCTCTCTGCGGCCTTGACCTCAAGGGATGTCAAAAGCACAGCCAAAAACCCGTAGGACCCAAGCTTGGGATCGATCAGGCATGTATTCTTGCCCGTCCAGCCGAGCCCTGCCGCCTCAGCCAGGGCACGCTCAATCACTGGCCCAGTGTCCACAAAGGCCCGCGCCTCGAATGTCCCGTACTGGTCATGCAGTTGCGCTTCGATCGCCTTTATCCGCTTGAGCAGGACTTTGTGATAATCGCTGGGCCGGCGAGTGCCGTCTGCATCGGTCTTGCTTGACCAGGCGTAGCGAGCAATCCAGCCCGCATTCTCTGGGGCTGGTTCAATCGAGCGCGGCTGCGGACTGTTGTAGTTGGCCCAGCAGACCAAGGCCGAGCGCGCCCACGGAAAAGGAATCGCGACACGCGACCGCAGCAGCCGTTCGTCCTCGTCCCCCGCTTTCGTTTCTTTTCGCTGAAGATAACTCATCGAGCCTGCCCGGCCTGCTTGCACCCATTGCTCGAAGCGCGCCGCATCGCGCTCCTGATTCGCATGAGGCAGCGCAACGACCCCGGCCTCTGTGAAACCCCTCTCAAGCGCCAACGCACGCGCCTTGTTCCTTGTAAGCAAGGGCTTTGGGGCGACATCGGGATCGGACAGGGGCTGCAGTGGGGCCACCTCTCGATTCTCTATCTACGGAACGGCTGCATTTACCTTGGTACTTTCCGCGCGCACCGCCGGTGGAAGGATGGAACCGCGGGCACTCCGTCTTGCGTATAGGCTTTCAGGTGTTCAATTGCGGACAACGGCACGCGCAAGCGGACATCTGGAAGCGCGTCGCGGACTCTGGAATTGCCTCCATCTCCGGTGAATTCAGCGTTTTCCCTCCCCTGTGGATTTGGTTCGGTGCGTGCAATCCAACCAAGCATGGGGTACGAGATGAGAATATGCAACCCAATTCGCAAAGGATCTGTCCTAAGACTTGTTAACACGACTCAGGTTCTAATGCACGAGCCAGCTTTCCCCGTTCGATCCATGGCTCCCCAAGGAGGCGCTCACATGACAGGCACAATTCCAAACCTGACGGGCACCGCAACGTTTTCAGCCGGCGAAGTTCCCGGACTGATCGAATTCACCGAGCTGACTGAGTTGGTCCGGGGCAGCGAGCAGGACGTGCTGGCACGGCTTACTCCGCTTGTGAGCCGGCAGAGCGTGACGCTCGACCTGGGCCGCGTTCAGCGCATCGACGCGGCCGGCATCGCAGCGTTGATCTCTCTCCACGCGAGCGCTTACGAAGCTGGTCATTGTTTCAATGTCGTGAATCCCACGCCGCATGTGGCCGAGATCCTGGGGTTGGTGGGCCTGGAAAGGATTCTTTTGTCCCGTAATGCGGACACGGATTCACATTCCGGCCCATGCTTTGAATATCCAGCCGCGTGAAGAGACGCGCCGATCTTCGCGTTCCTTTGCAGGAGTAACCCTGTGTCTCAAATTGCGGGAACCGAAGGCCCATATTGGTACATCGAAGCGAGACCCTTCGAATCGTATGTGACCTTCAACACAGGCAACCGTATACTTGGAGCGTTATTCGTAAGAACGACTACAGCAGAATCTGGGAAGATGTGTCCCGGAACCAGTACACTCAAGTAGTCGCGACCAACAGGGCGCGGCGACCTTGAACAAGGCCAGTCAGGATAAAGTGACCCAGGTTTTGCTCGAACCAATCCCGCGCAGTGCGTTCCGATGCATGGATGACCCGCACGTGTTCAGCCTGAAAGCTTCAATTCATTCTCGATGCTGTGCTGAGCCTCCGTCCTGCCACCCCCTCATTCGTGCCGCACAGCGGAAACCAAGATATGGAGGCTTCACCCATGACGCAGGGCGTTCTGGAGCAGGCGTCTGCTGAAAAAGCGGACTCGAAGGCAACCAAGCATGTGTACTTCTTCGGCGGCGGCAAGGCCGAAGGCAACGGAAAAATGAAGGATGTGCTGGGCGGCAAGGGCGCCGGCCTGGCCGAGATGACCAACGTTGGATTGCCGGTGCCTCCGGGATTCACCATTCAGACTGAGGCCTGTCGCGAGTACATGCGCGGCGCGCTCAGTGCGCAAGTTGACACCGAGATGTACGCAGCTCTCGATCGCCTTGAGAAGTTGCAAGGGCAGAAGCTCGGCGCGGGCGACAATCCCTTACTGGTTTCGGTTCGCTCCGGCGCCAAGTTCTCCATGCCCGGCATGATGGACACGATTCTCAACCTGGGCCTCAACGACAAGGCTGTTGAAGCGCTGGCCAAGCTCAGCAATAATCCCCGCTTTGCTTACGACTCTTATCGCCGCCTGATTCAAATGTACGGCGACGTTGTGCTGGATGTACCTAAGAAGAGCTTCGAGCACATCTTCGACGGCGTGAAGAAGCGCGTCAAGATCAAGTTCGACTATGAGCTCAAGCCCGATGCGCTCATGGAGATCATTGCCGAATATAAGAAGCTGGTGAAGAAAGAGACCGGCAAGGATTTCCCGCAGGATCCCAAGGAACAATTGGTTGGCGCCCGCAATGCCGTCTTCCGCAGCTGGATGAACGAACGCGCCAAGACCTATCGCCGCATTAATCGCATCGACGACTGGCTGGGTACAGCGGTCAACGTGCAGGCCATGGTCTTCGGCAACCTGGGCGAAACCTCCGGCACCGGCGTCGGCTTCACGCGCAATCCCGCCACGGGAGAGAAGGTATTCTTTGGCGAGTACCTGATGAACGCCCAGGGCGAGGATGTTGTCTCCGGCGTGCGCACCCCGCTGCCCATCAGCGAACTCGAGCGCGTCATGCCCGAATGCTATCAGCAGCTCAAGGACATCACGAGCCGCATGGAGAAGCACTATCGCGATATGCAGGACTTCGAGTTCACCATCCAGGATGGCAAGCTCTACATGCTGCAGACCCGCAACGGCAAGCGCACCGGCCTGGCGGCTGTTCGCGTGGCCATCGACATGGTCAACGAAAAGCTCATCACGCAAGAAGAGGCGATTCACCGCGTCGAGCCGAATCAGTTGTATGACTTCCTGGTTCCCCGCCTGATCGAGAAGGGCGAGAAGATTGAAGTGCTCGCCACCGGCCTGCCGGCATCGCCGGGCGCGGCAGTGGGCCAGATCGTTTTCTCTGCCGAGGAAGCCGTCAAGCAACACGCCAGCGGCAAATACCCGGTCATCATTCTCGTCCGCGGCGAAACCACGCCTGAGGACATCGCGGGCATGGAAGTGGCCGCTGGGATTCTCACCTCGCGCGGCGGCATGACCTCGCACGCCGCCGTCGTTACCCGCGGCATGGGCAAGTGCTGCGTGGCCGGCGCCGGCGATTGCCTGGTCGACCAGGACAAGAAGGAACTGCGCGTGAAGGGCAAGACCTTCAAGCAAGGTGACTGGATCTCTCTCGACGGCACCACCGGCCGCGTCATCAACGGCAAATTGAAGACCTTGGAGGCCCAGCCCGACGATCCTGATCTGGTCACCTTCATGGCCTGGGTCGATCCGGTCCGCCGGCTCAAGATCCGCGCCAACGCCGACATCCCCCGCGATGCCAAGAATGCTCGCCTGTTTGGAGCGGAGGGCATCGGCCTTTGCCGCACCGAGCACATGTTCTTTGCCGAGGACCGCATCGAACACATGCGCACCATGATCCTGGCCGACAACGAGAAGGACCGCCGCGCCGCTCTCAAAAAGCTCCTGCCCATGCAGCGCGCCGATTTCGTCGGTCTCTTCAAGGCCATGGAGTCGCTGCCGGTGACCATCCGCATGATCGATCCGCCGCTGCACGAGTTCCTGCCCAAGCGTGAAGATCTGATGGTCGAGATTCAGCACCTGACAGACACCAAACCCCGCTCACCCAAGCTCAAAGAGCTGCGCACACTACTGGCGCGGGTCGAGGAGTTGCACGAGCAGAACCCCATGCTCGGATTGCGCGGCTGCCGTCTCGGCATCGCCTTCCCCGAGATCACCGAAATGCAGACGCGCGCCATTATCGAGGCCGCTGTCGCCGTCAAGAACAAGGGTGGCGATCCGCACCCCGAGATCATGATTCCGCTCGTCGGGTCGGTCGAGGAGATGCGCAACCAGGCCGCAGTTGTCCGCCGCGTTGCCTCTGAAGTCTTCACCGAGAAGGGCGTCACCGTCGATTACATGGTGGGTACCATGATCGAGTTGCCGCGCGCTGCCTTGACGGCTGATCAAATCGCCGAAGAGGCCGAGTTCTTCAGCTTCGGAACCAACGACCTCACCCAGACCACCTTCGGCATCAGCCGCGACGACATCAACCAGTTCCTCCCGGCCTACATGAAGGCGGGCATCTTCAAGCAGGACCCCTTCGCCACCCTCGATCAGGCCGGCGTCGGGCAACTGGTGCAGATGGCCGCGGCCAAGGGCCGCAAGACCCGCCCCACCATCAAGCTGGGCATCTGCGGCGAGCATGGCGGCGATCCAGAGTCCGTCAAGTTCTGCCACAAGATCGGCCTGACCTACGTCTCCTGCTCGCCCTTCCGTCTGTTGACGGCAAGGCTGGCAGCCGCGCAAGCGGCTCTGGAAGAGAAGATGGCCGGCCCCGCCCACACCAACGCTTAGTCCGTCAGGGACTTGGCTCAACAATCAAGGGCGCAGCCAACAAGCTGCGCCCTCACTTTTTCCAGCGGCAGCGGGATACCCCTCACCCCCGAATGATCTTTCCCGGCTGGAATGCCTGTCCCTTTCGGATTCTAAATGTACTCTCCTGGCGGGTCCTGCTTTGATTTCGCTACTCTGAATTGGCCCCTTTCGATGGTCTGATTTGGGCGTGGCCCAACGTGCCACGCTTTATACCACAGAGGCAAGATCTCAGTTGAATCTTTCTATGCATGGAAAGCGATGCTCATCTCAATTGGTCGCGCATTCGATGTGCAAACAATCGACCGCCTATCGTTTCTTGACCGCCTGGATCACGATTTCCTAATCGTAAGCGGCGACGGATTGCTCCATTTTGACCGTGTCCTCGCCGCAGGTTTCGCAACCGTCGATCAAAAGGCAAATAACCAATGTTGGGTATCTGCTTGACTCACCCCGCCACAAGATATTGCGGTCAACAGTCAACAAGTTAAGTCAACTTAGCTGCTGGCACTACGGTAGCTGCTCAGGCATCACGTGAAGGAGCCTTGCCCATGAAACTCAATCTTGATTACCTACATGACGTTGTTGTCGACCTTCCCGGGAAGTATGATCTCGACTACGCAACAATCGAGCGTATCTACCATGCACTTCCTGAAAGCATTCGGCTGATGGCGGATCAGTGGGGCACCTCCGACACGGCCGTGCGTGAGGACAGCCACGAGTATCTTGAAGCGCATCCGGAAGTGATTGATGCTGCTATGCGTCAATCCGGCGGAGCTTCGAAATAGCAGCGAGTACAGTCGCGATTCGCACCGCGTTACCACAACCCGTTGGGGCAGGGTGAGTCAAGCAGATACCCAGCTAACCAATTTCAGCTGGTGTCGTTTTCCATAAACATTACCGAGAAGGGAAAGATGCTGATCGCGGCTTGGAGGGACGGGAATATCACTCAAATTGAGAGCGCACTAGCGCCCATTTCATGACGGCGAGCTACCCCGCCACCGTTGCGCTTTCAGTTCTCCGTAAGCAACTTGCCCCGCAAATCGGCCCCCTAGCTTTCAAGCCGGCGCCGAGGGCGTCTGCCCCACCGCAGCGCCTGCCTTGAGCGAATTCGAAAGGTGGTTGCAGAGTTTTACCCTCCGCCGGCGCACAATAGAAGCAGCCAGGAAAGACGTGGGCTTTTCTGTTCCCTGTTCCCTGACTTTTGACCCCTGATCTCTGATCTCTGACCGAAAAAACCCCTCCCCCCCCGGGGGTCAGATTCTCCGTTTCTTCGTCTCTTCCCGCTGACATCTGAAACTGTGTACGGCGCGTCAGTGCCCGGAAATCGCCGTGACCGTGTTCTTGCCTCGCCAATCCCGAAAGATCATAGACTCTGCTACACTGGTTCAAGCGCAATCGAGGGGCAAATGCGCCAGGCCGCGCCCCAAAGATACGCTCCTGCAACCCAAGTTCGGGGAGTGGCTCAGCCTGGTAGAGCACCTGGTTCGGGACCAGGGGGTCGGAGGTTCAAATCCTCTCTCCCCGACCAAATAGATTCGGCGTTCATAACCAATAGATCTCATGGAAGATACCGAGTTCAATGTCTGTTTCGCCGGACAAAACTGAAGAGAGTGGCGCCCGTTATCTTTATCAATACACACGGGCTTGAGGGGTTCAAACTCCTCATCAATTCCACTCAAGTTGCCGCCACGCGCGCTAGCCGTCCGGCGGCGGCGTGTTTAAGAAACCACAGATTCTGTTCTGTTAGGCCTTTTCACACATAGATTCTTGATCTTCCTCAAAAGAATCCCGACTTGACTTTACGAATCTCACGAGTATCATGATAATTACGGAGTTCATTATGTCTGCCACAATCGGGTCCGCCATCCTATTCGAGACTGACCGCATCCAGTCCGTTGAGTTGGGACGTGCAATGAAACAGGTCTTTGCTCCATTGGTCGGTAATGGGCACTCAGGATCACGAAAGGCCTACGCTGCCGTGGTCAATGGCCCCAACTCCCTGACGGCTGCGCCGAACGTCTTGATGGCGCATAAAACCTTTGCTATTGCGTATCGCAAGGCCACTTCGGCCCTCAGCAAGTTAGATCTTCACTCTCTAGAGGGGCCGCAAAAGCAATTTCGTGTCCATAAGACTGAGGACACAGATGTTGTGTTTTATCTCGGGAGCACATCGGAAGCGGCATTAACGAAGCACATCAACAAACCGTCGACAGGCGTTTACATCATGACGTCACGTCTTGATTCAGTAATTCTCTCAGGACTCGAACTACCCGATTTCCCGAGTAAAGCGCTTGGACATCACATGATCGTACAAGTCAAGAACCTTCCTGGGACCGCGGCGGGATTATTGACGGAACCCGATGTAAGAGACGAAGATTGTACTTCCACAGAGGATGCAGACGACGTTACTGTCCAATGGCGACACCAGTTCATGGAAACCGTTGAGTGCTGGACATCCGCAACGGTTGCAGACCAAAGCACAAGTACAGCTACAAACAAGTCTGCCATTGCTTCCAGATGGCTTCGAGAGGGAAAGATATTTTCAATCAGCTATAAGGGGCAACGGAAGTTCCCGAGTTTTCAGTTTCAGAATGGATCTCCCGCGCCTGCGATAGCGAAAGTGATTGAAATGTTTCCGGTCCATGCGAGGGATTGGAACCTGGCATTTTTCTTCTCGACTCCCAATCCCTATATCGGAGGCCACAAACCGCACGAATTGATTCGGTCGAACCCTGATCGTCTCATCTCTCTTGCACAAAGGTTTGCGCATCCTGCCGATGTCTTCTAAGTGTCCGACGGCACCTGCCGGTTCCCGTACGCTGTCTCTTCAAGTGACGATCATTAAGGCGGGCACGCTTCTGGCGCGCTACCATCGCGGCGGGTGGCCCGCTGATTCATTCAACCCTAATACGGGCAAGCGAATTGAAATTCCCGAGGATGGTGCCCGTTTCAATCCATTTTCTAGCCCTGCTGGAACAAATGTGGCGACGTTGTATGCAGCCAACTCGAAGATTGCTGCCGCACTTGAAAGTGTTTTTCATGAAGTTGGTCACTTTCCTTTTCCGAGGTTTGCCCGAGTTCAGTTGAATGAATGGAACTATAGCCAGTTGGAAGTGCTTCGGAACCTGTCGATGCTGGAACTCACGAATCCTCGACTTCGGCAGCTTCCAGTACGTGGGCGCAAGGCATCGATCCAGGAGAACGACTTGATACACACACCTCCAGGCCAATATCCAGCAACCCGTTCCTGGGCGAGATTTTTGCATGCCAGCGTCGCAGATCTGGATGGACTAGCATGGAGGCCGCGGCTTGGAGGCAGCGGTTGGGCCTATGTACTTTTCGGTGACCGTTGTGTTTCAAATTCAGTTAGGGCTTTGGGTGCGCCTGTTCCAATTGATGCAGGCACAGAGTTGGCAGAAATCGAGCAGATTGCGCGATCAGCCAGTATCCTACTCATTTAGCAACTCGAATTTTGAGTAACCTCAAAAGCCGTTTGATCGCCGCCTTCTGCCGTCCGGCAGAAGGTGGCCCGAGTCCACACCGGTTGTTCCGTTGGATTAGACTTTACGGTTATGCCCGCCGTGCCGACTACTGAAACTTCTTTCTCCTCGTGTTGTTTGTGAAGCCCACGGCAACAACCTGCGGGAGTGGCGGCCAGTCCTTCTCCTCCAGCCTGGCCTCACGCTGCCAGTAAAGGGCACCCGGGATCGGGATGTGAAGCTGCCGGCAGTGGAGACCAATGATGTCCTTGGACACTCCGTACTCCTTGGCCAGTTCCCCCATAGGCTTCTGCCAGGCCTTTCTGTAGAGTTCTTCACGGTCATAGCGGGAGAGCAGTAGCGCCGAAACCTTCAACACGCTACCAGGAACCTCACCTTTGATGGCGCCGCCACCAACGACTTGCACCTCCGGCAACGAAGGCCGCGGTTCGGTCGCCCGGTCTTCTGGTTTCCTCATCCAAAAGCCACGCGGCGGGATTGGGATATGCAGTTCGCGACAGACTCGGCAAAGCGACTTGCGGTGAATCCCGAGTTCCGCTGCAACCTTGCGCAGGTTGGCCTTCCAGACCTTCTCGAAGAGGGCCTGGCGATCGTACTGCGCCAGCAGCGCCGCAGACACCCAATGGGCGCCGGCTGGGCTGGCCGAATTGCTGTGGTTACCGTCTTCGGCTGCCACAGGTGACGGAAGACTGGTCCCAGGACTTGATAGATCGGCACTATCGCCAGCATTCTGGCATAATGATCGAGATAATGCGTCCTGTGGTTTAGCGCCAGCCGGCAGGATTTCGGTGCTTCCATTTGGGAGCGCGGAAGAGAGGTTTTCAGCGTGTTCTTCTATGTGGTTGGTAGGGTTGCGGATAGCATTATAGAGAGGCATTAGCTGGCGAACGAGGTCCCTCAAAAGGTTCAAACTGGAACTCTTCAGGTCGACCATCAAGTTTCATAGAATCATTGACTTATAGAGATTCCTGTTCCGGCCCAGCCGGAACCTGGTGCAATTAGTGTCCGATAAGAGAACCCCTGGTTTCTAGAACCCTTGCAGGCACGGCACCGGCTAGAGAGCCGCTTACCGCCTTGTGTAGATCTGAAAGGGAGCCCAATAGAAGGGCTTATGAAATCTGTTCTGTGAATGCAGCAAGGTAAGCTTGGCGTTGCGGAGCGCGACCGCTGGATCCTGGCCGTTCTCAATGCCCTGATAAAGGGTGTCCATCAGTTGCGGAGTTGAATCGTCGCTTACCTCCCACAATGCGCCGATGACGCTGTGCGCGCCGGCGCGGAGAAACGCCCAGGAGAGTCCCACCAGCCCTTCGCCCGTGAAGGAGCGCGTGCCGCTGCCATAACAGGCAGATATGGTGACCAGCCGGGCATCGATGGGATGCTGCACGATGTCGCGGGCATAGAGTTTGAAGGAGTCCTCGTTGGCCTTGACGCCCGAGAACGTGGAACCGGAAAGTATGATGGCCGAATCCAGCGGATCGGTGCGGCTGGCCGTAGCGTGAGCAACAAAATGTATATAGGAGTACCGTCCGGGATCACTGGTGAGATAGGTCGCGGGGGTAGCTTGCGGGCCCGCGAAGATCGATAGGTGTTGAGCGGGAAAGTGTCTTTCGATCTGGGTCATTTCGAGGCCGAAGAGGGGAAGGCCGGGATACTCCCGGCTGGGCGAGACCGCATCACCGAGAAGCAAAAGGTTTCGGTCGGTATTCCGAACAGGCTTCGCCGCAGCGAGCATGGCCAGCGATGGGGCCGAGAGGAGTGTTGCATCGTCGAGCAGGTAATGCATCTCCGGCGCGGAGCCTGAACTCTGGCCACTATTCGGACTCGGACCGGGAACCAGCAGCGTTTCAAAGTTCAATTTGCTCAGCGCACCGTCGGCAAGGATCATGACCGGAGCATTGCGCTGGATAAGCTTCGCCGCGGGAGCTACCAGCGACTGATAGAGTGCCTGCCCATCCTTATTGCGGGATTGCAATGGGTCTTCCAGGTCCAGCAGGGCCTTGCGATAGCGCTCGACATGAGCAACAATCTCTGTCTGCCCAGGAAGCCGGATCAGTGTGATCTTCGCCGGCGTGATTGCCCAAAGGTAAGACTGCTTGTCGTCTAGCCAGTAGAAGAGCAGAGTTGCGCCGGATTTTTGGGCAATCTGGCGAGGGTTCAGCGTCGCAGGACGGAATGTCGGACCAGCCAAGCCCAGGCCTTGCGCCAGTGTCTGTGCCCGGCTCTGATCGGCTGCGGCGAGAGCCTGGTTGTTCTTGCCCTCTTCGATCAGCAGATGAATGTAGTCCTCGTAGATGTTTGCAGCGTTAGCGGAGAAGGGTAGTCTTGAATCTTCGTTTTTGAGTTGCGCCCGCGCTGATTCGAAGTCATTCAGCGTGGATTTGTAGCTTCGCTCCGCATCCCGTGTCTTGCCTTGCCGCTCGAATAGCCTGGCCAACTCATCGCCAGCGTCCAAACGTGTCATGGTAGGGCTTTCCGGATTGATTTGGACCTCGCGAAAAAGAATCTCCGCTTGCTGGTCCTGGCGTCGCGCGGCCGCCAACATGCCTTGCGTCAGCACGATATTCGCGCTCAGTCGATTGCCGTTGGCGCGCCCCATGGAAGTTACCTGATCGATATAGGCGCTTGCATCGTCGAGCTTGCCGGTCTCAACCGAAACCTGGGCCAGGTCTCCCAGCAAGACCGCGATATCCTCTTTGCTATCGATCTGCCTTGCCAGATAAAGCGCCTGCAGATAGGACTGTGTGGCACGGGTCAAATCGCCGG
>JBEKOA010000138.1:0-17904 GCA_049522255.1 Occallatibacter sp.
AATATGGGTGATGCCCTATGCCAACAGCTATATGGAGAGCTGACGGTTTCTGGTAACCAAAATAACGCCGCAACCAACGCCCCAAATAACGGACAAACGCAACAGCAGCAGCAAGATTGCACTGCTGCCGCAAACGCTGCATCGAAGCAAGCTTTTGATGCAGCCAAATCTCACATGCCTGATGGATGGACGGTAGGTGGTCGGGTTATTGTGGGCGGCATTGTAGTAGGAGCGGCGAAAGGGGCTAAAGGAGGATGGGTCGGCGCAGCTTGGGGAGCTCTTGAAGGCGGGGCTGTGGGTTTAGCGACAGCCTACGGCTCTTCAATCTACGCCTATGGGACAGGCGTAGTTCAATGGTCAGTAACCTCCGCCGGCTGCAATGCACTCAACACCGGAACCGGGTGGGGGACTGCGGGCGTGACGGCTCCATAACACGGTATTGAATGGGTACGGCAATTTGAGACAATGCTTGCCGGTTGAAATTCAGATGATGCTGGCAAGCACAGAATGGGGAGGATAGGATCTTGTCAATGACTATGAAAAGGGTAATTGGGCTTCTTTTCTTTCTACCATGGGCATCCATGGAGTTGTTGCAGCAAGAGGGGCAGAGGGCCGACTCAGCATATTGGGTTGGCCTTGTCTGTGGGCTAATCACGGCTTACATTTGGTCAGAAAAACCTCCAAGGATATGGATCTTGGCTCTTCTCGGCGCCGCTCTCGCAGCGATCCGTTTGACCATTATCTATGGCTTGCATCTGAGATTGATTCATTCGTGAGTTAGGTGCGCGCTGTCGGCGAAAAGGTGAAGACGAGTTCGCTCATTAACGCCCCAAGTAACGGACCGCAGAAACCGTGGTACAAGTCGTGCGGCGCTCAGGCTGTGGGAAGTTTCCTCTTACATGGGAGTATTGATGCACTTGGGGCGATTCCCGTCGCGGGTGAAGCAACCGCAGCTGCTCAATTTGGATTAGGCCTTGCGTCTACTGCTTACGGAATTGGAGACACTTCCGTCAATGGTTCAGTTGCAACGGGCCTCGGGACTACAGGGATAGCACTTGGTATTGCAGGAAAGTCCGCAGGGATAGCCGCAATCAAAGGGACTGCAGAGCTCGTTCCCGTGCTCGGTCAAGCGGTTGCAATCGGCTCAGTGATTTGGGACGGGGCCAGCGGCGGGTGGCGCACCCTAGTTTTTTTAGGGCTCTCAATGTTCCCACAAAAAATGGGTGCCCCATCCTTTCACAGTTTCATCGTGAAAGGGTGGGAGCCACGAGCCTCGGCCATCGGGCCGGGTGTAGAATTCATCCGACCTGACGAAGCTTGTTCGTTGCCAGCAGTGCGGCTGTTTTCACTTTGTGACGTTCAGCTGTTATCGCCGTCAGTCGCTGTTGACGCGGGAAGGAGCCTATTGCGTCTTTGAGCAGGAGCTTGAAACCGTGCGCACGCGCTATGGGTTGTGCTCCAAGTGTTGAAGCAGCAGACATCGCGCAAGCTGAAGGTACCGGGGTCGGTTCAGTTCTGGCAGCGCCGGTATTATGATTTCAGCGTGCATAACGAAGAGAAACGCGTTGAGAAGTTGCGCTATATGCATCGGAATCCGGTAAAACGGGGATTGGTTGAGAAGCCGGAAGATTGGGCATGGTCGAGCTTTCGGCATTACGCGACCGGCCGCCGAGGAGCGGTAGAGATCGAATCGCGTTGGACCGCATTCGAGAGAGGAAATCAACTGCCCGGACATCTCCGTTACACGGGAAAGGATGGTTGAGGTTCGTCGATCCCACCCTTCGCGCGATGAAACTGCACGAAGGATGGGGCAACCACGGGGTAAGCGCTTACGGAAAGTACAATCAATGCGTCGGGGCGGGGGGGAGCTAAGCGTTGGCAAATCAAAGTAGGTTCCAGGTGTTTCTTGCCGGCTTGGTGGGGGCGGCCATAATTTTTCCCGTGATGCTGCTCCTCAACCGTTTCGGAAGACCCGAATTGGAAAGCCCGGTTTCCGCGGCTCTATTGGCGGTTGGACTAGCGACCAGGGGACGCTGGGAGCTAAGGGGCAATTTTGGTTCTGGTTCACAATGACCGTAATTGCCGCCCTTCATGTGCTGCTTATTCTGTTTGTGCCGTGGAAGGCGGGATGGGTGCCCGCGCCCGTCACGCTGGTGTTCTGCGTCGTTGATTTGGCAATAATCTACGGCGTCATTGGCCTAAATGAGAGACTGAGTAGACGGGCCCGCATCTGAACTCTGGGTGGCCCACATCTCGACTTTGAGATGTGGGAGACGATGAACCCCATCCCGCATGTTTTTGTCCTTTGGAACTTCAACCTTCGCGGATTCCCAGTCTGAGAATCGAGATCTCCACCCCACGGACGAAGACCTGTCCGTGGGGACCCCGGCATGGGCTACCCAGTCTCAATGGTCGATTGAGTGTGGGCAACCTGCCTGCGGGCAGCTCCAAGTCACCCCTCACCCGTCCCCCCCTCTTACCGGGCTCAGGCGGCTAAAGCTTTCCCATTCGCGCCATCTTCGCTTATGCTGTTAACATTCCTTTATTGCTTCGGCAAGCCACACACATACACTCATGAATCCAGTCGCTTTGGCGGTTGACGATCTTCGGGAGCAGTATACGAGGGAGATGGCGCTCGTTCGCCAGACCTGCGAACGCACTGGCGACGGCACGGCCGCCATTCGCCGGCGCTCGGCGGTGGTTGACCGCATCCTGATTGAAATGTGGCGTCGAGCCTTTGCCGGGCAGCCCGCGGCGAATGTTTGCCTGGTGGCCTTCGGCGGCTATGGGCGCAAAGATCTCTTCCCCTACTCCGACATCGACGTACTTTTCGCCTTTGCCGACGACAAGGCCGAGGCGCAGTCCAAAGATCCCGTTCGCGCCATCATCCAGGCGATGTGGGACATCGGCCTGAGAGCCAGCCCCAGTTCACGCACCCTCAAAGAGGCCGGCCGCTTCGATCCCGACAACCTTGAATTCACCCTGGCCACGCTCGATCGCCGTTTTCTCGCCGGCCAGTTCCCTCTTTACCAGCAGCTTCATCAGACTGTCCTGCCCGGCCTGGTTCTGAGCGAGTGGAACACCATCACCCAAAAGCTAGGCGAGATCGCCCGAGCCCGCCACGCCAAATTCGGAAATACCATCTTTCACTTGGAACCGAATCTCAAGGATTGTCCCGGCGGCCTGCGCGACTATCACCTTGCTGTCTGGTTCGCCCTGCTCTTTCACCTCAAAGAGACCAAGGAATGGCCCCGGCACCGCGGCGGCGTCTTCCAGAGCGCCCGCGGCGACGCCGAGGCGGCCTTCGACTTCCTAGCAGCGGCGCGATGTTTCCTTCACTTTCGCCACGGCCGCGACGACAATATCCTCGACTGGCAATCGCAGGACGAAGCCGCTGCCAACTCCATCGGACTTGAGACCCGCGGCACCGCCGATCCGGCTTATTGGATGCGCACTTACTACCGCCATGCGCGAGTGGTCTACCGCCGTGCTGCCCTGCTTATGGAGCATCTACCTGCCCCGGTCAGCTTTTACCGCCAGTTCCGCCGCCGCCGCACGCCCATCGCGGGAACCGACTTCCTGCTCGATCAGGGCCGCATCGACATCGTACCCGGTGCGCAGTTTAACGACACCAGCGCCATCCTGCGCATCTTTTCGCTGATGGCGACCCATGGTTATATGCTCTCGCAGGCCGCCGAAGACCGCATCACCGATGCTCTGCCTGCCCTCGCCATCCACATCCCTGAAGGGCCATACCTGTGGAACGCCCTGCGCGAGATCCTGCTCGGACCCCACGCCGCCCAGGCGCTTCGCACCATGCACGCTCTGGGAATTCTGGAGATGCTGATCCCCGAATTCCACGGCATCGACGCCCTGGTAATTCGCGACAGCTATCACCGCTACACCGTGGATGAACACACCTTCCTGACCATCGACAACGTCCATGGCCTCCGCCAGCCCAGCCACGACTATGAACAGCGCCTGGCCCAACTGCTGCCGGAGATCGATCGCCTTGACCTCTTCCTGCTCACGCTGCTGCTGCATGACACGGGCAAGGCCCGGCGTAATGTGGAGCACGTCGGCCCCAGCATCGAGTTGGCAGACGCCCTGCTCGCAAGGCTGGAGTTCGATCCCGAAGAGCGAGAGGCCGTTCTCAATCTCATCCGCCTTCATATTGAAATGTCGAACGCATTGCGCCGCGACATCTTCGACCTGGAGAACGTTCGCGGCTTTGCCGAGAAGATCGGCACTCCGCAGATGCTCAAGATGCTAACCCTGTTGACCTTCGCTGACATCAAGGCGGTCAACCCAGATGCTCTCACTCCCTGGAAGGCTGAGAACCTCTGGCAGCTTTACATGGCCACGGCCAACTTCATGGACCGCTCGGTCGACGAGGTCCGCTACCATGCAGCCATCGACCCAACCCTGCTCAATCGCCTCCGCTCGATGGTTCCGGCCGCACAGCACGACGCCCTGAAGCTGTTCCTTGAGGGTCTTCCCCAGCGCTACCTGCAAACCCGCCTTCCCGAGCAGATCCGCAATCACTTTCAGATGGCCGCGAGACTGGACGAGGACCCGGTGCAGCTCGACATCCGCCCTCACCGTCAGGTCTATGACCTCACCGTCATCACCCGCGACCGCACTCGCCTCTTTGCCGACGTAGCCGGAGCCCTCGCCGCCTGGGGCATGAACATCGTGACAGCAGGCGCCTTCTCAAACGATGCCGGCGTGGTGGTTGACAGCTTCCACTTCACCGACATCTTCCGGACGCTTGAACTTAATCCCAGTGAGAAGGACCGCTTCATCGAGTACCTTCACGACGTCGTCTCGCTCAAGGTTCCGGTTGAGCAAATGCTCGAGGCCCGGCGTCATATGGACCACCCCGCCAACCTCAAGGTCGAGGTGACCACCCGCCTCCAATTCGACTCCGAATCCTCCACGCATTCCACGATCTTGCAAGTCGTCGCCCAGGATCTGCCTGGCCTGCTCCGCCAGATTGCCCTCACTCTCAGCACACACCAGTGCAACATCGAGGTGGCCCTGATCGATACCGAAGGCGAGACCGCCATCGATGTCTTCTATCTCAGGAGCCTGGGCGCCAAATTGACGGAGGAAGCACAGCAAACGCTCGCCGCCGACCTGATCGCCGACCTCTCTGCCCTCCGCATCCCCGCCGGGGCATAGAGTCACAGCGATTCGCGATCCAAGCGATCGAGAATTCCGGAGGTCGGCGTTTAGTTGCCATCTGGCCTGGACAGGCTTAAACTCGAAGCAAATCCCAAGGCATCATTCTCCGTGAACGGAAAGCTACGTGACGCGCCTTTCGCTCGACCTCTCCCGTTCCATTGCGCGCTCGAAGTCCTGCACCCGTTTCGGCTTGTTCATCCGCCCGATGCCGAGGCTGGCGCTGCCCCTTTGTTTGGCCATATTTGCCCTCGTAGGCGCCTCGCTTCCTGCACAAAACGCCGACCGAGTAAGGCAGGAGGTCGGCACCCCGCGAATGAGAGCTCTGCCCAACCATCATCCTCGGTGGGCCAACGCCGCCAACGACGCGGGCTCTCTGCCGAAGGATAAGCTGCTGAATCAATTGACCGTGGTTCTCTCGCGATCGCCGGAACAGCAATTGGCCTTTGAGAGCTTCCTGGCAGACCAGCAGAACCCCACTTCGCCGGAGTATCACCACTGGCTGACTCCTACCGAGATCGGAGACCGCTTCGGGCTGTCGGCACAAGACGTCGCAAGCGTCACCACCTGGCTCCAGTCGCAAGGCCTGCACATCAACTGGATCTCGCCAAGCCGGATCTTCATCGGATTCGGCGGCACAGCGGCTGATTTGAGCCGAGCTCTTCAGACTGAGTTGCACTACTACGCTGTGAACGGAATGCAGCGCTTTTCCGTTTCCTCCGATCCGATGATCCCGGAGGCTCTGGCTCCTGCTTTCAAGGCCATTCACGGCCTGTACAGCATTGAAGAGCGGCCTCTGCACCGCGCCGAATCAATGCAGTCTGATTCTCCGCTGATGACAGCCTCCGGCGGCGTCCACTTCATTGCGCCGGCCGATTTTGCGACCATCTACGATGTGCCGGATAGTTGGTCGGGGGCCGGCCAGAGCATTGGCATTTTGGGGCGGTCTCGGACCAATTCCGCCGACTTTGAGAACTTCGGAGCGAGAACTGGAACATATTTCGCCAACCCCACCGAGATTGTTCCCTCCGCATTCGGAGGTGTTGACCCAGGTCCGGCCCGTACCTCTCCACCGGGCTCCGGCGTCGATATCCGGAATCAGGGTGAAGCCACTCTGGATGTAATGCGCGCGGGCAGCGTTGCTCCCAGCGCCAATCTCCTGCTGGTCGCCGCATCCGAGGACAGCGGAGGCATCGAAGTCGACGCGCAATACCTGGTCCAAACTTCTCCCGTTCCTGTTCAGGTGATGACCATCAGTTTCGGAGCCTGCGAGTCGTCGGTCGGGCCCTCCGGAGTCGCCTTGTGGGACTCGCTCTTTCAGCAGGCAGCGGCGGAGGGGATCTCGAGCGTTGTCTCATCCGGCGACTCCGGCGCATCCGGCTGCGACGACAGCTTTCAAACCCCGCCTGCCTCTCCGCAGCCCAATAGCCCCAATTACATCTGTTCATCCAGCTACGCAACCTGCGCCGGGGGAACCGAGTTCAACGACGCAGGTAACCCCTCCACTTATTGGAGTTCCGTCAGCGGCAACAGCCTTTCCTCTGCTCTCGGTTACATTCCAGAGGGTGCGTGGAACGAACCGATAGACTCCCTGTTGAGCCCCGAAGCCGCATCCTCGGGCGGCGGCGTAAGTTCGGTCATCGCAACTCCAAGCTGGCAGACCGGGGCCGGTGTGCCGGCTGATCGGACCGGACGCTACACGCCGGATATCTCATTCTCCGCCTCGGAGCATGATGGCTACTTCGGATGCTTCGCTGCAGGCGGAGGCAGTTGCGTTGTCGCAGCGAACGGTTCCTACGGATTTGTAGGCTTCGCCGGCACATCGGCGGCCGCTCCCTCGATGGCAGGCATCGCAGCGCTTCTCAATCAGGCAAAGGCAGAACCTCAGGGGAATCTCAATCCTGAGCTTTACAAACTGGCCGCCGTCGCGCCCGCCGCATTCCACGACGTGAAGGTCACTTCCAGCGGCGTCCTCGGCTGCGATATCGCCATCCCAAGCATGTGCAACAACAGCATCCCCTCAGCCTACGGCCTGATGGAAGGGCAGCCTGGCTATCTTGTGACCGCTGGATACGATGAGGTAACGGGCCTTGGTTCCTTGGACGTTCAAACACTGATTGGTGAATACACGGCAAAACTCACCCCCATAGTCACCCTAGCTCCGTCAGCGACTACTATCGACCCAGCCCAGCCGTTGACGGTAGCGGTGACGGTCAACGGTGGAAGCGGCAATCCAACCCCTACCGGTTCGGTAATGCTCACAAGTGGCAAGTATGCATCGGCGGCCGTAATAGTCAACAACGGCGGCGCAACCATTCAGATTCCTGGGGGGTCGTTGGCGATGGGAGTCGATAGCCTGGCGGTGTACTACACACCCGACACCGCCAGTTCGACGACCTACGGCGATTCATCGGCTCTGGCCTCGGTGACCGTGAATCTGGTGGCGCCCACAGTCACAGTGACGCTGTCCTCGTCGAACATCAGTACGGCGCAGCCGCTGACTGTCACGGTTGCCGTTAGCGGTCCGGCCAACAGCCCGACGCCCACGGGAACTGTTGACTTGGTTGGAACCGGCATCCCTGCCGGAACAACAACCCTGACGCTGGCGGGCAGGAGTGTGACGTTCAACTTCGTCCCTGGAATGCTGCTAGCAGGTACCGATACGCTCACGGGGGAATACAACCCGGACGCAAACGGCTCTCTTGAATACATTGGAGCAACAGGCTCAAGCTCCGTTACTGTGACCGCCACGGCAGAGTTCACGCCCACTGTGACGGTAACGCCGCCCTCTCCGGTGGTGAGGAACACAATTCCGTTGCCCATCGCTGTGAGCGTCGGCGGTGTCAGCGGCAATCCCGCGCCTACCGGCTCGGTAACCCTCATCAGCGGCAGCTATTCGTCGCCGCCGGCGCCACTTCTCAACGGCTGCGCATTGATCGCCATTCCCGCCGGAACCTTGCCCATCGGCTCCGATAATCTGATCGCAATTTACGCTCCCGATTCGGCAAGTTCCGCGACCTACGATTACACTTCCGGCTCAGCCTGGGTCTACAATTCCCAGTCGGTGCTGGAAGCACCTGTGATCGAGTTTGTTTCATCTTCTCAGATCATCACCACGGAGGCGCTTTCGGTAGTGGTTTACGTCTACGGCGCAACTGGCACGGTAACTTTGTCGAGCGGCAGCTACTCTTCTCCGGCGGCTACGCTCGTCAACAACATGGTCACCACCGTCATTCCTGCCGGCGCCCTGCCGGTCGGTGCGGACATATTGACGGCCCTCTATACCCCTGACGCAGCGAGTTCCTCAATCTACGCCCCCGGCTCCGGTTCGGAGACGATTACTGTCTTTCCACCTCCGACACCCGGCTTTATCATCACCAGCACCGACGGCCTTCTCTCACCCGGCGCGACGAGTGGAAACACTTCGACGATCAGGGTCTGGCCCTTGGGAGGCTTTGCCGGCGCCGTGGCGCTGAGCGCCGTCATCGCCACCAGCCCCGCGGGCGCGCAAGACCCACCGTCGCTTAGCTTCGGCTCGACCAGCCCGGTCAATATCACCGATGCGAACCCTGAAACGGCCACACTCACCATCACCACAAAGGCGCCCACCACGTCGGCGCTGATTCATTCCCAGCACCCCGGAGTCCCTTGGTTCGCAGCAGGCGGAGCGGCGCTGGCCTGCGTTTTCTTTTTCGCTTTTCCCAAGCGGCGGCGCTGGCACACCATTCTAGGAGCCTTTGCCCTGTTTGCCGCTCTCAGTGTCGGAGTACTCGCTTGCGGCGGTGTTGGCGGCATCACGGGTGGTGGTGGCAGCGGCAACTCCGGCACAACCACGGGCGCCTACACCATCACAGTCACAGGCATCTCGGGCACGACCACGGCCACCGGCACAGTTACGGTTAACGTGCAGTAGGCTGCGCACAGTTCAATCAGGCGCGCTTCATCCATTGCGTTGCGTCTGTCGCGATTCCCAAGGTCGCCGAGTGCTCCGCGGACGAGCGCCCCAACCCGCGTCCTCGCGCGGTACATCGCCAACATCGCCGTGATTGAGAATCTCTTACGTTCCCTCGCCCAAAACCCGACGAATCAACCGAACCTTAACAATTCCAACTCCGTCGACACTTTACGATAAACGCAGGCCCATCCCTTGAGCGGCGCGGTACGAGTCTCTTTGTTGGCCGACAAACAATTCATTCTAAATGATATTACTTCAAATAGGCGCGCACAAGATCGATCAGGTCCTCGGCCAGTTCGGGAGCAATCTGCTCTTTGACTCCGTCGGCCAGATGGAAGCGGATGTGGGTCTCCAGCACCTCGCCCATCAGCCCGTTAACGCCACCGCGGACCGCAGCCAAGAGCATCAACTGCCCGCCGCAGTCCTCATCGGCCGTCAGGGAGCGCTCGACCGCATCCAGTTGCCCGCGCAGCTTTCGCACGCGCTGCAACAGCTTCACCTTTTCACGCTCATGGCCGGGCATATAGATCGACCTCCACTTGACAATACCCACCCCCGGTATGGTATTAACCATATGGGGGTATCGTTCCTTCCCCATTGTATCCTCAACTGAGCATCTCCCACAGTACCATTTGAGAGGCTTTTTCATGTCCCCGGTCTGCCGCCCACGCCCGATGCCGCTCCGCCGCTTGAGTTCGCTCGTGCGCTTGCTGGCGACCCTGGCCCTGGGTACCGCAGTCGTCCAGGCGCAGACCACGGAGGCACTGCCTTCCGCCCCTCAGCCGCAGATGATTCCTGCGCAAAAAGTTGGTTCAGCGCAGCACCTGGCCGATCCTCAGCAGCCCGGCTTCGGCCGCCAGCCCGGTGACGCCAGCCCCATCGGCCGCCAGCCCCAGGATCCCCCTATCGTCTCCATGGCACCGCATCCTGAGGACAGCCGGTGGTGGATCTCAGGCCAGGCCAACATCATTTTCCAGGGCCGCTTGCCTTTCCATTCTCTTTACCAGGGCACCAATAGCTTCCATAACTCGGCCGAGTACAAGACCTCCCTGCTGGGTACGGTCTACACTGCCATTCGACCCACGCATTCGATCAAGTACAACACTGACCTGATTCTGGACTTCGAGAGCGCCGGCGGGCGCGGGCTGAGTCAGGCACTCGGACTGGCCGGATTCACCAACCTCGACGTGGTGCGCAATCCCACTCTGAGTTCTGTCCCCTACCTGGCTCGTTATGGATTTCATCAGGTCTTTGGCCTGACCCGTCAGACCACCAGCCAGGAGGCGGGGCCTTTTGGCTTGGCGCCCAGCATACCCGTGCGCCGCATCGAGTTCCGCGGGGGCAAGATGACGTTGCCCGATTTCTTTGACGTAAATGGTCCCGGCTCAGACAGCCATTTGCAATTCATGAATTGGACAGTGGATAACAACGGCGCATGGGACTACGCAGCCGACACCCGCGGCTACACAGTTGGCGGCATGGCCGAATACGACGACAGATTCTGGAGCTTTCGCTACGGCCTTTTTGCCATGCCCGTGGTGGCCAACGGCATCGATATGGATTGGGCTTTCAGCCGCGCCCGCGGTCACAATGGCGAGTTTGAGCTGCGCCGTAGCTTCGTCAAAGATCGCAAGGGCGTGACCCGACTGCTCTTCTACGCCAACCGCGCCCACATGGGCACCTATCGCGAGGCGAACGAGGACTTTCTCAACGGCTCCGACACCGCCAAGTATGGGATCACCGTGCCTAATATCATCCTTCACGAGCACTATGGCGCGCTCAAATACGGCTTTGGCTACAACACCGAGCAGGAGGTTACTGAGAATCTGCGCGTCTTTGGCCGCTTCGGATGGAATGAGGGCCAGCACGAGTCCTTTGCTTACACCGAGGTCGACCAGACCGTCGAGGCCGGCACAGACTACGCCGGAAGCCGCTGGCATCGCCCAGTCGACAAGTTCGGCCTGGTCGTGGTCTCAAACGCCATCAAATCCGATCACCAGGATTATCTCAGACTCGGCGGCCTGGGCTTCCTGCTGGGCGACGGCAACGGAAGTCCCAACTACAACCGCGCAAACGGCGACCTCAACTACGGTCGCGAGAATATCGTCGAGAGTTATTACAACTGGCATGCCTGGCGGGGACTCTTCTATGCCGTCGATGTGCAGTGCATCGACAACCCTGGCTACAACCGCGATCGCGGACCGGCCTGGGTAGGCTCGGTCCGCGCGCATGTGGATTTCTGAGCCAGGGGTCTGGGATCAGGGATCAGCCACTTGCGTCTTTTGCACCTTCAGGCTCTCTGAGTCTCGGCCAATTGAAACCGCGGCACCATGACCTCACACAGAAACTTCAGTCTTCCCTCAAGAGCTTCTGCGTACTCAGGTGTAGCCGGAGTATTCACTGGAATAACCTTCTTCGATGAGCGCCTTTGCTTTGCCAGCTTTACCCACTTTGACATTTCACCTATATAATTCTCAAGCGCCTGGGATGGAGTCTTGCTCACATCGACCACGAGGTAAGCCGGCGGAAGATCGCCAACGACCACCCACAACCATTCGTCCACACCTTTCTTGGATGGCTCGATATGAAAAAGAAAAACTGCGACGACTCCGCCGCAGCCATCTCCGAAAAACCCTTCTCGTATTGATCTACACCAAAGAAAACTTTGAATATACTCCGAGGCCGCTGAGGCCATGGCTCGCAGCAGTCTTGTGTCTTCTTCATCCTCGCCAAAAGTCTCGTGAATCGGAATCACACCCTTGACCGGAACCGCATTCTGATCTTCGGCCACGGTAGGACTCCTCGACGAATCGGCTTACTTGCCCGCCGCGGCAGGCTGCGTTTGCTCATCTGCCGGCAGCGTAACGATCACCTCATTGGGCTTGGCGTAATGCAGCTTGTCTCGCGCGACCACCCCGATAGCGTCTGGACTCGTCTTGAGCCGGTCGACGCGGTCGCGCAGGCGCGCATTCTCCCGATTCAGGCCGTCAATCTCTTTTTGCAACTGCTGGTCTTCAACGCGCTTCTGTTGCCACACCAGCAGGCCGTTCTTGCCATAAACTCCGTGCCAGACAAGGAGCAGCGCGAGTAAAACGGCGACAGCAGACGCCGACGGACGCCACGCATGCAGCACAAGATTCAGCATCCGCACACGAATGCGTACCGGCACTTTTGTACTGGCTTTGGTGCTTTTCCCGGCTTGAAATAGTTCTTCCCGCATAAGCCCCGATTTGCTCTTAGCTCATCACAAATTTTTCGGCCGCGGCCTTCAGCGCCTCCGAATCCAGCTCGCTGCGCGCCTCACTGTACGCCCTCACCACCGGTTCCGTTCCCGAGAGGCGGTAGCAGACCCAGGAGCCGTCTTCGAGAATCAGCTTCAGCCCATCGGTCCTGACGATGCCGACAACCTTGCGTCCGCCCAGCGTGCTGGGATCGGCCTTCAACTTCTCAGTGAACGCGGTCATGCCCTCCGGGGTCAAGCGGAAGTTCTCTCGAACCGGATAGAAGGAACCAACCTTGCCAAATAATTCCTTCAATTGCACACCCAAGCTCTTGCCGCGCGTGGCCACCATCTCGGCTACCAGCAGGCCGGCGATCACGCCGTCTTTTTCCGGCACGTGGCCGCGAATGGTCAACCCCGCCGACTCCTCGCCGCCGATGGCGATCTTGTCGCCGTTAATTAATTCGCCGATATACTTGAAACCCACCGGTGTCTCATAGAGCGGCACCTTGTGATAATCGGCAAGGGCGTTGATCATGTTGGTCGTCGCGACGCTCTTGGCCACGCCGTTTTTCCAGCCGCGCGTCTCGACCAGATAGTCGAAGAGCAGGGCGATCACATAATTCGGCTGGATGAAAGTGCCGTCCTCATCCAGAATGCCGAAGCGGTCAGCGTCTCCATCTGTAGCAATGCCGAGATGCGCTCCAATCTCCTTCATCTTTGCCTTCGCGTCGCCCAGCAGATGATCGTCCGGCTCCGGCGCATGGCCGCCGAAGAGCACATCGCGGTAATCGTGAACCGTCACAACGGCCACGCCCGCATCACGCAAAATCTCCGAACTGTAGCCGCGCCCAGCGCCCCAGAACGGGTCGTAGACCACCTTGATTCCCGACTTGGCGATGGCCTTCAGATTTACCAGTTCGGCCAATCGCTTCAGGAAGGCCGGCTTCACGTCGGCGGTTTCAAAGCCGGCAGCAGGAGCGCTTCCATTTGGGATGTTGTCTCCATTGCTGCCACCGGCGACGCGAACCGCAATCGCCGCCTCGATCTGCTTGGTTACCTCGGGCAGCGCAGGAGCGCCGTCGTGCGTCGAGAACTTGATGCCGTTGTACTCCGGCGGATTGTGCGAGGCCGTGAAGTTGATCGCTCCGCTGGTCTTCAGCACGCGCACCGCATAAGCAATCGCCGGTGTCGGCGCGGCCTCGGGAATAATGATCGGCGTCACTCCGGCCCCGGCCAGTACCTTGGCGGCGATGTCAACGAAGCTCTCGCCCAGAAAGCGCGGATCGCGCCCGACTAGAACGCGGTGCGGTTCTGGTTGCGTCTTCACATAGGCTGCAATCCCCGCCACCGCCAGCGCCCATTGACTTGCTCTCCCCCAAGCCGTCTTTACCGGCCCCATGTCCAGTCTGCCTTACTCAGCCGCTTGCGGCAAGCCACCTGCGGTGGGGCCAGCCCCCTTCGGCACGGAAAAGCCGCGCTGCGCCTTCGCGACTTTTTTCTGTCGCAAGAGTAGGAAACCTCAGAGCTGTCTTCAGCTGGTAAGTTTAGGCTGCGGTGTTCCTGGAACGGGTGTATACACGATATGCATATCCCATTGATTTTCTGTTTCCCAACGACGATAGGCGTCATTCATACCGATGCTGCCCTCGTCTCCTGAACCAGATTGGATATGAGCCGACGGCCAGTTCCACATCACCGAAATGTAATAGCCTCGGTCCAATCCTTCTGTTCCTCGCATCGCGAACCCTAGTGCCTCCAAATCGTCAAGCCAGGATTCGAATGCGGATCGTGGATCGCCCTCAATCTGTGCCGAGATTTGGGCGTTCCATCCCTTGGAGCCGTCCTCTTCCTCCCACAGATACACCTTGCCCTCTCTTCCGTCCTCGATATTGAACTGAATCCATTTCGGGAGGGAAGACCAGAGAATCGATTCCGTAACAAATGAACATTTCTTCTCGACAGAAGGTTCCGTTTTGCTTATCGCACTGACGGGAGCCCAACATTCCTTGGGGCGATGCTCTGCGCTTCGCATTTTGACTCGCTCATGATCCTGTTCGAGAAAATGCAAATATGGAGGCAGCCATTTCCTTTTCTTGTAGCTCTCCGTATAGAGCCCAGTATTCCAAAACGACAGCCCCTTGCGTTCAAAGACATAAATATGAAATCCGAACTCGGCGCTCTTCGCTCTGAAACCCGAACAAAGACGACCCGGCCTTCGATCCGGCAAAATGGCAAGCCCCGAACGTTCAACCAGTTCCCGATAATACGCAAGCACATCTTCAGCCGGCGCCCGCAAACTGCGGAACTCCCTGAGGTAATCTCCACCTGCCCTGCCATCCTGCCTCTGTTGCAGCAGACTGCCTTCCGGACCAACGAGCCATGGAGGCGACTGTGGAGCAGGTCCCAATTCATCAACAAACGCCAATTCGCCATTCGCAAGACGGCACTCAATGGTCTTCACCCACATTGTTTCCGGACAGCCGCTTACCATCGTCCACATAACGGACATTCTAGTCGCACTCGACCACCCCATGCCCGCGGGTCAACACTTCTTGAGTGGGGTTTGCCGATGATACCCCCCTTTGCCACATAATCGTCAGTAAAGGATCGGCAAGGAAATCCCACGGCAGGCCGCCAGAGATTCAAAACCGCCGGGGAAAACACCGCAACTCCTTTGGAATCTCGAATCTGCAAATAACTCGGCTAGAATGGCGGATTTGGAGCGGAACTGCCGCTGTATCATGTTCAAACCAAGGAACTTATTTACAGAATATGCGTAGGGGGGAGACACCGAGATGAGCCCGTAACGGTGGGTATCCGGAACCGCAATGAGACCTCTCACTGTCAAGGGCTGCCCTCGCACTCGTACACTTGCGCTGGAGCCAACCCATGCCTGAACCCACACCCCCAGCCCGCATCGTCCTGACCACCATGGCCAACCCCGAAGAAGCCGCCCGCCTGGGCCGCACCCTTGTCGAAGAAGAGTTGGCCGCCTGCGCCACGCTGATTCCCGCCATCCAGTCGATCTACCGATGGAAGGAAGAGATCGAGACGTCGACCGAAACGCTGCTGCTGCTCAAGACCGGACCCGGCCAACTCGCCGCTCTCGAGGCCCGGCTGCACGAACTGCACAGCTACGAGACTCCCGAGTTCCTGGTTCTAATGGTCGATGCCGCCAGCCAGCCCTATCTCGATTGGTTGCAGTCCAGCCTGCGCCAGCCGTGAGACCGGCTGAGTGCTTCGGAGGCTTCAAAAGGGGCGCGGCTTCACCCATGCCGCCATCGGGCCAAATAGAAACTCGGGGCTTGGCTCATGGAAGAAGCCGCCAAGATGCCTGGGTGTCCCCCTCCAGCAACTGGAGAACGGCTACAGCCGCGAAAGCATCAATGCGGGGAAGGCGGGCACCCATCGATGCCCCCATTGCACAATAAGCAAGTGCTTCGGTACACGGGTTACACGCGCCAGTCGTCGGGGCGCCAGCTCTGGATGCGCTGCTTGATCTGCTTGCGGTTCAGGTTGTGCTCGAGGGCCTGCTTGGCTAGTTCCACGACTTCGTCATCGGCGGCAAAGCGCAGGCCGATCAATTGATCTTCAGTAAGGCGATAGATCTGCGCGTGCCAGGCGGCGGGAGCAAGGGCCTGCAAGCGAATCCGCTCTTCGAGGCGGATGACGCGGTCCTGCACCTTCAACGGATAGGTGCGCAGCTTTAGGACAGCGATGAATGCCGCCAACGAAAGCACCACCATCCAGGGGCCAGCGAAGTAAGCGGTCTCCCAGTGGCGCACCATGTGGACGACGGCGAAGATCAGGTTGGCGATCAGAATGAAACCCAGCACAAAATGGTAGGGCGGATCGAGCCGGCCATGGCTCTTAAGATTCTGCTCAGACGATTTACTCATTCGACCCCTTGACTTCTTTCAGGCCGGAGTTGGCTGTCACGGTCTTGCCTGCTTCAGCAGAACCGGCGGCAGCGGCGCTGGGGGCCTGAAGACCTGCGCTTTGGGGATTCTCTGCGGCAGGGGCCGGGGCTGTCAATGCCAGAAGATTCGCCGGTTCCAGAACCTGCGGATGACGCGGGATAAGATGAGAGCGGCCTCGGACCAGGTAATCCACAAATAGCCCTCCTGCCAGGTAAGGATTTACCAGCGCGATGGGGACGGCATAGCCGGTGGTGGCCAACGACTCCGCGATGCCCTTATTGGACCCGCTGCGGTGGCGATAGCCGGGAACCTGCGGAATCTCGAAGATGGTCAGTTGAGTCTCAGGATGCTTGTGGCCATACCTCTCGAGTTTTTGGGCGAGTTGCTTGGGGGTGGTCATGCCTGCGTCCGGAAAGACGCTGCGTGGGAAACTGCCGGGAAAGTAGAAACTGAGGGCACGACGGGCGAAGTCCGAGCAGTTGTTGAACAGAAGACTGAAGTGCGAGCGGTTCGGGAGGTCGTTCATCTCCGCAATGAAGGCATCGTCCTGCTCTTCGGCGGTCTGAAAGCGAAAGACGTAGATGCGCCGTTCATAGGAGACGCCAACGAGTTGGGCCCAACCACCATGAAGGAAACTGCCGGGAGATAGGTCCTCTCCGAGACCGGTCAGATGGCCATCGTAATAATCGTTGCGCAGCCAGTTGACGGTTGTGCGATTTGCGCGCTGTGGCACATCGGAAGCGTTTTCGACTGAATAGAGGTATGGAAGAAGCGGAATTGCAACCCAGTCGTACCCGGCGATCCCCTGGTAGCGGGCGATGACGGCGCCCGGCTCGCCGGCAGCGCAACGGCGCAGGCGGATTGGAGTCTCGGCGCAGATGCGTTCAAAGTAGATCGCATTGTGGCCGGTTGGATTGAGAGCACCGAAGAAGCCGTAGGGCTCTTCCATCAACAGAGCAGCCTGAGCGCGGCTGAGCGCGGGCCGGAAAGCCAGTGGCGCTAAGACGATGAGAGCAAATGCAGTTATGCGCAGTTTTCGCGTCATGTGCATCGGTCCTCCGGGAAGAATATCGAATTGCCTTTCTGGATGTAAAGCTTCCGCAGGGTGCTGCACCCTGGCAGTTTTGAATTGGGCCGGACGCGACATTCCGTTCGAGGATTCTGCCCAGGAATCCTCCGCTCGGGTCTTCTCTTGGAGAGTCTGACACCGATTGGATGCAAAAGTTGCAGCGGGAACTGTGCAAAACAGGATCGTGAGTCGATTTTAAAGAGATATTCCCACAGCGGCAGGGCAGCGCTTAGTAAGGTAGCACACCTCTGCCGGAAATCGTTTACTCTGGTATCGTTCTCATTCCGAAGACCTCGGTGCCACTAGAACGGGGGATCTCCGGCATCCTTGTTCCTGTGAGGCTCCTCTTGAAACTGCGAAACCTGCTTTTGCTTGCCCTGCTGCCCGGCGCGAGTGTGTGCGCGCAAGTGACTTTACCCAGGATTCTAGCTGACCACATGGTGGTCCAGCGCGACTTGCCGGTGCACGTTTGGGGGCAGGCGACACCGGGAGAAGTGGTGACCGTAAGCTTCCGCGGCGAAAACTGCACAACCAAGGCCGGGCGGCTGGGCCG
>JBEKOA010000139.1:0-12420 GCA_049522255.1 Occallatibacter sp.
CGTGTCATATCCGCGAACAACAAAGGGGCGGTGGTTTGCTATTCCACAGCGACCGGCCAGACAATTTGGCGCCAGAAGGTCGATGGCGCATGCACTCACGAGCTTCTTCATTTGCGATCAACAGTAATTGTGGCGGCGAACTCTCTCTATGCCATCGATCTGAAGGCAGGAGCGGTCTGCAATAAATGGAGTTTCCCTGGGAAGAAAATCGCATCCGTTGCGGTAATTGGTTCCCGAGTCGCCATAATCTTGGGTACGGATTTCCAAGCGCAGGCATCCGCCTGGAATAGACCATCGGCTTTTAACGGCGATCTGGTAATCCTCGAACAGGACCGAGAAATCGCAAGACGGACTCTGAACGGCACACCTAGTCTCCGAGCAAGCACAGAGACTGATCGGTTATATGCTGTCACCCACTCAGAGATGAATGTTATCGATCCGTCAGATGCTTCAATGTTGACATCCCGGCGCGGACAGATAGCATTACCGACAATCTCTGGGGGTCAACTTTACGGGATCTCTGTTGATGGGGTCCTGTTTTCTGAGCCCGCGCCGTAGAAGCAATCATTCGCGATAGCTTCTTGCTACAATCGCCTCCCGTTTAGCGCATCGCGGCCGAGCGACCGGCAATCCGGAGACTGCACCAATCTTCGATCTTTTCGGGAACATACCCTGGCCCGATGGCCGTTCCAGTGCAAAAATGCCGCTTTGTTGGCCCATCCAGCCTCCAACGGCGCGCAGCCCGGCCCCGCATCCGGTACCATACTTAAGGTACCTATTACAGAATGAGCCTGAAAGCCAAGCTGGAAGCAGTCATCTATGCCGCGGAGGAGCCGGTCACATTGACCCAGCTCGCCGTCCTCTTTGCCGCCGAAGCCCTTGAATGGAAGGCGCAGCAGGAAGCTGCGTCTGCAGAGCAGGCCGCCGAAGCCGCGATAGACGCCCAAACCCTGCCCCTCGGGCTGACCGAGGATCTCGCGTATACGCAACTTGCGCCGGTCCCCGCCGAACCCGCACCGCCTGAACCCGAAACCGAGTCCGTCGCGGAAGCCGTCGTGGCAGAAACTCCGGAGCCTGGCATGGAGCCCGGCCCCGAACCGGACGCGGCAGCCGCAGTAGAAGCCAATCCAGAGGCCATTGCGGAGAACAGCGACACTGCCGCCCTGCCGGCAGCGGAAGGCGATCCGGCGTCGGCAGAAGACGAGGCAGCCGCCTCCGCGGACGCTGCCGAAGCGGAAGCGCGCCGCCAGGCCCGCCAGCGCGACCGCGAAGTGCGCGCCGTCATTCGCCAGCTTCTCGACGAACTCATCGCCGCCTGTGCCTCCGACGGCCGCGGCGTCGAGATCCGCGAGATTGCCGGCGGCTACCGAGTGGCAACCAAGCCCGAGTGCCACGACGCCGTCCGGCTCTTCGTCAGGAGCCTCAAGCCCGCGCTCAAGCTCTCTCTGCCTGCTCTTGAAACCCTGGCCGTCATCGCCTACAAGCAGCCGGTCACCGCACCCGAGGTCAACGAGATTCGCGGCGTCGATTCCTCCGGCGTCTTCGGCTCGCTGCTGGCCCGCAAGCTGATCGCCACGGCCGGACGGAAGCCCGTCATCGGCCGGCCGATTCTGTATAAAACCACCCGCGAGTTCCTCCTCCGCTTCGGCCTGAAAGACGTCACCGAACTGCCCTCGATGGAGGAGTTCGAGAAGCTGGCCGCAATCGAGCTAGATGAGCCGGAACCCGCGGCCGAGTCCGCCCAGAGATCGAACCCTGCCGAGGGGCCTGAATTCAATGAATCCGCCAGCGAAGAACTCGAAGAGCCGGCCGCCGAAGAGCCGGAAACCCCGCAAGATCCCTCTGAATCCACTGGGACCGCCGTGATGGTGGTCAGCAACGAACCCCCACCCCCCGAAGAGGCCGCTCCTGCTGCGCCTCCCGCACAAGAGCAGGCAGAAACCGAGACATTTCCCCATGGCGAAAAAGAAATCTAAGCTCCAACCCGAATCAACCCCAATCGAATCCCCAGCAACCGAATCAGCCGAGCCAATTCTGGAAACCGCATCCGAGCCTGAAATTCCGAAGATTCAAGATCCAATCGGCGACGAAACCGATGGCGAGGCAAGAACTGCCATCGAACCAGAACCCGAACCGAAGGAAGCGGAACCTGAATCGAAATCGGAGACTGAGATTGGGGCCGAAGACAGCCCCGAAGTGGAAGGCGACTCCGAGCAAGACTCCGGACCCGAAGACGACTCCAGACCCGAGTTCACTCCCAAGCCGCGTCCCCCCGCCAAGCCCGAGCGGCTGCAGAAGATCCTCGCCGCCGCCGGCATCGCCAGCCGCCGCAGCGCCGAGACCCTGATCGAACAGGGCCGCGTCCAGGTCAACGGCAAGGTGGTCACGATACTGGGAACGAAGGCCGACCTTGGCCGCGACCACATCCGCGTCGACGGCAAATTGCTCCAGGGCGCTGAGCGCCTGCGCTACTTCATCCTCAACAAGCCCAGGGGCTTCGTCACCACGGTCAAGGACCCCGAGGGACGCCCCACGGTGATGCAATTCTTCGAGAAGATGAAGGAGCGCCTCTACCCCGTCGGCCGCCTCGACTACATGAGCGAAGGGCTGCTCGTGGTCACCAACGACGGCGAGCTGGCCAACCGCCTCACCAAGGCCTCATCGGGAGTTGAGAAGACCTATCTCGTCAAGGTCGCGGGACAGCCGACCGAGGCCGAACTCGACATCCTGCGCGGCGGCGTCGCCATCGAACGCGGCAAGCCTGGCTCGTCCAAGGTGCGCACCTCACCTGCGCGGATCCGCCAGGTACGCCAGGGCGACAATCCCTGGTATGAAGTGGTTCTCATCGAGGGCCGCAACCGCGAACTCCGCAAGATGTTTGAAGAGGTGGGTCACTTCGTCGAAAAAATCCGCCGCACCGGCTACGGCCCGCTGGTTCTCGACCAGGAGCCCGGCCAACTGCGCGAACTGGAGCCCCGCGAGTTGGAACTGCTGCGCCAGGCCGCCGAAGGCAAGCTGCGCACGCCGAAATCAAAAGACATTCGCCGACGCAACCTCTCCGATGCCGGTCTGTTGCCGACCGTGCTTCCCAAGCCCAGCGGCCGTCCACGCCAACCAGTTTCGCTGCCTGCTGTTGCCGATCGGCCTGCGGCCTATCGCCCGAATCGTCCCGGCCCAGAACGCCCTGGCAGTCCGGCCCGTCCCAGCCGCCCGGCGGGCGCCTACAGCAAAAACGCCGCTCCCAAACCTTTCCGCCCAGATCGCCCACGTCCAGACCGCGCCGGCCCAAGCCGTGGCGGAGAAGGATTCCGTCCCTCCGCCGGCCGCACTTCGGCGCCCAATCCCGTTCGCAGCTTCTCCCACAATGAAGACGAAGCTCCGGGCAGAAGAGGCGATCAGGCCAACTTCGGCTCCGCTCGGCCCTCTGGACGCAGCTTTGACCGGCCGGCGTACGACCGTCCCAGCACCGGGCCGGCCAGGCCCGCTTCGGCTGGAACAGACAGACCCGCCACAGGCCGTCCATTCACAGCCAAGCCCAAATTCGACAAACCCGCGTGGAAGAAGCCCGAGCGCACAGAACGAGCGGGCAAGCCGGCCTTCCAGCGCTCAGCCCCACCCCGCCGCGAAGCTCCGGCCCGCCCAACGCGCGACTTCGACGACGATCTTGGCCCGGTGAGACCGCCAAATCTCCACATTGAGGAGATCCCGGCCGAGCGTCCAGGCCCGGCACGTCCCTACAGGCCGCGCCCCTTTGAGGCGCGTAACTTCGAGCCTCGATCAGGCGCCCCGCGCACCAGTTCAAGCCGCCCCAGCGCACCTCGTCCCTACTCAGATCGGCCCAACACCTCAAACAGGCCCAGCCGTCCAAGCTCCCCAAGTCGCCCCGGTTTCGCCCGGCCGGCCTCTTCTGAGGGGTCCAGTTCCGCTCGTTCTGGCCCGCCCAAGCCCTTCCGCGGCGAGGGCGGTCTGGCGCGCCCCTTCACCACCAGCAGCGGCAAACCCCGCGCCGGCGGCGCACGGCCCAGCAGCAAGCCGGGCGGCAAGTTCTCCAAATCCGGCTCGTCTAAACCCGGCGGCTTTAAGCCCTATGGAGCCAAACCCGGTGGCCGTTCTTCCGCCGGCCCAGCCAGGCGTTCCTTTAGCAGCAATCAAGGCGAGGGTTCCTTCGCACCCCGGCCCGCCGCCGGTTCCGGCTCTTCAACCTCGTCCCGCCCCTTCGCGCCACGCACCGAAGGCGCATCCGATTACCACCCCACCAAGGCCAAGCCCTATCCCAGCTCCACTTCGCGCGCCGACAGAAAAGCCGGACCCGGCTGGAAGCCCAGGCCTGGGGCCCCCACGGACAGGTCTTCGTCCGTGGGGCGAAAGCCCGGCGGCTTCAAAAGCTCCGGCTACAAAGGCAAGCCATCCGGCCCCAAACGCAGCGGTCCACCTTCCGGCGGCAAGCGCTTCGGCAGCAAGCCCGGCGGAAAGAAACGCGGCTAAGATTTTGTACGTAGAATCTCTTTGACTGTCGGCGTAGAGTGGTCTCGATGGGAAAAGAACACCATCGCACGAACTGGTTCACTCGATTAATCGAGTTCTTCCGCTCTCGCCGCGCAAGGCCTTGGAAGGGAGCGATCCTGTGCGATCCGTCCGGGATGAAACGCAAGATTACCTATGAGAACGGGGAGGAATTCATAGTTGTAACGGAGTGGAGCAAGGTGACTACAGTCTCCGCATTCAAGCGCGACCTTTTTGCATATGACTTGATCTGTTTCAATTTCAAGACGGCTGAAGGAAGTCTCCAGGTGGATGAGGAAATGGAGAACTTCGATACCTTGATCGATGCTCTCCCGACCTATTTACCTGGCGCGCTAAGCAAAGCAGAGTGGTGGGGCATTGTCGTAAATCCGGCCTTCACCACCAACTGGACGACCCTTTACACCGCGAGGTAGCCCCCATGGCAAACAGTTTAGGCACCGACATTCTCATCCAGGCGCCAGACCCGAAGCAGGCTGCGGCATTCTACGTCGATCATCTCGGCTTCGAGATCACCGGCGAAGAGTCCCAGATGATCAGCCTTCACGGACGCCACATCAACCTGTTCATCGAGCGCGGTCCCGCGCTGGGGCCTGTCCTCGAAGTCACAGTGGACAGCGTCGAAGCCGCCCGGCAGCGGCTTACAAAACTCGGCTGCGAAGTCGTCAAGGATGAACCCGATTTTCCGCGATGCTACATCAAAGATCCCTTCGGCCTGATCTACAACCTGACGGCCTAGTCTCCCGAGTTTGTATTTCATCCACAAAATGAACTGTCATCCTGAGCGACTGGAGCGAGGCGAAAGGAGTCGAAGGACCCGCGTTTCCAACCGCCGATTTCTTCATTGAACTTTTGACTCGGGACTCAAGAGCTGAAACGGGCAAAAAACCCGCTCATCAGAAGAGGTATGATGAAACCTTGGCCGCCTCCTTACCGGAGATCGCGCGCCAAGGACCGATCGATCAACCCATGCAGGAACAAATGAAAGAATTTGAAACTGGAAGAGTCGAGATCTTCGACACAAGTCTCCGCGACGGGCTGCAGCAGCCGAATATCGACATCTCCGTGCCCAATGCCGTCGGCCTTCTTCAGCACATGGCAAGCTTCGGCGTCCACTACGCAGAGATAGGCTTTGCCGGCGCCAATCAATTCGTCTCCGACTTGACCGCCGCGCTTCATCCGGTCGAGACGGGAGCGATGAAACTGGCTCTCTTTGGCAGGACGCGCGGCCGCGACACAAAGGTCCAACAATGGTCAGATGTCCAATTCATGATCGGCCACAAGCCGCGCGTTCCCGTCGCTGTCATCGTCGTCAAATCCCGGCTGCTCGATGTAATCAAGTCGCTAGAAACTACGCCGGAAGAAAACCTGCTGATGGCCTACGAGACCGTTGAATGCCTGCAAGAGAACGGCCTTGAAGTGATCGTGGATCTTGAGCACGCCATGGACGCCGCATGCGGCCGCCGTGAAAACGGAAGCGCCTGCGAAGCCGATTTCAGCCAGCGGAGCCAGGACTACTTCTACCATATGGTTGCGCAGTGCGCCAGCCAGCAAGTCAGCCGCATCGTGGTTTGCGACACGACCGGCGGCGCCGATCCCACTGAAGTTAGCCAGGTGATCGAGGGCCTTGTGCGAAGTTATCCCGGCGCTAACTTCGGCTTTCACGGCCACACCGACCGTGGCCTGGGAGTCGCCAATGCCCGCGCGGCGATTCTTGCCGGAGCTACTCAAATCCAAGGCACCATTCTCGGCACCGGCGAACGCTGCGGCAATGTGAATCTCACCACTGTGATCGGTAGCATGCAACTAAGGGGCGAAGCTGAGTTTGTAGCTCCCGAGGCCCTCACCGGACTAACTAGCCTCGCTAACTCCGCCTACTCGGCCTTTGGGCTGGAGCCGCCGCACGGCACTCCAATCGTCGGTCCTGGGGCCTTCGGCACCTGGGCCGGCATGCATGGCAGCAGCGAAAAGAAAAACCCAGGCGCCTATCTCTGGTGCGATCCGGCTCGCGTCGGCGCCAGCCCCATAATCGGCGTCAACGGCCAATCGGGCCGGGCTAACATCGTGATGCTTTCCCAGACGCTCGGCGTTCCGCTCGATTCCGCGCAGGCACAGGCGTTGATGGACTCGAACCAGTCGATGATGGAAGGCGGCGGCTTCACGGTCAGTGAGGTCTCCTTCAAACTAGCCTGCATGAAAGTGCTCAATACTCTGCGAGATCGCTTCAGCGTCAAGAGCTGGCGGGTGCTCGATGAATCCGACGAGACCGGGAACCGCTATGTTCAGGCATCGATGCTATTGTCCGTCGGCGACTCGACGGTGACTACAACGCGAGCCGAAGGCGCCGGTCCCGTCGATGCGCTCACCAAAGCTATGCGGCATGAATTGGAAAAGTGGCACCCGTCCATCGCGCAGATGCGCTTGGGCACCTTCAGCGTCACAGCCCTCGATGTCTCGGCCCACGACACGGCAGCCCACGTCCGCGTCACCGTCAGCTTCAACGCCGACGGTCATGAACCCTGGACAACGGCGGGCGTAAGCGGGGACTTGAATCAGGCCGCGCTGATGGCCATCGTCGACGGCTTCCATTATTGGCTCATGAAAAACCCCGACTAAGTCAGCCGGGGTTCAGCATTACTCTGGTTGAACAATTACACTGGGTGCCCCAGCTCCCGATTTTGGGGCCTGGGATGCGACGAAACCTTCATGACACGAAGGTTGAAAAAAGCGCCCTCAGGCCCGTCCCTCAACTTCTGGCGCATCCAGCATCTTCAACTGATCCATCTCCTGATTAAGCTTCTCCGGCAGAGTCTTGCGCAGCTCTTCCATCTTCTGTTTCAGCTCATCCAGCTGCTTCTGATCCAGCTTGAACTCTTCCGCCTTGAAGTTCTTCCGGAACTCTTCCATCTGCTGTTTCAGTTGATCCATCTGCTTCTGGTCAAGCTTGAAATCTTCCGCCTTGAAATTCTGGCGGAACTCTTCCATCTGCTGCTTCAACGCGTCCATCTGCTTCTGGTCAAGCTTCAAGTCTTCGCTCTTGAGACTTTCGCGCAGTTTCTCAGCTTGCGCTCGCAAAGCCTCGGCTGCCGACTTCTGTGCAAGATCCTCATCGATCTCCGCCACCACCAGCGGACAATCATCATCAAGCAAAACACCATCGAAGTCGATCATGCCGCGGTGCTTCGAATCTACCTGCAGGGTCAGCGTTTGCTGCTTTCTGTCGCGCAGCACAGTCACCTGCACCGGCTTGCCCTGGTTGGCGAGCAAGGACCGGTCCCAGTCCGCGACTGTGGTAATCGCATCGCCGCCCACCTTGAGAATCACGTCAAAGGCCTTCAGCCCTGCTGTCTCAGCCTCGCTCTTGCGCGCCACCTGCTTGACCATCAGCCCGCTGGGCACGCCCAGGTACTCGGCCATCTGCGAGGTCAGCGGCTCAACCAGAGCGCCCACCTTCAGGCTGCTGCCGAAAAACGGCATATGGAATCCGCCCGGCAGCGGCGCGTCGCCTCCAGCCAGAATGCCCATCCCCGGAGCCTGCGCAAAAACGTCGCCGCCGGCGCCGATCTTGGTCCAGACATCGTGTTCCATGGCCCTGCGGTCGGCCAGCTCCACGGCCAGTGTCTGCAGGTTGCCGTCGCGGCTGATTTCGAGGCTCACTTTGCGCCCCGCAGGAATCTCTCGCAGCATCCGCCGCAGTTGCTCGGCGCCCTCGACGGCTTGCCCGTTCAGCTTGACCACCACATCGTTGACCTTCAGCCCGATCTGCCCGGCTGGAGCGTCATGATCGATCAGCGTGATAATTGCCCCGCGAACCTCCTTGAGCTTCAGCGCCTGCGCCTTCTCCTGGTCCACGTCCGCTAGGTCCACGCCCAGGTATCCCTGCGAATTCGAGTGCAGCGCCAGCGGACTCGGCTCCTCAACCCACTGAACGATCCCCCGCGCCTGCGCCAAGGCCGCGTGCGGAGTCAATGCCAGCCACGCACCCGCCCCCAGCACCGCGACAACTCCAAAACTCCGATACGGCCTCAAAAAGTCCTTCATGACATCTTCTCCCACGACTCTCGGGTCTCCCATCCTTGCCGCGCTTTTGTTTTTGCGGCTAGGGTGAGAAACCACGAACCCTATCCGGTCCGCATTCTCTTCTGACGACGCGGTCCCCGGAATGTAACTTCCACTTACTGAATCTCCGGAACCCGGTTCAAAACCTGCCTCGAAACCGTCCGGATATAGGGACTCCGATCCGAATTGGCGACCGAATTCAGCACCTGCCGCACACTCGTATCGCCCTCGACAGGCTCCAGAATGTTGATCGCCGCGGTGCGAATGCGCGAGTCGCCGTCGTACAAGAGCGCCTCCAGCACCGCATCCCGCACCCGCACATCTTCTGCCACATAAGGCTCCAGCCCTTGCAGGGCCTTTTCGCGCACACCTGCATTCTTGTCATAGCGCAGAGCCACCATCAACGCATCGCGAATCCCCTCCGCTTTGCAGCCATGTCCAGCCTTGCACTCGGCCGCCAGCAGGCCCACCGAATCGTCCCGCACTCCGGCCGAGGCCGAGTTCTGGCTGGCCAGCATCAGCAACTGACGAATCGACGGATCGTCGAGCGAGCCTTCGATCTGCTGCGGCACCAGTTGGTTGTAATGCACTTCAACCATATGGCTGTTAGGCTGCTGGACTATGCTGGAAATGCTGGCAATCTCGGCCGGCGCTGCGTTCCCCGCCGTCGAAGCCACTGCCGGCTGCACCGCCCCTCGCGCCGCCATCGTCTGCGCCGCGCGATTCTCGGCCACCTTGTAGCCGCCCAGCGAACCCGCCCCGGCTCCCACCAAGAGCAGAAGGCAGACAGCCAACGGCGCGGCCTGCAGGCTGGCAAAACTGTTTGTCACCCGCTGACCCAGGCGCTCAAACCAGCGCAGCGGCGGCAGCGCATCCAGTGCCTCTTCCAATCTCAACCGGGAGCGCGCGATCAGGTTCGCGTCCGGCTCCACAACCGGATGGGCCTCCATCAGCACCTTCAGTGCAAGCAGCTGATCTCGCTCTTTGTGGCACTCCGGGCAGCCCGTCATGTGCCGCTCCAGTTCATGTCTCTGTTCGTCGGCCAGCTCCCCATAGGCCGCCGTCACAATCCGCTCATGTGCAACTTCGCAATTCATCTCGTTACGTCCTTCCAGCCCCGAAAAAATTCAACCTGCGCCAGCGAAATCCGCATCCCCCTCAGGGAATTGCCACCAGCCACTCTATCGCAACCCCGCCAACTGCGTTCTCAGCTTCTTCGTTGCCCTGAAGAGCGTGTTCTTGGCGGTTTCTTCCGTGGTGCTCAACATCTCCCCGATGGTCCGCAACCGGAGCCCCTGGTAGTGTTTCAGCTCAAAAACCATCCGCTCTCTCGGCGTCAGCTTTTCCAAAGCCGTCTGAATCCGCTCTCCCAGCACCTTGCGGTCCAGTTCCTTCGCCGGGTTTGAAAACGACCGGTCGTCGGAGACCGAAGCCAGCACGTCGATCTCATCTCCGGAGTGGTTGACAAAAACGGCGTGGTCCTCGCGCCGCGTCTTGCGCCGCCGCAGCTGGTCCAGGCAGAGATTGGTCACAATCCGGTAGATCCACGTATAGAACGAGCACTCGAAGCGGAAATTTCCGATATACCGGTAGGCCTTCAAAAACGCCTCCTGGTAAATGTCTTCGGCGTCGTGTTCGCTGCCCGTCAGGTGCAGCGCCAGCCTGAGCACCTGTTGCTCATACTGCCGCACCAGCGAGTCAAAGGCCGCCCGCGACCCCGCCTGCGCCTCGCGAATCAACTCCATCTCTGGCGCGCGCGCCTGCGCTCGCTCCTCGGCGCTCTTCTGACCGTTCATTGCCCTGGTCGCAGCCATACCTTGGGAGGATTGTACCCTCCTGCCAGCCGGCCAAGCCATGCCGGCCGTCAATTGAGCCGGGGAAGTAGGGTAGATCGCCGCATCCGTTGCCATGAAACCTGCTCCGGGTAGTGATTATGTCCGCACTGCAATAGACGTGCAGTTCCCGTGTAGGTTAGCGGCTGGTCAGAAGGGTTAAACCTCAAATTTAACCCCAGCCTATTGACCCCTGGGTGCCCTATCCTTGCGCAGTTTTATCGCGCAAGGGTGGGATACCACGATCCTCGAAAGGCCCTGCTCACCAGCAACAAAGGCCAGCCTCTCAGGCTGGCCTTTGCTTTGGTTTGAATCCCTGCGATTGTCTATCTGTTGCGGCGCGACCCACCCAGTGAAAGCACCTCCAGCCTCACCGAGGCAAGCCCCGACTTGGTCATCGCCAGCTTCTCGGCGGCGCCATACGACAGGTCGATGATGCGCCCTTGGTCCCCCAGGTCGCCGCGGTCGGTGATCCGCACCACGACCGTCCGCTTGTTCTTCAGATTCACCACCCGGACTATCGAACCAAATGGAAGTGTCGGATGGCAGGCGGTCATCGCGTTCATGTCGAACCGCTCTCCGTTGGCCGTTCTTCGGCCGTTGAAGACGCCTCCATACCAGGAGGCGATGCCGTGAAACACCTTTGCCGCATGTGATCCTGCGGGTTGATGCGGCGCAAGCAAAGCAGGCGTCGCGCTTGCTACGGGAACCGCCGGGAACGCGGTTGCCGCCGGCCGGGAAATGACCGCATCCGCATGCACCGTCCGCGTGGAGATTCCCACCACCACCGCGGCCAGCACAGCAGACGAAGCTCCCGCCAACAGCCAAATCCGTAGCGAAGATTTTGAGCTCGTGTTGCTTGATTCTCGTCTTTCAACCATCTACCCATTTTACTGATTCCACGCTACTTCGCTCAACTTTAATGTGAAAAGAATTGAGGATTTCTTTCCCAAAACCGAACTGATTTTGGAGAAGTCCCGCTTAACCCTTTTCCTTCCCGCAACTTGCAATCTGCACTAAAGATGGTGCAAATCCAGGTTGACCCTGGGGCCCGCGGGCCGATCCTCTCTCTTCCACCCAATCCTGCTGCCGGACGGGAAACTCTCTCCAAGGCAACACAGCCCCCGCAATCCACCCTCGGCGAACCGGTCCGTCCCGCGCACGGCAACTTTTGTGAGCGTAACGGTGTCTTTACTCAGCGAGTGGATTTTCCTTGGGGAGGGTATCCCTTTGAGCCGTCTAGGTTTCGTTCTGCGCGCTCCCGCACCGGCCCACTGGTTTTCACTCTCTGAAGCGCCAAATTGACCAGAGCGCACCGCCCAAAAACCGGTTTTGCAGATTATTTCTCCTCTCCTGCTAGCGTGAAAATTACGATCCAAACCAACAGGGGGACAGATGAAACTCAGCACCGCGGGAATGGAGTTGCTCAAGCAGGCGGAGGGCTTCCGCAATCGTGTGTATAAGGATGTGGCCGGGATTCCGACCATCGGCTACGGCCATCGGCTGCTCCACCTGGAGTCGTTTCCAGACGGCATCGACGAAGAGCAGGCCTCCGAGCTCCTGATGGCGGATGTGCGCGATGCCGAGCAGGCCGTCGAGCGCATGGTAAAGGTTCCGCTGGCGCAGGGCCAGTTTGACGCCCTGGTGGACTTCCTGTTCAATCTCGGCGCGGGCCGCTTCGCCACTTCAACCCTCCTCAAAGTCCTCAACGCGGGAAGGTACTCGGACGCCGTGGAGCAGTTGCTGCTCTGGGATCGCGCCGGCGGCCAGCAGATCGCCGCCCTCAAGGCCCGCCGCGAAGCCGAGGCAAAGCTCTGGACCGCCGATGCCCAGAAAAAGGTAGCCGCCTGAGGGAACCCCCTACCCCCTATTTATATTTTCAAAACCTGAGCCACTTGCAAAATGCCCTGCGCACTCAGGCGAAATCGCATTCTTCGCCGCTTTGATTAAGCGGTGTATGATTCTGGGGCGTGAGAGGAGCCGGATTTTAGCTTTGCGCGGGCATTTT
>JBEKOA010000140.1:0-12328 GCA_049522255.1 Occallatibacter sp.
CTAATGACCCACCAAACGGGCGGAGCGTTTGCTCAGCCTACAGCATCTCGCCCAACAGATGAGCCGGGGGGTGTTTGGCGGACAACCAGGGTCCTAACATTTGGAGCTGCGAATGCCGATATTGGATGAATTGGAGAATAAAGCGATGATCCTGGAGTCATTGACTGTCGGTCCCCTGGAAACCAACTGCATCCTTATGGGCGATGAGGGCACTCACGAGGCGATTGTCATCGATCCAGGCGATGAGGCCGAGCTGATTCACCAGCGACTTACCGAACTCGGCCTCCATGTCAAACAGATCATCATTACTCATGCGCACATCGATCATGTAGGCGCTGCGCTCAGCCTCAAGCGGCTTACCGGCGCGCCCATTCTGCTAAATGAAAATGACATTCCGCTGCTCGCGAAGATGGATGAGCAGGCTGGCCTGGTTGGCCTTGCCCCGCCCGAGACCGCTCCGCCCGACGGCGACCTGGCGGACGGCCAGTGCGTGGGCCTCAAAAACTACCCGGCCCAAGTCCTGCTCACACCTGGCCATACTCCAGGCTCAATCTGTCTTCACTTTGCCCCACTCGATCTGTTGTTTTCCGGCGATACCCTCTATGCGGGCAGCATTGGCCGCACCGATCAGGCCGGCGGCGACTATGACCAGATTATCGACTCAATCAAGAGCCGCCTTTTCACTTTACCCGGCGAGACTCGCGTACTCACCGGCCACGGTCCCGAAACAACGATCGGCGAAGAGCGCAGCAGCAATCCCCTGTTGCGGTGACAGTGAGCTGGAAGTATTCGCACAGTTCTACGTTTGACCAGCCAGCGCTGCCGCCGTAATTGGCGGGCTGCCACAGAAATATGATGCTTGATTGGCCGATAATCCTAGTAGGATTGTTCGAAGACGAGTGCGCCGTGCCAATCTCGGCTGCAGTTTTCTCTTCTTTTCCCCTGCTCCGAAGAGGAGGCTCCATCGGAGGATGGCGCAATGCAGGACCTCGAAAAGCGTGGAGTTCACCGGCCAATGCTTCGCCTTGCTCTAGCGGCAGCGGGAGTAATGGCAGCCTTCGTCTTGCGGCAGAATCTGGTGCGGCATTTTGGTCTCGAACTTCCTGTCTTTTTTCTCTTTTATCCCACCGTCATGCTGGTCGCATTCCTCTGCGGACTTTGGCCGGGACTGTTGGCCACGGCGCTCTCGGCATCGCTGGCGGATTATTGGATGGTCCAGCCTGTCGGAAGCTTCAGAGTTGCCAGAACCTCGGACGCCATCGTGCTTGTCTCCTTTGTGGGGATGGGCGTTTTCATGAGCGTTGTAGCGGAGCGCTACCGCCGCTATCAGAGCCGACTGGCCGCATTCGGGCGGGAAAAGGCGCTGCAAGAAGCCCAGGAGCGGCTCCGAGAGATTTCGGAGTACCGGTGGTTGGCGCTGGAGGCGGCTAATCTAGGCGCGTGGGAGTACAACCTGGAGACCGGAGAAGTGAATTGGGATGAATGCTGCCGCAACGGGTTTGGATTCGTCTCCGGGGAACTCATCGATTACGCAGCGGCCATTCAGAACATTCACCCGGAGGACCGTCAGGATGTAGACGAGGCTGTGAAACAGGCGATCGCCGGGGCCAACGGCGGGGCCTACCACAGGGAGTTTCGCGTCGTCTGGCCAGACGGTTCGATCCATTGGATCTCCTCGCACGGACGAGTGCATTTCGACGGAGAAGGAAACGAGCGGCGGGCCGTACGTTTTCTCGGCGTGAATGCAGACATTACGGAGCGCCGGCGAGCCATGGATCTTCTGCGCGAGAGCGAGGAGTCGCTGCGCGAATCGCAGAGAATCGGCGGCCTTGGCAGCTTTGCGCTGGATTTTCGAACCGGGGCATGGACAAGATCAGATGTACAGGAGGATCTGTTCGGAATCGACAAGAGTTATGAGCACACCATGGCGGGATGGCTGGCCTTGATCCATCCCGATGACCGCAAGCAGATCGCCGACCATTTGGAGGTTGAAGTGATTGGCTACGGCCGGCCTTTCAGTAGAGATTACCGGATTATCCGGCCCGTCGACGGTGCAGTGCGCTGGATCCATGGCCAGCGCAGAATCGAACTCGATGCCCTTGGGAAACCGGCGATGATGCGCGGAACTACACAGGACATTACCGAAAGAAAGCTGACGGAAGAGAGGCTTCGTCTCGCCGCCAGTGTCTTTTCGCATGCCTCTGAAGGCATCACGATCACCACGCCGGAGGGCGATATCCTGGATGTGAATGATGCTTTCACTCAGGTCACAGGCTACGGTCGAGACGAGGTCCTGGGCCGCAACCCGCGCTTTCTAAATTCAGGCCGCCAGGACAGAAGCTTCTTTACGGAAATGTGGGGCGCCCTGACCGAGAAGCACGAATGGTCGGGAGAGGTCTGGAATCGAAGAAAGAACGGAGAAGTATACTGCGTGATGCAAACCATCACCGGCGTGCTTGACGTCGATGGAAACGTTCAGCGGTATGTTGCGCTGTTCCACGACGTCACAGTCCTCAAGGAGCACGAAAACAAGCTCAAACAAATTGCATACTTCGACTCGCTGACCGGCCTTCCCAACCGGGTTCTGCTCAGTGACCGCTTGCGGCAGGCAATGGTCCAAGACCGCCGCAGAGAGCAAATTCTGGCCGTGGCGTTAATCGATTTGGACGGCTTCAAGGCCGTGAATGACAATCACGGACATCATGTGGGAGACGAGTTGCTTGCCGCCCTGGCTACCCGCATGCAGCAGGTCCTCAGAGAAGGCGATACTCTTGCCCGGCTGGGCGGGGACGAGTTTGTTGTCGTGCTGCTCGATCTGGTCGATGTCGGCACCAGCATCCCGATATTCAACCGTCTGCTTCAAGCTGTCGCCGAACCGGTGATTGTTGGCGAGTCTTCTCTTTGTGTGTCTGCCAGCATCGGGATCACTCTCTATCCCCAGCAGGATGAACTCGATGCCGATCAATTGCTCCGCCAAGCCGACCACGCCATGTATCAGGCGAAACTGGGCGGCAGAAACCGGTATCAATTCTTCGATTCTACTCAGCCTTGTCTCACAAACTCAGGAGACAGAAGCTGCTAGTTGGATGGATAAAAGAAGAGGCGACTAGAATTCCTTGCAGAAGCTGCCACAGGATCGGTCTCTGACTGTCGGCGCGGCTGAAATCATTCCCCGATACAAACCTGCTTTTGCAGCGCGCTTCACTTAACCGGCTTACTTCGTCTCAAGACGCATTCTGCGGTAATTGGCCATAGGGTTTCGGAATTCGCTAGCAGCACTCGATTGCGGATGCGAATCAGGCTTGGGCGGCGGCTGGGGTTGTGGTCGAGCCGGAGAACTCTACCGTTACAACGGTGATGTCGTCGAACTGGCCGAAGAGGCGGGCGGCTTCGGCGATATCGACGGCCGGCTGGCGGCTGATCGAGCGGGTGCGGTCAAAGCCGAAGAGTTCGCCGAACTTGGTTTGGGATTCTGGAACGCCATCGGAGACAAAGGTGAGCCGGTCTCCGGGCTTGAGCTGGAATGTGCTGGTTTCATACTGTGCGCCGGCGACAATGCCCAGCGGAAGTGAGCCGGGAATGGCGAATTCCGTGCCGTTGAGATAGGGCGGGACGTGTCCGGCATTAGCTACGGTCAGCAGGCCGCCGGCGGTGATGTGCGCGGCCAGGCAGGTGGTGAATCCGTCGTGCGACCGGCCCATCATGCGGTCGTTAAGAGACCGGAGCAGCCGTGCCGGACCGACGCCGTGTGTCGCCTCGGCGCGGATAGCGCCTACCAACACCGAGACCAGCATGGCGGCCGGCAGGCCTTTGCCGCTTACATCGCCCACCACAAGTAAAAGGCCGCCCTGGCCGTCGCTGATCTGCTGGAAGAAATCGCCACCGACCTGGTCGGCGGGCTGATAGACACATTCGACCGTGAAGCCTGGGCACTGGTCCTGCATGTCGGGAAGAAGAACCTGCTGCACCTGGCGGGCGGCCTCGAACTCGCTGGCCAGCCACGCTTCCCGCCGCCGCGCCCGCGTGAAGCGGAGAACGAGAAAGACGACCATGGCAAGCAGAAAGACGAGATGGAAGAGAATGCCGATCTCCATGGTGAAGGGCGGCAGAGGCAGCCGGACTTCCATAACATGCGCAGTCCCGGTCCATCCAGCCTGATTGAGGACGATGGCCAAATTATCGGCCAGATAGTAACCCATATCGAGCAGTGTGGGCAGCAGCAGCAGGCGGGCGTCGGTATTGCCGCGCACGGACCAAATTACCAGCGTGCTCAAGATCCACCAAACGGCGGGGAGCAGACAGGTTAGTTGGATTGCGCCCGAAGCCGGGGCCGAGAACCAGCCCGGCAGGTAAAAGATGGCCGCGAAGGGGCTGAAGGCTGCAAGCAAAAGACAGACGCGACCCAACATTCCGGTGCGGGCGTTGAGGATTCGCGAAAAGAAGAGCAAGGCCGCGATGATGGTGCCGGCTGCGAGCACTCCGTCGAGGAAATCGTCCACAGGCACTGGAAGCAAGGAGAAGATTTCCTGGCCGACGTTCAGTGCGTGTTCTGCCGACTGGGCGAGCAGGATGGTGGCAAACCAGAGGTATTCGCGCTCTGCATGGCGGATCAAAAAGAGACAGAGAATCGCGAAGCCTACCAGCGCAGCGGTAATGCTGTAGGAGTATGCATCGACATAACGGACATTGCGGGCGGTCTGGCGATGCTGCTGCTCGACGGCCAGCAGATCCGGGTCGCCGGCCAGGTGGCCTCCGAGATTGCCGTAGAGGTAAGGCCCTCCACCGACATAGCTCGCCCAGATCGGCGAGTGCCACACGCGAATGGCCACCTGCACGGTGCGCGCTGAGCTGCTTCCGCCCTCGGTGAGAGGGAAGAGGTGATAGCGGATCTCAGCCGACGGGATCATCGCGGGCGGCATCCGGCCCGATCCGCCGACACGCTTGCCGTCCACATAAACCTCGAAGGAGGTCAGGATGGGCGCCAGCAGCAGTGAGGCGGCCTTTTCGCCGGCGGGTACCTTGACCGTGAACCGGTACCAGCCGAAGCCGCTCATTCCCCGGTAGCCTTGCGTAGACCAGGATCTGTCGCCGCGCAGCAGAACCCAGCCGGAATCGTCGAAGGCAGGATAGGCCCAGAGCGGGGCAGCACCTTCCACAGGCGAATCGCCGGGATGGAAGCGCCAAAGGCCGTCGAGCGAAACGACCGGCTCCCGGCCGCGGTCCAGGTCAAAGGTCTGCGCGGTGGACCGCGCGGGAAGCCAGGCCGCGTAAACGACCGCGGCGAGCAACGCAAGCCGGCGAAGTACAGAAGCAATGCGCATAGCGACGTTTCCTTGAGAGGAAGGAATCGAAACGTGGATAGATGCTAACGCAGAGTGGGCCGTTTGTGCTTTAGGAAATGTCAATGAAGAATGTGCAACCGATGCGGGGCCGGGGCGGTTAGAGTGTTAGCCATGAAAAATGCGCGAGTTTTTCTTGGGTTGGCCGGACTGGTTCTTTTGTTTGCCGCAGTTCGCGGAGCTTATGGGCAGGAGGGTCAGGCCGCCCGGCAGGCTGTGGCGCAGCCGGATCTGGTCATTCTCGATACCGATATTGGCGACGATATCGACGACGCCTTTGCGCTGGCTCTGGTGTTGCGGAGTCCGGAATTGAAGCTTATTGGGGTTACGACGACCTTTGGAGATACAGAGCTGCGGGCGAAGCTGGTGGATCGATATTTGGCGGCGGTGAATCGTTTCGACATTCCAGTCACCATCGGGGTTGCCACTCCGCGCAACAACATCTTTACTCAAGCTGCCTATGCACAGCAGCAACAAGCTCAGTGTCTGCTGTCGCTGTGGTTGGCAACTCCTGAGACTAGTAACGTGTGTTCAATTGGCGGTTCGACGCATGCGTATGCGGTCGAATTCCTCCTCGACCAAATCCGCGCAAATCCCGGCCAGATCACTCTCATCGCGATTGGCCCACTCTTCAACATTGAGGCGGCTATCGAGCGCGATCCGGCGACATTTCGGAAACTGAAGCGGGTTGTGATGATGGGCGGGAGCGTCTATCGGGGCTATGACGATGGGATTACAGGTGCACTCACCGCGCCGCAGCCCGAATGGAATATCAGCCGTGATCCGGCGGGGCTGAAGGCGCTGCTCGCCGCTGGCGTGCCCGTCTTCATGATGCCTTTGGACTCGACTCAGGTTCATCTGGGGGCGAAGGAGCGGGAGACTATCTTTGCGCACGGCTCGCCGCTTACCGATCAGTTGACGCTGCTCTATCACCAGTGGATGGCCAACAGCGAATGGCACCCAGTTGGGCCTACGTTGTTTGACCCGGTGGCTGTGGCGTATGCGGTTCGTCCGGAGTTGTGCCCGGCAAAGCCGATGCGCATCGAAGTGGACGAGAAGGGAATGACCCGGCCGGTGGAGGGTACGACAAACGCACAGGTCTGCCTGGAGGTGGACGAGAAGGGGTTCCTGAAGATGCTCGAAGAGCGGATTGAGGCAGATTCCGCGCACTGACCAAAATCGGTCCAGGGGGAAAAGACCGGTCAGGCATGAACAGGTCTTCGGTGGTCGAAGCTCTTTCTCTGCACCCGCAGTCCCCTTTTGGATGCGTCAATCGGCCCGCAGTGCGCGGGGTTCCTGCTGCCCATTGACAGGGGAAGAGGAGTAGGAGAAAAATGGCGAGGTTGATCCAAATTGAACTGATTCGTGCTTTGCGCGGAGGGAACGTGAAAAACGCAGTGAAGATGCTTGTTTTTGGAACGGTGAGTTTGCTGGGCGTGGGGTTGTTGCTGGGCGGCTGCAAGTCGGCGCCGGAGTTGTCGAAAGCCGACGCGCAGGCCATGATCCAGGCCAGATATGATCAGACTCCGGCGACGGGCGCCAACATCCTGGTGGATGAGGCGGGGTTGGCCAGGGGAATCACGGCAAAGTACTGGGAACGGACCAAGCTTTATCCCAATAAATTCTGGGCCGACTTCACGCTGACTCCGGAGGGCAAGAAGGTGCTCAAGCTGCAAAAGGGTGGCGACGTGATCGAATGGCACCCGCTGAATGCCGGCGACAAGAACTTCTCGGTTTTGGTGGTGACCGTTGCTGCCAACCATCTTAAAGCACAGGACTTAGGAGATCCGCAGGATGATCTGGGTGGGACCAAGACGGTCTCCTACGTTGAAACCGTGCGTCTGGACGGAGTGCCGGCCGATCTCAAGGTCATGTCCGACGGCGTCGGAAACAGGCTCAGCAGCAAGCACATCGCCACATTTGCGCTGGACGGGGGCGCCTGGAAGCTGCAATCCATCAATTAGACACAGGAAAAATGCGCAGGTGGGGCAGAAATCGTTGACCCCACCCAGATTTCTTGCTATTGTTAAAAGGTTGCGCAAGAGCGCCTCTGTCAGTGTGTCTTAACGGCGGAAGCGTAGGGACAGTCCGGCCAGGCTGAACTTGGCGGTGTTGATCCTCATGGCCAGGCGCAGTTGGCCGGCCAGACAAGCTCCAGGAATCGCTCTTTTCTTGCCAAGGGCAGGGGCATTATCGCATCGGCGTCCGCGCGTTCTCCACCTTGGAGGGCTATGCGGGCCGGAACCGGCGAAACGGAGTTGGCTTTCCAGAGATTTGGAAACGCCCGGCCACCGTCCTGGTTCTCGTCTGAGATTGGAACGAAGGCAGACGCGAAGCAGCAGAGTCGGGCTTTCGTGTGCGTGTGCTCTTTAGGTTGAGCGAACCGCAGCGAGAGGCCTGATGGGGTTGTGCGCGGCTATCGAATTTGGGTGGGCCAACATTTGGGTTGGCAGGTTTTGACGGGGTAAGGAGATTCAGTTTGCCTACATTTAATCAGCTTGTCCGCAAGGGGCGCACGGCCCCTCGATACAAGACGGCGTCACCGGCCTTGCAGGCTTCTCCGCAGCGGCGTGGTGTTTGCACCCGCGTCTACACGCAGACACCCAAGAAGCCGAATTCGGCCCTGCGCAAGGTCGCTCGTGTGCGCCTGACAAATGGGATTGAGGTCACCACCTATATTCCCGGCATCGGCCACAACCTGCAGGAGCACTCGATTGTGCTGATTCGCGGTGGCCGCGTGAAGGATCTTCCCGGCGTGCGTTATCACGTGGTGCGCGGAACGCTGGATTCGGTCGGCGTGGCGAACCGCAAGCAGAGCCGGTCAAAGTATGGAGCCAAGCGCGCCAAGGGCGGAGCGGCTCCGGCCAAGGGCAAGAAGTAAACGCAGTCGTCAGTTCTCAGTTGTCAGTGATCGGTACGGGCCTGACAACTGAGAACCGACAACTGAGAGCTGACAACTGAGAACTGTTTTTGAGGGATTATGCCGAGAAAAGGGCACATTGCGAAGCGGGAAGTGGCGCCGGACCCGGTTTATGGCTCCACGCTGGTCACCAAGTTTGTCAACTCGATGATGTGGGGCGGCAAGAAATCGACAGCCCAGGGCATCTTCTATGAGGCGATGAAGAGCCTCGAAGAGAAGGGCGGCGGCGACGATGCCCTCAAGCTCTTCAAGAAGGCCGTCGAGAATTGCAAGCCGCTGCTCGAGGTGAAAACTCGCCGCGTGGGCGGCGCCAACTATCAGGTGCCGATCGAAGTGAATCCCGACCGTCGCACTTCGCTGGCGATCCGCTGGCTGATTACCTACGGCCGCAACCGTGGCGAAAAGGGCATGACCGACAAGCTGGGCAACGAGCTGCTGGATGCGGCCAATGGGCGCGGCGCGGCGATGAAGAAGAAGGAAGACGTGCACCGCATGGCCGAGGCCAATAAGGCCTTTGCTCACTACCGCTGGTAGGCGGGAAAGATTCGGCTCCCACCCTAGCCACAAAGACAAAGACGTGGCGAGGGAGGGGCGGCCAAAGAGTTGAGGTCTCCCAGGTCCGAAAATCCGGACTTGGGCCACCCAAAGTTTAGTTTTTGAAGTGTCTAATAACAGCGGGCCGAAAGCGCTCGCAAGGGATAATGCCGTGGCTCGCACCGTACCTCTGAATCGTTGCCGGAACATCGGTATCATGGCGCACATCGACGCCGGAAAGACGACAGCGACAGAGCGCATCCTGTTTTATACCGGCATCACGCACCGTATCGGTGAAGTGCATGAAGGCACTGCGACCATGGACTACATGGAGCAGGAGCAGGAGCGCGGCATTACGATCACTTCGGCCGCTACTACCTGCACCTGGAAAGACTACCGCATCAACATCATCGACACTCCCGGACACGTGGACTTCACGGCCGAGGTCGAGCGCAGCTTGCGCGTGTTGGATAGCGCGGTGGCGTTGTTTGATTCCGTCAGCGGCGTGCAGCCGCAGTCGGAGACCGTCTGGCGGCAGGGTGACAAGTACAAGGTGCCCCGCATTTGCTTCGTGAACAAGATGGACAAGAACGGCGCCGACTTCGAGCACGTTCTGGACACGATTCGCAAGCGCCTGGGCGCGCGGCCCGTCGCGTTGCAACTTCCCATCGGCGCGGAAGCCAATTTCAAAGGCATTATCGACTTGATCGAAATGCAAGCCGTCGTCTGGCACGACGAGACCATGGGCGCCGAGTTTTCGATCGAGCCGATTCCCGCCGAATTGCTGAAGAAAGCCGAAGCCTTCCGCCTGCAGTTGATCGAGGTGATCGCCGAGACCGACGATGTGCTGCTGGAGAAGTTTCTCGAGGGCGAGACTCCCTCGATCGCCGAGCTGAAGGCCGGCATCCGTCAGGCCACCATCGATCTGAAGGTCTTCCCGGTGCTCTGCGGAAGCGCATTCAAGAACAAGGGCGTTCAAACGCTGCTGGACGCGGTGATCGATTACCTGCCCAGCCCGCTGGACAAGCCGCCCGTTGAAGGTATCGATCCCGACCATATTGGAAAGACTGTGGTGCGCAAGGCGGACGACAATGAGCCGCTTGCCGCCCTGGCGTTCAAGATCATCAACGATCCCTTTGGCAAGCTGGGTTTTGTCCGGGTCTATTCAGGCTCGCTCAAGACCGGCGACACGGTGCTCAATCCGCGCACCGGCAAAACCGAGCGCATCGGCCGGCTGGTCAAGATGCATGCCAACAAGCGCGAAGATGTCAATGAGGTTCTGGCTGGCGATATCTGCGCCTGCGTGGGCATGAAGGAACTGAAAACCGGCGATACGCTCTGTGCGCCGCATCATCCCATCGCACTGGGTGCCATCACGTTCCCGGATACGGTGATCTCGGTCGCCATCGAGCCCAAGACCAAGGCTGATCAGGAAAAGATGGGTGTTGCACTGGCGCGGCTGGCGGACGAAGATCCTACCTTCAAGGTGCGGACGGATGAGGATTCCGGCCAAACGATCATCAGCGGCATGGGTGAGTTGCATCTGGAAATTCTCGTGGACCGTATGAAGCGCGAGCACAAGGTTGAGGCCAATGTCGGCGAGCCCAAGGTTGCCTTCCGCGAGACTCTTCGCAAGAAGGCCGAGGCCGAGGGGAAGTACATTCGGCAGACCGGCGGCTCGGGCAACTATGGCCACTGCAAGCTTCGCGTCGAGCCGAATACGCCAGGCGCTGGCTATGAATTCATCAACGAAATCAAGAGCGGTTCGGTCCCCAAGGAGTACATCAAGCCCATCGATCAGGGTGTGCAAGGGGCGCTCGAACTGGGCATTCTGGCCGGTTTCCCCATCGTGGATGTGAAGGTAACTCTTTACGACGGCAGCTACCACGAAGTCGATTCCAACGAAATGGCCTTCAAGTTTGCAGGCTCGATCGCTTTCAAGGAAGCCGCGCGCAAGGCTTCGCCGGTGTTGCTGGAGCCGGTGATGGCGGTTGAAGTGACGGTTCCGGAAGAGCATATGGGCGTTATTATCGGCGACATCAACTCGCGGCGCGGGCGGATCGAGGGCATGGAACATCACGCCGGTTCGCAGGTGATCAAGGCCATTGTGCCGCTCAAAGAGATGTTCGGCTACGTGAACGACATTCGTTCGTCCACCCAGGGCCGGGCGTCGTATTCGATGCAGTTTGCACGTTATGAAGAGGCGCCGCGCATGATTGCCGACGAAATTATCGGCCGGGCGCAGGGGAAGTAAACCAGCTGACAGCTTACAGCAAACAGCTGGCAGTTTGGATGAAGATCAGCCGGCGCAATTGGCGACGGGGAATGGGACTGAAAGCTGTGAGCTGTTAGCTGACAGCTGGTTTTTGGGGCTGGAGCCGGATGGCCGGCGCCCTCGGCAGGAAACGGGCAGTAAAAGCTACGAAAGGGACGCAGGGACTTTTATGGCGAAGGAAAAGTTTGATCGCACGAAGCCGCATGTGAACGTGGGGACGATCGGGCACATCGATCACGGCAAGACGACGTTGACGGCGGCCATCACCAAGGTTTTGCAGAAGCATAATCCGAAGAACGTCTTCCGTTCGTTCGACTCGATCGACAACGCGCCGGAAGAGCGCGAGCGCGGCATCACGATCGCCACGGCGCACGTCGAGTACGAGACCAAGAACCGGCACTATGCGCACGTCGACTGCCCCGGCCACGCCGACTACATCAAGAACATGATCACCGGCGCGGCGCAGATGGATGGAGCGATTCTGGTGGTTGCGGCCACCGACGGCCCGATGCCGCAGACCAAGGAGCATGTTCTCTTGGCGCGCCAGGTGGGCGTTCCCTGCGTGCTGGTGTTTCTGAACAAGTGCGACGCGGTCGAGGACGAAGAGCTGATCGAGCTGGTGGAGATGGAAGTGCGCGAGCTTCTGGGCAAGTATCAGTTCCCGGAAGACGCGCCGGTGATTCGCGGCTCGGCGCTATTGGCCTTGAATGGCGACCCCAAGTGGGAGGCCAAGATCGACGAGCTGATGGAGGCGGTGGACACGTATGTACCGCGGCCCGATCGCGCGGTCGACAAGCCTTTCCTGATGCCGATCGAAGATATTTTCTCGATCTCCGGCCGCGGCACGGTGGTGACGGGTAGGATCGAGCGCGGCAAGGTGAAGGTGGGCGAGGACGTTGAAATCGTCGGCTTCCGCGAGACGCGCAAGAGTGTGTGCACGGGCGTCGAGATGTTCAAGAAGCAGTTGGACGAGGGCATGGCGGGCGACAACGCGGGCATTCTGCTGCGCGGCATTCCCAAGGAAGATGTCGAGCGCGGGATGGTGCTGGCCAAGCCCGGTTCGATCACGCCTCACACCAACTTCAAGGGCGAAGTCTACGTGCTGAGCAAGGAAGAAGGCGGCCGTCATACGCCGTTCTTCAAGGGCTACCGTCCGCAGTTCTACTTCCGCACGACGGATGTGACGGGAGTGGCGGAGTTGCCCGAGGGTGTGGAGATGGTGATGCCGGGCGACAACGTGCAGTTGACGGTGGAGCTGAT
>JBEKOA010000141.1:0-12180 GCA_049522255.1 Occallatibacter sp.
CTCGCTATCGCCGGTCTGCCCCCGCTCCCAGCCCCACAACCCAGACCTGCTGTCAAACGCAAGCACCCTCATCGCCGTCACTAGACCAAGTCAGTTGCGAATCCATCTTCCAATTCCCCCAGCGACCCTGATCTCTCTCCATTCGTTGTCCAAGCCGAAGGGGCCGCTCACAGCACAGCGGTTGCCCTAGCGGATAAAATTGTCTTGAGCGATTCGGTTTGCTGGTGAAAGCACTGTCGAATACGCCCGGTCAAAGGCGGAAGATTCAGTTGACAAAGAAAGTGAAGCCGGAGCAGCCCCAAAAGGAAGCTCTGCCAGACGGAGGCGACAGGCCGCGCATTGGCGTCCTCGCAATCCAGGGCAACTTCGCCAGCCACGCTCAAGCTCTCACCGAGGCCGGCGCGGACCCGGTCGAGATCCGCAAGCCGGAGCAACTTACCGGTCTGGACGGCCTTGTGCTGCCCGGCGGAGAGTCAACTACGATTCTCCGTTTCCTCGACAAACATTGCTTCTTTGATGTCCTGCAGGGATTTTGTGGGAAGAAGCCAATCTTCGGCACCTGTGCCGGAGCGATCCTGCTGGCGCGGGAGGTCCTCAACCCGGCGCAGCGCAGCCTCGGGGTGCTCGATGCCGTCGTCGAACGCAACGCCTACGGCCGCCAGATCGACTCGGCTATCGTAACCGCCGAGACCACCCTCGACGGCGGGCCGCTGGAGATGGTCTTCATTCGCGCCCCGCGGATTGTGAAGACCGGACCGGGCGTCGAGGTGCTGGCTGAGCGCGAAGGCTTCCCGGCACTGGTTCGCCAGGGCAGCATCCTCGCAGCCACCTTTCATCCTGAGCTCTCCGCGGACCGGCGGGTGCATCGTCTCTTTGTCCAGGCCGCCACCGCGGCAAGAGAATAATCCGCAGGGGCTCAGGATGGGTCACCGGTTTCCTCCAGAATCGCCCGTCCATCCGAGTCGAAAAAATAATCCTTCACAATCTGGATGCGTCCAATCCAAAGTGAGAGTAATCTCTAGCTCACGGGGGTCCCGCCATGCCCGCGACCTTTACCCACACACCGGCGAAAAAGAAACGGAAAGATCCGGGCACCGGAGGCCTGCCCCCTGTCGTCCGGCGGCCTACCGGGGGAGATGGCGACGGGGGCGACGGCGGAGGCGACAGTTGGAAGAATGAGCGCGGCGGCCCACGGGAACTGCTGCTGCGCATCCGTTTCTTCGTCTTTTCCGCCCTGGCGGCCGACATGCTCTTCTTTGCCGTTCTGGTCGCGATTTTCTTTGCGCGCCAGGCGGGGACCCACATGGACCCGCGCACCCACGAGCAGATCGGCGACTGGCATCCGGTCACTCTGCCGCCGATCCTCTATCTGAACACGGCATTGCTGCTCTTGAGCGGCCTCACGATGGAGTTTGCCCGGCGCAATATCTTCCGCGAGATTGACGTGCTGGAGGAGTGGCTGGGATTGGGCCGGCCGGCGCTCCATCGCGCGCTGCCCTGGCTGGGAGCGACGCTCGCGCTGGGCGCGCTCTTTCTCGCCGGGCAGTGGACGGCCTGGAGACAATTGACGGCACAGGGATTTGCATTCGACCGGTTTTCGACTCCGGCCAGCTACTTCTTCTATCTCATCACCGGTCTTCATGCCGCCCACCTGCTTCTGGGCGTTGTGGCGCTGGTGGTGTGCCTGTGCGCACTGGGCTGGTTCAAGCGCGTCGAGTTCCGCCAGGTCGCCGTCGACGCGACAGCATGGTACTGGCATGCCATGAGCCTCGCCTGGGTTCTGCTGTTCGGCGTGCTGGTGCTGGGGCAGTAACGCCCGGGTCCACAGCTTCACGCCTTGCACTGTTCTCCGGTGGACTGGCAGTTCTCTCGACAGTCTTCAGCTAGTGCGCGCCAACGCAGGGAGATTCTCCGCAAACCGCAAACACCTGGTCCGCACCGGGTGGCCCTGATGCTCTGGATTGAACAGCATGAGCAATCAAGCAATGGGAGACTAACAGGGAACACACGGGGTGCACTCCATGAAAATGATCCTTGCCGCTATTACCTCCACATTGACCGTTCTTCTGATGTTGCCGGCCGACGGAATCGCGCAAACGCCGCAAAAGGGCGCCAAGTTCACAGTCGCGGGACACCCAGGCGAAGCACAACTCATTCAAATCAACGGAAAGTCATACATCGAGGTTGAGACGCTGGCGCGTTTGACACAAGGCACGCTTTCATTCAAAGCCAACGAGACGATTCTCACGCTTAACCCGGCGAACGCGGAATTGCAAACCTCCACGCCCCCGGTAAAGCCGACGCTCTCAAGAGCGTTCATTCAAGCGGGCATCGAAGAGCTCAGCGTGATCCGGGAGTGGCGAACTGCGATCGTCAAGGCGGTCGAAAGCAACACCCCGCTCACGGACGACACTGTTTCGGCACGCCATCGGCTGGCGGAGAAGAATCTCGCTCTCGCCTCGGCCGCCGTGTCGACGGACGACGACCGCAGCGCGTATCCCCTGCTCGCGGCTGAATTCAACAACATGCAAAAGCTGAGCGATCTCTACCTCGCAGTGCGCAATCAGAACAAGCTCATGTCGCCGGAAGAATTCGGCAATGGTGCTCTTGAGGACCAGATTCTGAATTGCGCACAGGGATTTCAATCCATGACGGAGAGTCATGAATTTCAGGATCAGGCTGCCTGCCACTAAGCACTCACATCAGACTTCTGGGCGCTGAGGTTTCCTCAATTCAACAATCTAAGTGGAATGCCGATAAGAACCCTTTGCGGTTGTGCGCGAAAGGGGGAAACACTGAATGCTGCCCGCTGTTGACCACCCGGTCTGGGTTCGACTCGTTACCGGGAAAAAGCCAGTGCAATCCGGCAAGGCGACTTTTAACATGTTGATTCATAGTAATCAGATGAGCTACGAAAGAGATCAATCGCCTGAGAATGTAAAGGACCTCATTACCAAAAGCCACAGCTTTCTGACCAAGTACGAATCTCTTTTCACAAACGAAATCGCGAAAATATTCGAATAAGGTGCGAGGAAAACCATGTCTGCAACCGTTCGTGCAACATTGCATTCCATCTCAGAGGTGCAAGCAGCGATTGCCGCCGGAGAGTCGTTATTCCTGGCGGGAAGCCGGGAGGCGCTCAGCCAGCTCCCGCGGGGAAAGTGGGTCGGTGGATCGATCTGCTATTTCATGGCGGACGAGGGTGGCCTGATGTCGGAAGACCGCATCTTCGTCACCAGAGTTCCGGAGTTTGCGCTGGGCGCGGAGGCAGTCGACTATGGCCCGGAGAATCTGGCCCAGCTTTACTTGGACGCTCCGGCCAACGGCTTCACCTTTGTGGTGATGCCGGCGGCCACCGAGGTGCTCAAAACCTTTGCGGAACGCGCGCCTGAGTTCGAAGGATTTCTTATGCGCCCGGTGGTCGGCTGGGTCGCAGGAGTCCGCGCGGACTTGATCGGCAAGGATTCTCCCGTGGTGGTCAACGGCCAGACTGGAGCCATCTTCGAGGACCGGTGTGTTGCGCTTCACGTCTCGCTGCCCGACAACAAGATGGCCGATCTGGACATCGTGAATATCTTCGAAAGCCACGGAGGAGATGTCATCCGCTTCGAGAAGGCTGGCTTCGATGTGACGGGATGCATGATCAATGGCCGGCCCGCCAATCTGGCCGATTTTCTTTCTGCCCGGGAGGTCCGCACCGAGTTTCCGCTGGTTGGGGATTACAACGGCAGCTCGATCAACGTTTCGTTCCAGAAGGTGGACGAGGTTGCCCACAAGGTGGAGTTTTATGCGCCCGTCTTTCCCGGCGTAAATTATCGCCTCGCCAAGCCGGTCGTGGACTATGAGAGAGCCTTTGCGCGGGAGATTGCGGCCAGCGATCAGGAGCCGGCATTCGCCTGCAACTGCATTCTGAACTATCTCTACGGCGGGCTCGAGGGCAAGAAGACCGGACACATCACCGGACCCATCACCTTTGGCGAAATTGCGCACCAGCTGCTGAATCAGACGATGGTGAGGCTGTATTTGCGGGACGTGGGGTAGGCCTGCGCTTCGCTTGAACTTCCGCTCTCCGCATAAGGGCTCCCTGGGCTGCGGGGTTGGCGAATCAGGGCTCGTCGTATCCCAGGTCCCAAACTCGGGACCTGGGTCACCCGGGCGAAAAGGGTCATGAATCATGGACCTCAAGCGAGCGGATAGCGAGCAGTTGGCCGCACTGCAGGCGCCTACTCCATTGCGTGGGGATCGGGGACCGTCTTCATGGCTTTGAAGTGGCGCACGTCGTCACCCTGCACCCAGAAGATCACATCCTCTGCAATGTTCGTCGCGTGATCGGCTACGCGCTCGAGGGCGCGGGCGATCATCAGCGCGTTCAAGGCCTGCGGGGCCAGATGGCTCTCGTTTTCCATCACCTTGGTCAGGGATTTGTAGGCTGCGCGGTTCATGCCATCCACGGCATCGTCCATGGTGAGCACGGTGCGTGCGAGATCGGCGTCGGCCTCGATGAACGATTGCAGGCTCTTGCGCACCATTTCGGCAGCGAGCGCCGCCATGCGCGGAATGTCGACCGGCAATTCAACCTGGGCCATTTGCTCGATAGCCCGCACGCGATCGCTGATGGCCTTGGCCCCATCGCCCACGCGCTCAAGATCGGCGTTGATCTTGATGACGCTGAGGATGAAGCGCAAATCGATGGCCATAGGCTGCTCCATCGCCAGCAGGTCGAGGGCCGCCTGGTCGATGTCGCGTTCCAGGCGATTGATGGCGATTTCGCTGCGGTTGACCAGATCGCAGATGGACAGGTCGCGCACGCGATAGGCCTCGATGGCGCGCTGAATGGCTTGCTCGGCAAGACCCGCCATGACCAGCAACTGCTCCTTGAGGTCTTCCAGGCTTTGTTGAAAACGTATGCGTGTCATCCGAACCTGCCTGTGATGTAGTCCTCAGTGCGCTTGTCGCTGGGGTTGGTAAAGATTTTGTGGGTCGAGTCGAACTCGACCATGCGGCCGTTGAGGAAGAAGCCAGTCTTTTCTGCCACGCGGGCTGCCTGTTGCATGTTATGGGTGACGATCACAATAGTGTACTGCGTTTTCAACTGGAAGATCAGGTCTTCTATTTTTGAAGTAGAAACGGGATCGAGCGCCGAGGCCGGCTCGTCCATCAGAAGAACCTCGGGATCGACGGCCAGGGCACGCGCAATACACAGGCGCTGCTGCTGGCCTCCGGAGAGGCTGGCGCCGGATTTCTTCTTCAGATCGTCTTTGACTTCGTCCCAGAGTGCCGAGTTTTTCAGCGATTTTTCGACGATCTCGTCGAGTGCCTGGCGGTTGCTGTAGCCGTTGAGTTTGAGTCCGGCAGCCACGTTGTCATAGATCGACATGGTCGGAAATGGGTTGGGGCGCTGAAAGACCATACCCACGCGCCGTCGAATCTCGACCGGCTTGGCGTCTGCGTAAATATCGAGCCCGCCGATGAGCACCGTGCCGGTGACGCGGGCGATGGGATTGGTTTCGTGCATGCGATTGATGCAACGGACGAAAGTGCTCTTGCCGCAGCCCGACGGACCGATGAGCGCCGTCGCATGGTTGGCTGGTATGTTCAGGTTGATGTCCTGCAGCGTGTGATTGGTCCCATACCACGCGTTCAGGCTGATGACCTCAATGCCGACGCCCACTTAGCTTGCCCCTTTCATCACGCCGCGGCTGGTGACAAAGCGCACCAGCGAAACCGCAAGCACAATCAGCACAATCAACACCAGCGCCCCCGCCCACGCCAGCCGGTGCCACTCATCATAAGGAGACAGGGCGTAGACGTAAATCTGCAAGGGCAAGGCGGCGATGGGCTCGTCGAGCCTCATGCTCCAGCCCACGTTGCCGAAGGCGGTAAAGATCAGCGGCGCGGTCTCGCCGGCGACGCGGGCAAAGGCCAGCATGCAACCGGTGATGATGCCGGGCGAGGCCGTCTTGACCGTGATCGCCAGCACTGAGCGCCAGTTGGGCACGCCCAAAGCAAGGGCCGCCTCGCGCACCGCGTTCGGAACCATCAATAACATCTCTTCTGTGGTGCGGCAGACCGTAGGGATCATCATGATGCCCAGCGCCACTCCGCCCGAAAAGGCCGAAAAATGCCCTTGCGGCACCACAATCAGCGAGTAGATGGCGATGCCCATCACGATGGAGGGAACACCGTTGAGCACGTCGGCGGTGAAGCGCACGGCGTTGGCCAGCTTGGTGCCGCGCCCGAATTCAGCCAGATAGATGCCGCCGGCGATGCCCATCGGAACGCCGATGAGGCTGCCCAAGCCTAGAAGAATCGCCGAGCCAACAATGGCGTTAGCCATGCCGCCGCCGGCCACGCCTACCGGCGCAGGAACCTGTGTGAAAAAGTCCAGGCTCAGCGAGCTTGCGCCGCGGTAGACGAGATAGACGAAGACGGCGACCAAGGGCGCCACCACCAGCACGGTGGAGAGGATCGCCAACCCCGTGGCAGCGCCATCGGTGGCCGTTCTCAGCCGTGCCTTGAGTTTGTGCTCGGTACTCAGTTTCTCATCTCCCAGATGCTAGCTTTTAGCTTCTAGCTTCTAGCTTCTAGCTTCTAGCTAAAGGCTAATAGCTAAAAGCTGGAAGCTGCATTTCAATGCGCCGAAGACGGCGTTCCCCGCGTGACGGCCCAGACCAGCAACTGGGCAAAGGCGTTCACGATGATAGTGACGATAAACAGCGCCAGTCCCAACTCCATCAGCGCGCTGAGATGCAGATCGCCAGAGGCCTCGGCAAACTGATTGGCGATGGCCGACGCCATGGTGTTTCCGTTCGACAGCAGCGAACGCTGAATGTCCAGGCTATTGCCGATCACCATGGTGACCGCCATGGTCTCGCCCAGAGCGCGGCCGAGGCCGAGAATCACGGCGCCGACAATGCCGATACGCGCATTGCGCAGCACGCCCATGCGGATCATCTCCCAGCGTGTGGCGCCGAGCGCCAGCACGGCCTCGCGCTGCGAGTTGGGCACCGCCGTCATGACCTCGCGAGTGAGAGAAGAAACAATGGGCAAAATCATGATGGCCAGGATCACGCCCGCCGTGAGAAAGCCCAGGCCGGTGGGATTGTCGTCGGCAAAGAAGCCGGTCCAGCCAAGCAGCTTGATGAGCCAGGGATTGACATGCTCGCGCAGCAGCGGAACCAGGACAAAGACCGCCCAGAGACCGTAGATCACGCTGGGAATCGCCGCCAGCAGTTCGGTGATGAAGGCCAGCGGCGCACGCAGCCATCCTGGGCACATTTCGGTGAGAAAGACCGCAACGCCTATGGCCAGCGGGACGGCCATGAGCAGCGCCAGAAACGACGAAACCAGCGTGCCATAGAGGAACGGCAGGGCGCTGAAGTGCCCATTGACCGGATCCCAGTAGACCGTCTGCTTGGTGTAGGTATCGATGTAGGCCTTGTAGAAGAAGTCCAGCCCGAAGCTGGCCCAAGCCATCTTGGAACGTACAACCAACTCGGCTGCAATCAAGACCACGATGCCAAAGATGCTCAGGGCACAGAGCACCATCAACGCGTGAAAACCGCGATCGGCAATCGCCGAGTTGCCGCGTGACAGCAGAAACGACCGAATCGCGGAAACCTCGCGCGGAGGCGCCTGCACCGGCCGCTGCTCCTCCGGAGCGCCGGACTCGGGCTGGAATTGCGCTTGGGAGATGCGGATCTCGGGCACCTGGGCTATCACCTAGATCAGGCTATCGGGCCAAGATGAATAGGAGGTTACAAAGAGAGCAAAATCAAGTGCATACAACGAGAAAATCCACGCCGTCAAGGAAGAGGCCAACCCGTCAAAACATGGGAATCATGATCTGGTTCTATCCGGTGGGCGCTGTTACCTCAAAAGACAACCGGGCCAATTTTCTCTTGAAATTTCCAATGCAGCGCACGTAATCTAGTGCTACACGGAATCAGGTGCCAAAATGAAAACCAACGTTACGTTGAAGATCGAGGCGGATCTTCTTCAGGAAGCCCGTGTTCTGGCGGCCGGAGAAGGCTCTTCCATCAGCGCCTTGCTGGCCACGCGGCTCGAGGAAGCCGTGCGCGAACGCAAGGGATACAACCAGGCTCGCCGCAGTGCCATCGCCCGGCTGAGGGCTGGCTTCGATCTGCGTTGGACTCCAAGCCGCTCCCGGGGTGAAATGCATGAGCGGTAAGTGCTTCGTCGATACCGACATTCTTGTTTATGCGCACGACCGCTCTGCCGGAGTCAAGCACATGCGCGCCCAGATGCTGCTGGAGCAGCTTTGGAGTTCCGGCTGGGGCGCACTGAGCACCCAGGTTCTGCATGAGCTGTGCATTCACCTCTGCCGAAACGCCGGCAATCCGATGCCGGTGGAGGATGTGCGACTGCTAATCCGCGACTATTCAGCTTGGGAAGTGGTCCCAAGCACCCCCGCGTCGGTTCTGGAGGCTTTGGAGATCGTAATGCGCCACCGGGTTCACTTCTGGGATGCGATGATCCTAGAGGCCGCCGAGCGCTGCGGCGCATCGATCCTCTACTCCGAGCACCTGGCGACGGGGCAGCGCTACGGTGCGGTTCAGGTCGTAAACCCACTCGCGGACCCGCCGTCGCAGTAAACGCTTCCAATCCCAGGCCTCAAGATCGAGACCTGGGACACTCCCTATAATATCGAATCCTATTACGAACCCACGTTGATGGTGTAAGTCACTGGTCCCCACCAGGCGTTGGTACTGTCTATCACGTAGACCTGGAAAGTGATCGTGCCGGCCGCGAGAGGCGTTCCGCCGATGCTCAGCGTACCGCCGCCGCTGGAAGATGTAAGCCCGTCACAAAGACCGGTAACCGTGAAGACATCGGAAGAGCTTCCGTTCAAGGCAACGATCGTTCCGCTATAGCTTTGGCCGACGGTCGCGGCTCCCAGGGTGGCGGGGTTGGCAGTCGGGAGATAGACGCGGGCCTCTCCCAGATAGTAGCCCGCGGACAAATTAGAAATATTGCCGTAGCTGTCTGTGGCGCTAACACCCCAATCGTAGCTCCCCCCGCTGATCAAGCTCGCCTGACTGGGAAGGTTGCCGCCTCCGGTGGGATCGACGCCCCAGGTGAGGGAGTCGATGGAGCTTGGAAAAGACAATCCATAGCCGGCAGCGGGAATAGTCCAGCTTTCGAATACGTCATTGGATGAGCCGCTAAAACTGAACGTGTAAGTATAGTCGCTGGCGTTGGCTGGATCGATCCAGGAGATATTCGGCGTCAGATTCGTGCCGATGCCCGACGGAGTGGCATTCGCCCCAAAGCTGCTCGGCACGCTGGCAAGCGTATAGGTTTTGGTCTCGGTGGATCCGTCGCTGTAGGTGAGCTTGATGCCATATGCGTCTCCGATATTCGGCGGATTGCCATCGAGAGTGAAGCCGCCGCAGAATGAAATCGCAGGTTCCCACTCGCACCGGTAGAGATCCTGGGGAACGATCACATTCGGTCCTGAGACCAGTTCCATGGCCGTCAACTGTTTGCTGCCGCTCCAGGCGTAGGCGATGAGACTGTAATCCTGTCTCGTGCTCCCAAGGTAACTTACAGTTTGATTGTTTTCCAGTTCGCCGCTGAAGAAGCTGCTTCCGCCGCCTTGAAGTTCGAAATCCATGTCGGCAGAACTGCCAGCGACGGCCAGATTGTACGCACCTGACGAAATCATATCCCCATTGTCATTGAGAATATCGTCGTTGTTCTGGTCGATGTAGGCGTAGGTGGAGTAGTTTCCATCCGCCGGGAGCTGAATGGTGTAATGCTGCGGGCTAACCGGGCTTGCAATCTCAGTGTAGTATGTCTTGTTTGTGTTGTTCGTGGTCTGACTTTCAAAGCTGATATATAGTGGGCCGGTGGCTGCGTTGGCGAAGGTGGCTATGCCGGAGACTGTGACAGGACCGCTGGGCTTGCCAACAGTCGTGGGGCCCCACGTGGGGGACCATGAGCTGGTTATGCCCCCCACCACGCCTTGATCGCGGAAGTAGAGTAGTTGGCCATTCGTGAGTCCGTTCAAAACCCACGTGTACCCGGACCCGCCGGTCGCCGGAAAGCTCTTGCTCTGCACATCATTGATAAAGTTTTGATCGGTGCTCCATTGGACGGTGTATGAGGTCGCCACCTCCAATTCCCCACTAATGCCCTCCCAAAAAACAGGAACCTGGGAGAAGTCTACAAAGGGTATACTGGCGCTCAAAACAACACCCTGATCGATTGGGATCGCACCCACAAAGGGACGGACTGAAGGGAAGGCGAACGGAGCGGGATCGGCCAGCGTAATCGAGACGCCAGTGGCGTTAGCATCGGAGACCGCGAAAACCGCAGAGCTACCCGTGGGATCGGAGGCGTTTGGCCAGTTGCTATGCGCCGCATCTCTCCAGGCCTGGACAGTATAAGAGCCGGGGCTGGCGCCGTTTATGGTGAAAGCCCCCGGAGCGGGGATGCTTGTTCCCAGAATAGTGCCAAAACCGCCTCCGGGGCATTGATACTGCAGAGCCACGTCGACCGGCCCGGCTGCCGTTCCCGTGTAACTCACCGTTCCGGAGACTGCATAGCCGACAACGGCCTTGAAGCTGGCCACGGCACCGCCGCTAGACACAACGACGCTCTGCGTCGCTGGTGTGAAGAGGGCGTTTGTTCCAGAGAGTGAGGGAGTGATGGTGTAGGTCCCCAGTGGAACGGCCGCGAAGCTGAAGTTGCCGTTGCTGTCGGTAGTCGTGGTCTGGGCGGGAGTGGTGTTGATGGTGAGCGTGGTCGCGGGCCCAACCACGGGTCCGCATGAATTGCTGTAGATAACGCTGCCGGCCACTGGAGCGGGCGGCAACGGGTTGATCGTCAGAGTCAAGGACGCCGATTTGGTCTTGTCGGCTACCGAGGTTGCCGTGAGGGTCACCGATTGTGATGTGTTGGTGGCTGCGGGCGCGGTATAGGTCGTCGTGAGGGTCGTCAGGCTGGAGAGCGATCCAATTGCCGGTGTGGTCCAGGAAACTCCCGCGTTGCTGCTGTCGTTGGAAACGGCCGCAATCATCGTGACTGTAGCACCGCCATTCACGGTGGTCGAGGACGCGGCTACCGATACGCTGATGGGGTTGGAGCCGCCGCCGCTGGTGGTGGTGGTGTTGGTGCCCTTTCCACAACCCGAGAGGCATAGAACCGCGACCACGGTGATAACAAAGAGGCTTGTGGACATGCTGGTGCGCATACCAGCAGGGAGGGACCTTGACCTGGACATTTGGCGGCCTTTCGACGTCTTGACTTAAAGCTGAGGGGATTATAACAATCAGTTGATGCGCGAAGCTAACAAAGTTATTGGCTCATCATCGGTTCTCGGTTTAGTAAGAACTTAGGCGCGGCTCATCGGGCTCCGCTTCCGACTCCAGCGAAAGCACTAGCGGCTGTTCCCTGTTCCCTGGCGCTCAGAGCGTCTGGCGACCGGGCGACGCTTTGGTGCAGTCCGGGTGTTGAATCCGCTGGCGGGGCCGCCAACGAAGCAGCATCCTGCCAAGATCCCAGGCCTCAGAATCGAAAGCGCGGGTCTCGGAATCGAGGCCCGCGCTTTGATCGAGATCAAAGAAAGCGATCGCTAATTGGCAACATCAATGGTGTAGACAGCCCACCAAAAACCTCCGGTACTGTCCGCCACATTCACCTCAAAGGTGATCGGGCCGGCCGCTAATGGCATTCCGCTGATGGTCACTGTTCCGCCGCTGATGGAAGAACTCAATCCGTCACCGGGTCCGTAAACGGTGACGGTGTAGGGGGCGGTTCCACCCGAAGCGGAGATGGTTCCCGAATAGCTTTGACCAACTGTTGCGGCCGCTCCCAGTGTGCTGGGATTGGTTGCGGGTAACCACACGCCGGTATAGCCCGGATCGTAGTTTACGGTCAGATTCGAGGCGTTGCCATTGCTGTCCGAGGTCGCAATGATCCACTTGTATGCTCCTCCGTCGACCAAGGACGCTGGGGGTGTAGAACCCGCGAAAGGATTGGTGCCCCAGGTTATTGAGTCGACATTAGTCGGAAGATCGCCCCCCAATAAAAGTATAGGGGTATTTACTTGACGCCACCAACCCCAAGATGTAGTGTTTGGATCCATGGACGAGGATTATCCGAGGACGTTACTGGAGTTGGAGCGGCGCTTTTCGACCGAGGAGGCCTGTGTTG
>JBEKOA010000142.1:0-12130 GCA_049522255.1 Occallatibacter sp.
CGCCGGCGTCAAGAGAAGATCGCCAACAGACGGTAGCAATCGAAAAATCAGATGCCGTGCATCGTCCCCGATTTGTGATTCCAGCATTGTCATCGTTAGGAACTCCCGCCGCAGCGCGTCATCATCGCAGGATGATGGCCGGCATGCCACTACCCGCGGTAAGAGGGTCCGAAACAAACCCGATAGTCGCCGCGGGAAGGCTGGCTTCCTGCATTTCTGCGAGCAACTCCGCTGCGTCTTCAGAAGCGACCGATATGAGCAGTCCACCCGATGTTTGCGGATCATAAAGCAAAGCTCGTAGATCATCCGGGATATGGCTCTCAGAAGCATCTGCAACCAGGCACTCGGCAAATTGGCGATTACTGACGAGACCTCCTGGGATCGCCCCAGCGCGAACCGCATCGAGTGCCCCGTCAATCAAGGGTAAGTTGCTGATGTCGATTTCTAGCGTCACTCCACTCCCCAACGCCATCTCGCGACCATGACCCATCAGGCCAAATCCGGTAATGTCGGTCATGGCGTGGACACCGGAGCAAGCAGTCGCAATGCCGGAAGCAGTGCTGTTCAGAGTGGTCATAGATTGGATAGCCCGGTCTACCCAGCATGGTTCTGACTTTCCTTGCTTAAGGGCAGTGGTGATAACGCCCGTGCCGATCGGCTTCGTGAGTATGAGAGTGTCTCCAGGAACCGCCCCAGTATTGGTGTAAACGTGCGCCGGATCGATGAGCCCGGTAACAGCATATCCGAACTTCATTTCGGCGTCGCGAACCGAATGCCCCCCAACCACCGTACATTTTGCTTCAATCATTTTTGCGAGCCCACCGCGCATGATCTGCTCAAGGATTCCTAGATCGGCATCCTGGGGGAAACAGACGACTGCAAGCGCAGTGAGCGGGCGGCCTCCCATTGCATAGACATCGCTCAAGGCGTTGGTCGCAGCGATCTGACCGAATGTGAACGGATCATCGACTAGCGGCGTGAAGAAGTCGATAGTCTGCACAAGAGCCTGGCCGGGGCCGATGCGGAAGATGCCGGCGTCATCGGAGGTCTCAAATCCGACCAGAAGATCAGGATTAGTCTGCGCAGGAAGGGCGGACAACACCTGCCGGAGAGAGCCGGCCGGAAGTTTGCTTGCGCAGCCGCCAGCCTTTACTTGTTGCGTCAAGCGAACGGCCTGGGGATGGTCCAATATCATTTCCTCATCTTCTACAGCATTTTTTTGCACGGCGTGTACCATGGGCGAAGTAGTTTTTGATAAAGTGACTGGACGGAAGTGCTTAGGCTCCGGTGATCCTCCCGGTCTTCAAAACCGGCGGTCGTCCTTAACGGGCGACGGTGTGTTCGACTCACACGCGCTTCCGCCAGCCAAAACCGCACATTAGCTGCGAGACAATCAGCCGATAACTACCGAACGCGTACAAACTCCTCTAGACGCCCATCTCCCGTGCGGCCAGTTCCGTGCCTTCGACCCTTGCGCGAATCTTGCTGAATGCTATTTCCCGAGCGGTGGATGTGTCATCGGCAAAGGGAGCAAATCCGCAATCGTCCGTCGTCCCCAGTTGGGCGATCGGCAGGATGGAAGCCGCCTCCAGGACGCGGTCGCGCACCTGAGCAACCGTTTCTACTTCTGGACTGATGGGGTCGATTACACCAACGAAGACTGTGTGATTCGGGTAAAGAAGTTCCTTAACGATGCCCAGAACCCGCTTCCTGTCCGACTCGCTGGCCATCTGGAGATAAAAACGGCCAACCGTCAATTGAAATAGTTCTGGCAGCAGCCCCGAATAATCAACATCCGCGCTGTGCGTTGAATCGCGGTCGCCTCCAGGACAAACATGAACTCCAATGCGCTGACGCTCGCCAGAAGTGAAGCGCGCGAGAACCTTGTTATTGAGTTCAATAAAGCTGCGCAGCAGATTGCCCGAGGGATCGAGCTTCAACGATAGTCTGGCTTCGGTGAAATCGATCTGAACAGTGGCAGCCCCGGCATCGAGCGCACCACGGATATCAGTTTCCGCCTCATCGATGAGATCCGCCTGGAAAGCCTCGCGAGAATAACCCGGTATCTCTTTCGATGGATAGAGCAAGCTGAGTGCGGACGCAGCGATAACTGCTTGCTTTATCGGGCGCTGGGTATAGCGGCGAGCCGACCGAAGATAGCTTGCGGCATGGACGCCATAGCGAAAGGGCGGCGCGGTCAAGCAGGGCAACTGGCGGACGTGGCCATCGGCAAAGGGAATCGTCACTCCGTCCGGACCAAGGTTGTTCAGCCCTGAGAGAGGATAGGTGGCGAAACTCGGCTTAGTTTGCTCTCCATCTGTAATCACGGGTGACCCGGTTTGCTCAAGCCGCTCGATTGTGTCGCGGAGTGCGTCAGCGTATGCCTCTTCCAGTGACGCCTGACTGATCTCTCCTGCCTGCGAAGCTGCGATGGCCTGAAGCAGCTGCGCAGGACGGGGAATGCTGCCGATGGGTTCGGTCAAGATAGCCATGCCGGAAAGTCTAATGGGCGCGAATGCCTTAGGCCATCCATCGAAAGGTTGATCCCAGGGTTCTAACCCCATACATCAAATGAGCGGTTAGTCGGGAGAAAACAGCCTGGGTTAGGAGCCGTGCAGACGACTTGGTAAGTAGACCTCCACCAATAGATGTGCCTCAGCTTCGTCCGTCAGGTGGAGGCGGGCACAACAGACATACTGCCATCATGTTTCTTGCAGCTGCGGTGAAAGTGTCGAGCGTCGACCATCGGTTCAGCGCATTGAGTTGAGTTTGTCGCACTTGATTCAGCCGCCGATCCCCCACCGATTATCGTTATCTCCTCTTTCAAGGCGACTTTATGAATCGGCGAGATTTCTTGCGAGCGAATAGCTCGGTCGTTGCTGGCTGGGCTCTCTCTAGGGCGGTGCCGGCGTTGGCCCATAACCTGCCGGCCGGCGTATGGCGGACTTTCGAGGTAGTCACCCAGGTCGAGTTGTTGAAGCCCAACGGTGTCAGTCACATCTGGCTGCCTGCGCCGCTGATTCGCAACACTCCTTATCAAAAGACAATTTCGACCCGCTTCACGGCAGACGGTGGGACGGGCGAGCTGAGCGAGGACAAGCAAAGCGCTCTAGGGATCGTGTCAGCGATGTATGCCGCAAACGCAAGACCGATGCTGAGTCTGACCACCCGCGTAGCGCTGAAGAACTATGCCGTTGATCTGTCCTCCCGGTCGACAGCGCCACTCGCATCACGGACTGAACTGGACTACTTTCTTCGGCCGACCCAATATGTGCCGACAGACGGCATTGTCAAACAGACTGCTCTGAAGGCGACCGCTGGCGCGGCCACCGACATCGAGAAGGCGCGGGCGATTTATGAATGGGTGGTGGAAAATACGTTCCGCGATCCGAAAGTTCGCGGCTGTGGTCGTGGCGACATTCGATTCATGTTGGAGTCAGGTGACATGGGCGGCAAATGTGCCGACTTGAACGCCCTGTATGTCGGTCTGGCCCGCTCGGTGGGCTTGCCGGCGCGACATGTCTATGGTTTGCGGATCGCAAAATCGGAGCAGGGCTACAAGAGCCTTGGACTGGCCACTGAAATTGCAACGAAGGGACAGCACTGTCGCGTGGAAGTCTACCTACAAGAGCATGGATGGGTACCTGTTGACCCAGCCGATGTCCGGAAAGTGGCTTTGGAAGAACCTCCCGGAAATCGTCCATTGAGCGATGAGATCGTCTCGCGGGCTCGCAAGTCTTTGTTTGGATCATGGGAGATGAATTGGATGGCATACAACTATGCTCATGACGTGGACCTACCCGGATCCGCCGGTAAACCGCTGGTGTACTTCATGTATCCACAGGCCGAAACATCAGAAGGACGAATCGATCCATTCGATCCGGACAACTTCAAATATGAAATCAAGGTGAAAGAAATCAGCTAACTGTCGTAATGTTCGAAGTGCGAAAGCTCGCGCTGCGAGCGCGTGTTAATTCGGGGTGCGGAATGCACAGACGCCTCGATTCCTCGTAAGGCTGGAGGTTCAAAACAAGTTGCCCGAGATCTGCTCGGCTGCTGTGTAGATTCTGGACTTAAGTGCGTCGCTTGTCAGGACGGGATCGTTTTTGAGTGAGGTGCTGATAGTGATGGTGAAGACCTGATCGCGGACCCGCCCGACGACGCGCTCGCCCATCCGCTTCTTATCCTCGTCGGCGGTACAAATCATCGCCTCGTTTCCAATGGCTCTCAAGGGGACAGCATCGGCCCCACATTCCAGCGCAATCGCACCCAGTCGCGCGTGAGAATCCATAGCGATCTCTACGGTCACGCGGAGGGTACGCTTGCCCTTGTCACCCTGCTGCGTAAAGGTACAGACGGCAGGCTGTCCTGGAGCCGCTTCGGTCACTGCGCCCACCGCTTCTCCTCCCAGAAGTCCGGAGACCGTGGCTTCGTTGATCCATGCGCATTTGTTCGTTGCGTGGCACAAAGCAGGCAAGCCAATCAAACAAACTCCAAGTGCAATAAGTCGTAGTTTACGCAAAGCTACCTCCAGCTAACCGAATCATCTGCCATTGCTCGGAGCTCCAGCATCGCTTTCGAGATCCGAGTGCATGTGCCACGGAATGCTTTCCGCAGATATCTCAGGATGTATACGAAGGAAGTTGAGAGAATAGGTAGGCGCGCCTGGGTCAACCTTCTTATCGACAAATTTTGCCTGCTGATCCGCGGCCTCTCTGGGCCTGCCCATGCGTCGATAAAGAATCGACAAGTTATAGTGCGCCGTCAGATCGTCGGGATCGATTTTCTGCAGCGCCTCGAACTGCTCTAGCGCGGCCGAATTGTCGTTCTGCTGATAATAGGTGATGCCAAGCTCGCGCCGCGCATCGCGAGACTGCGGGAACATGTCGACCACCGTGCGAAAGTCGGCGATCTCCTGCTCTGTATTGCCGGCGCGCCGTTGCAGCAGGCCATCGTAATAATGCGCTCTCGCGCTCTTTGGATCGAGAACAAGAGCTCTGCGGATAGCCAGGCGGGCTGACTCATATTTTTCCCAGGCGATTTCGGTAAGGCCGATGTTGACGTAGGCGTCAGCATAGGTTGGGCGTAGTCTCACGGTCTCGGTGAAGGCTCGAACCGCGTCGGCGTACTGGAACTGGTCGAGAAGGGCAATGCCAAGATTATTCCAACGCATCCACTCAGGATTGTCAGCCGGGTCATCGGCTTCAGGTGCGTTATCGCCAATCTTCAAGACGCGGCTGCGCGAAGCAATCTCAACAACAGGATAAGCGGGATGATCCTTGCCGAAGATATTGTTGAGGTAACTCTGGCGCAAATGGCGGTAATTCACTTTGGCGGTAACTGTGACGGCACCTGTTGCATTGGCGGGCAAGCGGAACTGATAACGCACCAGCACCGAACGGCCGGCGGGGACTGTGTTGTCGTAGGCCACCGAGTGAATCGTCCACACCTTGTGATTGTCTACAAATTCGCCTTCGTCTGTGACCGGACGATTGGTGAAGCTGTGAGCGCGTGGGTCCAACATACCATCCGGCTTCAGAAAACCGCTGTGATAAATCTCTTTGCCGTCACCGTCCTTCACCGTGAATTCGACCCAAGCTTCATAGAGATCGCGTACTTCGGGAATCAACGAGTGGCCGATGTTTTTGTTCTGGATGACTACATAGGCTTCGACCGCGTCATTAGGAGCGAGGCTATAGGACGCCTTGCCCAGTGGTGCAATCATGTCGTCGCTGCCACTCTTCTTCAGCGCAAAGATATCTACGTTGAGATAGTTCCCCGCGCGCAGAAAGTCGATGGTCTTTTTCAACTGCTCATCGAATCCATAATAGAAAGGAACGGCGGTGTTGCCGGCCAGCCACCGGTGCGAGGCAAACGTGCCGTTCTTTGCGCCATAATCGGGCAGAGCATTTGCGTTGCGCTTCATATGGCATCCCTGGCAAGTAGTAAAGTCCGCCGTATAGAAGGTGAGCGGATTGCGTTGCGAGAACTTCGACTGCTGCCACTCGTCGTAGGCCGTGAAGGCGCGAAGGAACTTGTAGTCATTCAACGGATTTGGCAGATTGGCCTTGTGGCAAGCGGCGCAAAACTCCGGCGTATGCAGGAAATCATGCATCACCGCCTGGGAATGTCGCTCAGGATGCTTGAGAATCATGTCGAAGGGAACCATGCCCGGAATGCGTTCGCCCTTTTCGTCTACGATCACCGAAGGCACGCCCATCTTGATACTGGCGTTGCCATTGGTTGAATCCAGACTTACAACAGAATGACAAGTCGTGCACGTCAATCCGTCGGAGTCGAATCTGGCGCGGTCTACTTTCGAGTCCTCGGTCAACGCGCCGCCCAGTACACCAATAGGATTATGGCAACTGTCACAATGACGGGCAAAAGCAATGCCACGCGTCTTATCTCGAATGAGAAGGTTGACGCTGGTGCGATAGAACGGCGTACGGAAGGCGTTTGAGTGCAGAGCCTGGCGCCATTGGCTATAGGCCTCCTGATGGCATGTGCCGCAATACTCCGCGGTGGGATACGCGCCGGGTTGAAGAAATCCCTCGCCCTGAACCTGTACGTTCCCCGGAGTAAAAGGGGTTTCTTTACCATAGTGGAAGTTGTAACTGGGAATTACAACCTCATTGTGCGCTTTGCGGTCCTCTCCTGTCTTGAGCTCGGCTTTCGCTTTCCACTTCGCCAATGCTTCGCGCTGTGCAGGTGTGTCCTCGGCTGGCGGCGCGCCTTTGGGTGGAGGCGTATATGCCGGGGGTGGAGCTTGTGTTTCAAGATTCGTTTGCGCCAGCACGGGAGATGCTACATATGCGGTCGCGGTCAGCGCGGCTGAGAAAAACAAGAAGCTCGAAAATTTTCCCATAAGGACTCCGGTGGAAATCGCTATTCAAGCCGAGTCATTTCTAACTCTCTTTTTCTTGTGCTGGTTTGCACTACTTGCCTGAATGCGTCGTGTTTGTCTTGCTGGCAATACGTTGGGCGGCAATCGCGTCATACACGCTAGGCACCAGGCCTTTGCCTTCTTCGATGGCATAGTAGCGATCAACACCGGGAAGAGCTAAAGTCTCCTGCTTTCCGTCGGGCCAGCGAATCTCCACTTTGTCTACCTTTGTGCTGTCGCCCAAGCCGAAGTGCAGGCGAAAATCATTGGAGGACTCGAAGCTGCCGCCGCTCATCACGTCGCCCCGCTGCTTAAGACCGCCGGCCGTCAAGTAGACGGTCGAGCCCACCGCGTCGCGTGGGCTCTGCGCTCCGCCGATGAGCAGCAGGCCCACCCAGTGGTTGTGGTCGTCATTCACATTTCGTAGCAGCACGGGCGCATGGTCGATGCAATTGATGACCACATCGATCTTGCCGTCGTTGAAGAGATCCCCGAATGCCGCACCCCTCGCCGGAATTACGTCTGCCAGGCCGGTGCCCTCGACCGCCGGCATCACCTCAAACTTCTTGCCATGATCAAGGTTGTGAAACAGTAGTGGTCTCTCGGCCCATGACGTACCCCAGTTGTTCTGGTCGGCCTGAGGATAGACATGTCCACTGACGAACATCAGGTCCTTCCAGCCGTCATTGTCATAATCGAAAAACTGTGTCCCCCAACTCAGGAAAGGATAGGTAGGCTCGGCGATCCCCATCTTAGGCGTGATGTCAACGAAGTTAGCGTCGCCGTCGTTGCGGTAGAGTGTCTTGTAGTCGTCGGAGAAGGTCGTGGTGTAGAGATCGAGCCGGCCATTATTCATGAAATCACCTACGGCCAGTCCCATTGATGCAGTCTCTCTCGCGTCCTGATTGAGCGCGAATCCGGAGTAGTAACTCGCATCCTGAAAGGTACCGTCACCCTTGTTCAGGTAGAGATAATTCGGTGAGGAGTCGTCAGTGACCAACAGATCCACCTTGCCGTCGTTGTCGATATCCACAAAGGTGGAGGAGAAGCCATAATTAAGACCCTTGTCACTGACCCCGGCCTTTTCACTCACGTCGGTAAAGGTGCCGTCTCCGTTGTTATGGAACAAGTGGTCTGGCTCTCCCCGCAACCCGCGAGGGCCGCACATCGTTTTCACGCCGCGAAACTGGCAATTGGCAAAGCCTACCGCTTTCGAACCGTTTGTCGGCAGATTGTTCATGTCCCAGTGAATGTAACCGGGGACAAAGAGATCGAGGCGCCCGTCGCCGTCGAAGTCGCCAAAGCTCGGTCCGGTCGACCAATTGCCCAGCGTCACACCCGCCGCCTCTGCCACATCGGTAAACGTTCCGTCGTGGTTGTTGTGGTAAAGACGATTCTTGCCATAGTTACCCACATAAAGGTCGGGCCACCCGTCGTTGTCGTAGTCTCCCACCGCCACGCCGAAGCCCCAACGGTCGTTGGTCACACCGGCCTTTTCGGCTACGTTTGTAAAGGTCCCATCGTGGTTGTTATGAAAAAGTGCGGCATGTGGGGGCTCGACCTTCCCGGTCAACGCGTCGAAGGTTGAGCCATTGACCATGTAAATATCGAGCCATCCGTCGTTGTCATAGTCCAGCAGCGCCACGCCAGAGCCGATCGTCTCCAGAATGTACGCCTTTTGCGGCGTGCCCATCTTGTGTTGCCATACAGTCAGACCGGCCTTCTCTGAGATGTCATCAAAGATGACCGGGCCGCTCTTGACGAAGCCGCCAGCGGTGATAGGGCGCTTTTCAGAATCGAGGACCGGCGCAAACACTCCTGCAGTGGACGAGCCTGTCTGCTGCTGTGGGGGCGCAGAAGAGGCGCTCCCGCCATAAAGTGGTGATTGTGATGGCGGCTGACTTTGGGCATAGCCCAACCCCGCACCGGTTGCGAGCGCAAGCCCAAATATGCCTGCAATTGAGCGGCGCAGCGCTCGAATCCAGAAGGAAGAAGCCAAGTTGTGACCTCGCGGGCGGGGAATCGCCCTCAGTCACAAATTCTGACGGACTTGAGTGCTGGTGTCTCCGACTGAATGGATGACACCTCTATCCTCCTCTGGGTGGAGGCATCTTAACGGACACTTTGTTCTCGCAACTTCGACTCTTGTCTGGCAAAGAGACAAGTGCTGAACACTGAAGCGGGCGGAAAGTTGACCACGTACATGAACGCGAATGGCGTTTGCGCATTTCTGTCAGTCCCGCCGAGGGACTGCCAGCGCGCGCTGTTGATTGCAAACTGCGCAGAGGATCAGTAGCTGGATGACTTCAATTCAAGCAACACCCGGAAGATGCAGAAGGATCTCCAGCACAAGGTGAAGTCGGTTGGCAAAGATCAGTATCTATCCACCCAAAGGATGATGTTCAACTCCGCCTCTGTGTCGATCCGCACATGCCGTACGACGCAATAGCATGAATTGCACCAATACCAGTAATGAGGCCATTCCATGAAACGCATTGCTCTGTTTCTCTGTTTTGCGTTGACAATAGCGGTCCTCCCATATGCCGCGGGTCAAAGCGCAACCGCCTCTTTGAGAGGCGTCGTCACGGATGCATCCAAAGCTGTTGTGCCGGGCGCTGAAGTCGTGATCACGTCGATCGGCACTGCGCAGCAGCACGTAGAGCGAACCGACAGCCGTGGTGAGTTCTCGTTCCAAGAACTGTTCGTCGGCGACTACCGGGTCGAAGTACGATCTTCGGGCTTCGCAGTTTGGGTTAACTCGGATATACACCTCGATGTTGGAAACCAGTCACAGATTGCTGTGCAGCTCGCTCCCGCGTCTGACCAGCAGACCGTGGTGGTAAGTGCTGAGGCCGCTGGACTGCAAACCAATGAGATCGCGCAAGGCGCGGTGGTGAGCGAAACCGAGATTGCGAATCTGCCACTCAATGGGCGTAGCTTCGCCCAGCTCGGCATTCTTCAGCCTGGAGTGCGTCCGACCTCCTCGGGATTGATGGTGCAGAACAACTTTCGGCGAGTTGGACAAAATTATGAAGTCAACGGGATGCGTCCGGAGTCCAATACCTTTCTAGTGGACGGCATGCGCAACATCAACCGCATGGACGGGGGGTACGCATATCGACCGCCGGCCGACTCGATGGCTGAATTCCGCATTCTGACCACGACCGCGCCAGCTGAGTTCGGTGGAACCAACGGTGGCATCACCACCATTGTCACCCGTTCAGGCACGAATCAGGTGCATGGAACGCTGTATGAGTTCCTGCGCAACGACGCGCTCAATGCCAACAACTATTTCGCGCCGCGGAAGGAAGAGCTCAAGCAGAACCAGTTCGGTGGCACGATCGGCGGCCCCATGGTGCATAACCACGCCTACTTCTTCGCGTACTACGAAGGTCTCCGCGATAATCAGGACATCACGCACGGCGTGGTGGTGCCGACGGTGGCGGAACGCAGTGGCGACTTCTCGGCCGATGCCCCTATCCTTCTGAATGGCACACTCAAGCCGCTCGGCAATGATCTTTCCGGTCAGATCAACACGATCACCGCGAAATACCTCCAGTTCTATCCCATTCCCAATACGCCAGAAAATCCGCACCTGGCCCAAACCACAAACCTGAGCCAGTACAATAGCGACCAGGGCGGCATAAAGGCAGACTGGTTGCCACGGAACGCGGATTCTTTGAGCGCGCGCTACAGTTACTCGGCGACGGACCTCCGCAGCCCGTATTCGGAACTCGGCGCCGATGTTCCAAGGTTTCCCGTTGGCTACTCCGCCAACACACACCTGGGCGGACTCACTGAAACGCACACCTTCTCTCCGCATACGGTGCTGACAGCAAATGTCAGCTTCTTCCGGAACCACATCATTCTCGATAAGCGCAACTCCGGCTTCTCACCCTCGGCATTCGGCTTTGAATACTCCTCCACATGGGCCTCCGCCACGGGCGCGCCGCTGATCATGACCCAAGGCTACTCCAACGTGGGCGACCCGATCATCAACCCGCGCGACAGCACACAGAACGACTACGCTTTCAGCGCCAACCTGGCACACACTCAGGGCAAGCATGTCACCAGTTTCGGCTCTCAGTTCCGCCGGACGCAGATCAACGGGTACCAGGCAAACTTTGCTTCGGGCACCTTTTCCTTTACCGTTCAGGGCTACACTAACAACTCGATGGCCAACTTCCTGCTGGGCAAGCCGGACATATTTACTCAGGCCGGGGGCGACTTCACGCGCGATCTGCGTGGCTGGGAGTTGGGCTCCTACGCACAGGATGAATACCGCATCAGCACGAATCTTACTTTGAATTACGGCGCGCGCTACGAAATCACGACACCGTTCAGAGACATCCATAATCGCATGATGGAGTTTGCGCCGGGCAAGCAATCCACCGTTTACCCCAGCGCTCCAAATGGCCTTCTATTTCCCGGCGACCACGGTGTTCCCGACACCATCGCCCCCGTCTTCAAAAATGACTGGGCGCCCCGTATCGGTTTCGCATGGAATCCGCTGGGCAACAGCCGCACGGTGATCCGTGCCGCCTACGGCATCTTCTACGACGAACTGCTGAACGGCGTGGGCATGCCGTTCCGCGCCACCAGCTCCGCGCTCCCACAGACGGTCGTCCGTACTCTTACCGGATATACAAAGATCAACTACGCCAACCCGCTCGGTACCGTAAGCAGTCCATTTACGCCCGGTCAGTTTGCTCTGCCCGCGTCCACTTTCACCATCGATAGCCACCTGCTGCCGCCCTATGCGCAGGATTGGAATCTTACCGTCGACCAGAGCCTGGGTAAACAGAACCTGTCCATCGGATACATCGGTTCAAAGGGAACCCGCTTGCCGCGGCTGGTTGAAGCTAATCCTGCGATCTATCAACCCGGTGCAACCTTTGCTAACTCTCCTCGGCGTAGGCTCTACTCCGGCTGTACGATGACGACCGGCACCTGTACTTTGGGCACTGCCGGACTGGTTGAAGGAAATGCGAATTCGACTTTCCACTCGGCACAGGTATCACTGACTCGGCGTGGCACGCAGGACCTAAACTACACGCTGGCGTACACCTATTCCAAGGATCTGGACTACTCGTCAAGCCTTCATATGTCCGGTCCTGCTCCCTGGATGGTCCTCGGGGAACTTGACATTCCCCAGAACAACCAGAATCTCGCCGCTGAACATGGACGCTCGCTCTTCGATTCGCGCCATCGTTTCGCAGGCAGCGTGACCTACGCTGTTCCGTT
>JBEKOA010000143.1:0-20409 GCA_049522255.1 Occallatibacter sp.
CACGTATGCAGCGAGTACCTCCAACACCGTCACCCTCACTGTCACAGCGGCGAGCACGACTGCGAGCACAACTACACTCACGGCACCTCCCAAACCGGAAGGTACAGGCGCAAATGTCACGGTGACGGCTACCGTTGCGCCCTCGACGGGGAGCGGAACGCCCAGTGGGACAGTCACTTTTTATAACGGCACAACGTCGCTCGGCACCGCAACATTGAGTTCCGGAACTGCTACCCTTTCGCCCGCCCCAACCTTCAGCGCTGCCGGTACGGATTCGCTGAAGGCTGTCTACAGCGGTGATACCACGTATGCAGCGAGTACCTCCAACACCGTCACCCTCACTGTCACAGCGGCGGGCACCACAGCCAGCACCACGACACTGACGGCGGCGCAGATCGGGGCAACCGTAACGTTGACGGCCAAGATCGCGCCCGCGGCGGCAACAGGAACGGTCACATTCAGTGACGCCGCGGGAAAGCTGGGAAGCGCCGTCACATTGACTTCGGGACTGGCAATTTACAACACAACTTCTCTGACAGCCGGCTCTTACACCTTTACAGCAGCCTATAGCGGCGATGCCACTTATGCAGCGAGTACCTCCAGCGCCGTCCCCCTCACCGTCGATTCATATTCCTCGACGACCTGCGGTTTTCAGGACAGCGCGAACAGCTCGAATGAAACTGCGGCCGATTCTTTCACCAGTGGCGCCAACCCGCTGGATAACGCCACCATCCAGACCTCAAATGTAGATGAAAGCGCGGTCTGCGCGCAGAACGCGGGCACCACAGTCACCCTGGCCACGCCATCGATCAGCTCCTCGGGCGCGGGCAGCAATGCTTTCGATTCGAGCTTCTATGGCACCGATGCGGCGGTGCTGGCCTACGAGGGAGCCAGCATCACAGTGAACGGCGGCATCATCACTACCTCCCCTGTGAACCAATCTGCCAGCGGCGTCTTTGCATATGGCGCCGGCTCGACCATCACACTTTTACAAGGGGCTGAGGTTCAGACTTTTGCTGCCTATTCGTTCGGCATGGATGCGGGCGAGGGCGGCACAATCAGTGCGACTGGCAGCAGCGTCGTGGCTAACGGCGCCGAGGAGGTGGTCGTGGAGGGCGCGGGTTCGGTGACGCTCAGCAGCACATCGCTGACCGGCATTCAAACCGGAAGCGACGGAAGCGAGCGCGGCATTCTGCTCTATCAGGCCACCTCAGGTGCCGCAGCCAGCGTCACACCCAGCTTCACCATGACCGGCGGCTCGATCTCCTACACCTGCGATGCGACTCAAACGGCGACGTGCGCAAGCGGCTCGACTGCGAGCGGCCAGAGTAATCCGGCAACAGTCTTTGCCGTCGCCAACACGACAGCCGCCATTTCGCTGACCGATGTAACCGTGAACAATTACACCCAGACCGCCGTGGACGGCAATGGAACTCTGCTGACGGCCGCGGCGCTGAACAGCGGAACATGGGGAATTGCCGGCTCGAACGGAGGCAACGTCACGTTCAACGCCTATGGCGAGACATTAACAGGCGATGTGATTGTCGACGTCGACAGTACGGTCGCCTTGACGCTGAATGCCGACACGGCAGCGACTCCCAACCCCTCCGCGCTGACGGGCGCCATCAATGCCGCCAACTCCGGCAGCACCGCGGTGAGCCTAACGCTGGACGCGGTCAGCACGTGGGTGGTGACTGCAGATTCATACTTGACCGTGCTCAACGACGCCGACACAAGTTACAGCAATATCACCTGCGAAACCGCTGGCTGCGTGATCCATGTTGGAACGAACACGATCACCCCTTGAACGAACTGAAAGCTGGCACAACCCCAGGGCCAGATTGAAAGTGGAATTGGGATCGTTTGACTCCACAGGATTATGATGGGATGTCGGAGCTTGGCGCGGATACGGGTTAAGCAGCTTTCACGGGGAACTCGCCGACCGCGCCGGAGCAAAATCAGGGTCGATATACCCTCTCGGACACTCCGGAAATTGGCTTTTTCTTGAGGAAAAACCCCTAGAGTTCAATGGCCGTGGGTTGAGCTACCGTGTTTTTGCAATGACTCCGCCCATGATGAGGCCCTCAATGTTCGCTCGTAATATCCGTTCCGTTGTTTTGCTGTCGGCCGCATTGCTGGTCGCCGCCGCGCCAATGATTCGTGCCGAAGAAGGCATGTGGACCTTTGACAATCCGCCTCTGAAGCAGCTGGCGGCCAAGTATAACTTCCATCCCTCGCAGGCATGGCTGGACCATCTGCGCTTGGCCAGCGTGCGCCTCAACGACGGCGGATCGGGCTCGTTTGTCAGTCCCAACGGCCTGCTACTGACCAACCACCACGTAGCGCGCGGCCAGTTGCAAAAGAACTCGACGGCCGAGCACGACTACGTGCGCGACGGTTTCTATGCCGCCACGCCAGAGGCGGAGATGGCCTCCCCCGATCTCGAGGTGAACGTGCTCGCCGACCTGCAGGACGTGACTGCGCGGGTGCAGGGCGCGACCAAAGGTATCGCCGACGAGACCAAGGCGCTGAAAGCCCAGGACGCAGAGATCGCAGCCATTGAAAAGGAGAGCAAGGATAAGACCGGCCTGCGCTCGGACGTGGTCTCGTTCTACCAGGGCGGCGAGTACTGGCTTTACCAGTACAAGAGGTACACCGATGTACGGCTGGTCTTTGCGCCGGAGCAGCAAGCGGCCTTTTTTGGCGGCGATCCGGATAACTTCACCTATCCGCGCTACGACCTGGACATGGCCCTGTTCCGCGTCTACGAGAACGGCAAGCCGCTGCACACGGACAACTATTTGAATTGGAGCGCCAAGGGCGCAGCGCCGGGCGAGTTGATCTTCATCTCCGGCCATCCCGGCTCGACCCAGCGCGACGACACCATGGATCAACTGCTGTTCGAGCACAACTCGATCGAGCCGGCCTACATTGAATATCTCAGCCGGCGGATTGCCGCCGCACAGGCCTTTGCCGCTCAAAGCCGGGAGCAGGCGCGCCTGGTCAGCACAATGATCTTGACCTTGCAGAATTCGCTCAAGGTGTATCAAGGCCGCTACGATGCGCTGAACGACAAGGGAATCATGGCCAAGAAGCAGGCCGAGGAGAGCGATTTTCGCGCCCGTGTCGCAGCGAATCCGGAGTGGAAGAAGGCCTACGGAGGCGCTTGGGAAACCATATCCGCCGTCGATGAAAAGGCTGCATCGCGGCAGAAGGCCATGATCTTCCGCAGAACCGATAGCCGCTTTTTCGCCATTGCGCGCCAGATCGTGCAGTATGTCACAGAAGTCAAGAAGCCCGATGGCGAGCGGCTCGACGGATACCACGATGCCCAACTCGAATCGCTTAAATTCCAACTGCTCTCGCCCGCGCCCATCTATCTCTCCACCGAGAAGCTCTATATGACCACGGCGCTCAACCTCGCCGCGGAGAAGCTGGGCAAGAACGATGAATACCTGGTCAAGCTGCTTCAGGGCAGCGACGTAAACACCTTTGTCAACTCAGTGGTTGACGGCACCAAGCTGTCAGATGTTGCAGTGCGCAAGGCTTTGCTCGATGGAGGCGAGGCAGCCGTTGCGGCCTCGACCGATCCCATGATCGCCGCGGCCCGCCGCACAGACGCATTGGCGCGCGAATACCGTCGCTGGGAGCATGACGAGATCGAGAGTGCGCTCATCCCGGCCGGCGAAAAACTGGGCAAGGCCCGCTTCGCAGTCTATGGCAAGGACGCGTATCCCGATGCCACCTTTACCCTGCGGCTGAGTTATGGCACGGTCGACGGCTTCCCCTATAACGGCACCATCGCCCCTCCCTTCACCACTTTTTACGGGCTCTATGACCGCGCGGCGAGTTTCAGCAATCAGCCGCCCTTCGACCTGACGCCCAAAGAAGCGGCCGGACGCGACAAGCTGGATCTCGCAACGCCGCTCAACTTCGTTTCGACTGGAGACATTATTGGTGGAAACTCCGGTTCGCCCGTGGTCAACAAGGACGGTGAACTTGTGGGGCTGATCTTCGATGGCAACATCGAGTCGCTGGCCGGCGATTTTGTTTATGACGGGAGCAAGAACCGTGCGGTTGCGGTTCATTCAGCCGGCATGATCGAGGCTCTGCGCAAGCTCTACGGCGCCGGGGCACTGGCCGATGAACTGGAAGGCAAGAAATAAAGCAATAGACAACCAAACCAACAGCAAGGGGAGCCGCTGAGGCTCCCCTTGCTGTTGCTCAATGGGGGGTTATCCCTCTCGACATAGGGGAATTTGGGACATCCGCCGAGCCAGGACCAGAAGGCATATTCGGTTCCTGACTGTCTCCGGCCAGAATCCGAGACTCGGAACCAAAGCGGCGATATTGGCCAAATGCCACGTCATTCAGATAGGTCTTTGACGCGCCCTGGTAATGCGATCGGGAATACGCCCCGGTCTGCTGCGCCGTATGCGCCTGCAAGATGGAGACACTTCTCGCCGGGCATATATAGCTTTTCCCCGCAATACCCGTCGGGCTGTACTCGACCAGAATATCGGCCCTGGAGACGAGTCCGCCGACTGGCATTTCGGCCTCCATCGAGATGCGCAAAATCGCTCCACTCGATGGATCGAAGGCAATCTCCCCGTGATAGGCGTCGTTTTCGCTGAATACGCGGGTATTCGAAGTGCCGTCGGCATTATACCCTTCAACGATGCAACAGAACTGCACGTTATAGTGCGACTTCTCGCTGGGGACCGTGTAGTGAAAAACAGCCTCTTTCCCGCCCACGCCCCGCTCCCAACGGCCCCAGGTAATCTTGCCCGCGAGCGCATCGCCCACTACCCTGCCCAGCAGTGGCCCGAACTCTCCCGCGGTCACCAATCCCCCAGTCTTCGGAGCGTGCTTCAATGCTTTCTCATCCACCACTTCCTTGTGGTCGCGGTACGTCACCGTAAGGTTGAAATTGCCTACGGAGTGCAAGGGCATGGCAGCCAGTGAGGTTATGCCGGTTCTACCTAGCTGATCCTCCTGCGGCTGGTCCTCGAAGCGGGTCGTATCGCGCACCGCGATGAGATTCGGCAACTGAGGGACGGTCTTGTTCACATAGTCCACAATCGCGGTCAGCATCCGGCGCGCCGTGGCTGGGTCCGGAGGGGTGTCGGCGGGAATCTCCACCGCCGGCAGATCGAGAAATGCCGCCGAATCGGCCAGGATCACCAGCGCTTGCCTGGCCCTCTCTCCAGACAGATCGGCGTTCAAACGCGCAAGCCTGGGCGCGCTGAGCCGTTCGGTCAACTCCATCCCTGAGAGTTGCTGCGCCAGGTCCGCGTCCGGCTTGCCATGAGCCGCGGCCAACGCCTGCTCCAACTGCGCAATTGTGACCTTTGTCGTTGGTATGTCCTTTGCCGCAAATGCCGGCAGAGCCATTCCTGCCAGCAACAAGAGTACCGTCAATTTCCTCATCGTACGAGCTCCTTGTGGTAAGCCGATCCAATGTTAATCGATCTCAGCATGTGCTATTCGGTTGTCCAAAGCCAAGGTCTGCGTCGAGCCGGCGAGCTGGCGAAAAGCGATCTCGTGCAGCTCGTCCCATTTCCCGCGCTCGACCGAAGGACCAGCAGCCGGATGATTTTGCGGCTGTTGCAAAGCTTCAGCACGAATACATGCGTCCGCCGCTACTTCCCGCCGTTTGGATCGCGCACGATCGGCCCGTTGCCGCAATCTTCCTGGATTGACTGCAAGTACCACGGCATTTGACGCACTTTGGAGTTACCGCGTTACGCTGCAAAATGCGCGACCCGGATCGCAAGGGTAAGGCTGAATCCAGCCTCTGCTAAGCGCCGTCATTGCCGCTCAAGGAAACCTGGCCCGAAAGCGCCTTTTTGGCCTTGCAATCGAGGAGAGCCCCCCGTGGGGAGGGATGGGCGAGGGTTCCCGATGTAATTGAAGCTAGGATGGAGCAGGGGTTTGGGGGTCTCGCTGTAACTCGTTCATTTTATGGAGCGGGAGACCGGGATCGAACCGGCGACATTCAGCTTGGGAATGTGGTTATCAATTGAAAACAAAGAACATGGCGTTCACCTCGATCTCGTTCTGGCGATAGAGAATACGGGGTTTTCGAAAGCGCTGTTCTACAGGAATCAAATAGAGCAGAAATGGAGCAGACAGGTTTCAGAATCGGCGGGCGATCATCAACTCATGGGCAAAGCATCTGGGAAGGATGGGGCAGATGCAGGGATCAGTTCAGCCTGGATGACTTTCCAGTAGCAAAGTCGTCGTGAACGCCGATCGGCGAAAGTGGCCGATTCGATCATCGTCGCAGGTCGACGCATTTACTGGACGGATAGCGTAACCGATCCCGAGCTAGTCACTTGGTGAGTGGGTGGAGTCGTAGATCCGCCGCCACCACCACCTCCGCAGCCGTTCCCTGTCAAGGCCACAAACATAAGGAATCCAATGCACGCCAGGAACCAGAAACGAGCGTATCTCGAATTGCGCCCGCCTCTTGTGCGTGGCCCCAAGAGGATGGGGAATAGGAGCAACGCAGCCGCTGCTCCTGGCAGTGTTTCAGTGAACACAACTGTAATCTGGTAGATCCCGGCGGGCGTGGACGAGGATGTAGTGATTGTCAATGTTCCGGTCGCGGATGAATAACTGCACGTGGCGCCGCCGGGAAGATTGAGACAGGTCACGGAGATATTTGTTGCCGAGGATGGCAGCGTGACAGGATAGCTCGCCGTGGCGCCGGGAGCGATTGATACTGAGGTTGTGCCGAACGTCGGGCCCGATCCGGAGCCGGCCGAGTCGACCTCAAATTGCAAGGTGTTCGAGGTTCCGCCGCCAGGTGCCGGGGTTTCGACTGTAAGAGTGGTGATTCCGGAAGATACGATCTGGGTGGCCGGCACTTGGGCCGTGAGCTGGCTTGCGCTTACGAACTGTGTACTGAGAGCTGTCGATCCCCAGTAGACGGTCGAACCAGATACGAATCCCAAGCCGCTGACGGTTAGCGTGAAGGGCGCGGATCCCGCACTGGTGAAAGCGGGCGCGAGAGTCGTTAGAACGGGCACTGGGTTCGAAGGGGATCCATTGATTGAGAAGGCGCTGGCCGCGGAACTTCCTCCTGCCGGTGCGGGATTAAAGACGGCAACCTGTGCTGTACCTGGGGCGGCAAGATCCGATGCCGGTACTGTGGCTGTGAGTTGCTGGCTGTTGACATAGGTGGTCGTGAGCGGCGCTTGATTCCACTCAATCACCGAGCCGGATAGGAAGCCAGACCCGTTGACGGTGAGGGTGAATGCGGGACCGCTTGCATTGGCGGAGGCAGGCGAAATCGACACAAGCGTCGGGGTGGGGTTACCGGACTGAGAAGACACTACGCTTGAGCGCAATAAGTAAACTTCCTGATCCGTGAGACCCGCCCCGGGGCCGATAAATGCCAAGCCGTTTGTACCCCAGCGCACAAGGTTGCCCATATCGGGATAGTCCATCTGGGGAAACGCCAACGTCCCGGTGATCGCATAGGACTTCATCCCGTAAGCGGTGATGACACCTGCAGAAGAACTGTTGGGTGAGGTGTAATCCTGATCGCCGATCCAGTAGAGTTCACCCAGCGATGTATCCAGGGTGAGGGCACGCATGTTGGGATAGGAGGTTACGTTAAATGATGTAACAGGAAAGGTGCCAATCTCCGTTTGTGTCGCTGGATTCCAAACTTGGCCGGCGCTGGTGTAGAGCAAAGTGCCGTCGGAAACTACCTGATTACCAGTGGTGTAACTACCATAGCTTCCCACCGCAGGATACGTATATTGCAATCCGGAACTCATCAGGTCCGCAACCTGAAAGTAAACCCCGGGATAAGTGAAAGGCAGCCCGTAGATGGTCAGTGGATTGCCCGCCAGTGCTATGGAGCCAAAATTCGGGTCCGCGTAGCAGCAGCGATATGGATTTGGAACGGTGTTCACCAGGCCCGAGTCATTATAGAGCGATAGCCAGGAGCCCTGCGCAAGCAGCACCTCTGTGGGATTGCCAGGAATGGTTTCCAGATCGGTTGCCGCCATATTTGAGCACGTCGAGCAATTCCCGGTTGAGTATGGGAAGGTCCGATCGACCGCATTCGTCTGCAGATTGATCCTCTGCACAGTGTAATCCGCCTGATTGGCGACGTAGAGATACGATCCGTCGGACGAGGCCGCAAGCAGGCGGGGATCCTGACCAACCGGAATCGGCGTGCCGAGCGCACCGGTGGCCGGACTGATCGGAATGACGGTGTTGGGATTCGTCGTGGCCGCGGCCGGTATCGCCGCATAGAGCATTCCTGTGCCAGAAATGGAGGCAAGCGCGGAGGGATCGATGACCAATGTCTGGTAGGGCGTAATCGTCACTGAAGCGCTGACGCCCCCGCCCGGCAGCGGATTGACGACTGTGAGGTACTGCTCTCCGATGGCGGTAAGGGCTGAGGCTGGAATCACTGCCTGGAGCGAGCTGTTACTTTGGAAGGTCGTGGAGAGCGCAACTCCATTGAGCTGCGCGACCGATTGGGGATAGAAATTCGCGCCTGAAATCGAGAGATTCACTGCGCCGTTGTTGATAAGAACGGTCGATGTACTAATCGAGCTAATGGAAGGCACAGCATAGATTGCGTCGCCCATCCCCGTGAGCGTGACAGTGAGTTGCGGTGTTGTCGGATCGTTGGAAGTGATGACAGCAGTACCAACCTGGGTGCCGGAATTCACCGGTGCGAAAGCCATCTCAATTGAGCAAGGAAAATATGGATCGCTGGCTGGAAGAGGCTGCGTGCAGCCGTTGCTGACGAGGGAATAGCCGGCGCCGCTCACCGTCACAGAACTCACCGAGAGGGCAGCTTGTCCGCCGTTGGAGATGATCAACGTGCCGTCAACCGCCGACGCACCGACCAAGACGTGACCGAACGACAGCGGATTTGCGTTGGCGACGATCTCCGGGGCAATTCCCTGGCCGCTGAACCACACAGTTTGCGGAATGGTCTGAGCATTGGAGGTCACCGTGACAGTTCCGCCTGTAGCTTTACTGCTCACGGGAGTAAATGTGAGCGTAACCGGGCAGACCGCGCCGGGCGCAACGGACGCGCAGCTTCCGCTCGCAGTTACCGTTGGATCGGACGATGTAAACGACGAGATGTCCAATGACGCGTTGCCGCAGTTGGTTATGTTCAGAGTCTGATTTGTGGAGCTATTCGCAGGCACGTTGCCGAAGCTCACGCCGAAGCTACTGAAGCAGACCGCGGGCGCAGGAGTAGCCATATTGAACTTGGCCACGAAGCTATGCTGGAGTCCCACGAGCGGATTGGCAGGAGGCGGCAATTGCGGCTCGAAACTGCCTGGGGTGGTAGGGAAATCTAGAGCAAGAGTCGTTCCGGCGACGACCAGATTGTTGGATTCATCGATAGCGAGGCCCGCAAAATTCGAACCCGCGAAGCCGCCGCTAGTAGCATTGAGATAACTTCCAAACTCGAGAGCGCTCAGATCGGGACTGATCTCGACCAGGACCATATCTGCACTGAATTCCGTATACTCCCATTCCGTGACAAATGGATTCTGCATAGGAAAGCCTTGCGAATCCACATGACCACCTACAAAAATATTGCTCTGGCTGTCGAGAGCAATACCTAAAAACCCGTATGGCGAAACTGAATTCGCTCCCACATAAGTAGCAGCCACGACGCTGGTTGCCTGCGGATTGAGCTCCAAGATGTACCCAGCTGCGTATTGACCGTCCGAATTTGGAGTGATGGTTTGTTGATAGGCATTGGCGCTGACTGGCAAATTAGTTTCTCCCGTTCCGCCGGCCAGATAGAGGTTACCTGTCGCACCCACGGTCAGTCCGCCGTTATAGTCCGTGCCTGGAAGGTAACTGGCAAAATTGATTGCGGAGGCGGTTGGATTGATTTGCAGAACAAAACCCGCACTCGGGTTCTCGACATTCACATAGGCATTGGGAAACTGCGGACCCACTACGCCTGCGGTTGTGGGCAAGCCGAGGCCGGTCGTGCCTGCAATCGTCACGTCGCCCGAGGTATCTACCGCGATGCCGGTTGGAATGAAATCATTCGTATACGGCTGAAGGAGGTCGGTCGAGTTTGTGTCGTTCCCAGGGATAACCGTTGAATAAAGGAGCTTCCCAGTCGGGTCTACCTTCAGCACAAAGGTTTCGTTATACGGGTAACCCGTCACTGAAGTCGCGAGAGTGCCGGACGTGATCTGGAAATTGGAATTGTCCGTGGTGCCGGCAAGGTAGGCATTGCCGCTAGCATCTACTGCGAGATTGACTCCGGTACCAAATGTATAAAAACCTTGCTCACCGCCAACCGTTCCTGAGTAATTCAACTTGGCGCCATCGGGAGAAAGCGATGCAATAGCAAAACAGTTGTCGTTAGTCTGACAAGAAAGCGACGTGCCGGCTCCGGCTACGGGAAAATTGCCTGAAGAAGTAAGTCCCGCGACGATTGCATTGCCATTCGCATCCACCTTGATGGCGCCGCCGCTTGCGCTTGAGGCGCCGAGGGCCTGGCTCGATCCGCCCAGATAAGTGGAGTAGATAAGCGTCTTGCCGGTCGGATCGAACTTTGTAACAAATATGCTCTGGCCGTTGGTCCCCAACGACGATTGCAAAGGATTACTCGTAGGGAAATCAGTTGAAGTGGTAGAGCCAGTAACCAGAACATCGCCATTGGCATCGGTTGTGATCGCTGTGGCTAGATCGGTTCCTTGGCCTCCCAAATACGATGCGAAGACAATAACCGGGTCGATCACGAGGGATCGCTTTGGGTCGTAGGCACCCACGCGAAATTGGATGGAGCCGTCGCCGGCCTGTAGAAACCGTGCATCCACAGGAACGCGCTTTCCCTCGGACAACTGGTAAGCTACAGGCTTCTTCAGCGTCAGCGCGCCATTCGCCGTGTGAATCTCCAGACTGCCATCACCATTCTGGTCAATTCGCATGGCTCCATCGATCCGTAGAGCAATACGCGAGGGATCGGCTCCGGGGGCAACGCGGAAGTCGTGCTCCAATTCCTGACCGTTGCCGTAAAAACTCAGCGAGATCCCCGGGTAGAGCTCCTTGTATTCAATCGCCGAAGAGAGCGGAATATTCCTGATCCACCGGGAAGAATCATTCCCAAAGAAATAATTGGCGTGCCCGGTGAGTATTGATGTCGACTCCGGAACGGAATGGGCGCCGACAAAGCTTAAGGCCAGCTTTTCGTCGCAGCCGCTCTTGCCGCAAAGAACCAGATCGGCGCCGTTCGCAAAAAACTTCGCACGGAGGCCATCCCGATGAAAGAGGAAGGAGTATTTCTGTGGCGCTTGACCACGATTCGTCTCGAAGGCGATGGGAGAAAGTTGAAACGTCCGGGACGGCTCCGCGGCAGAGCAGACCATCACCTGGACAGAGAGAAGCGACAAGGCAAGCCAGAAGCAGCTAAGAGAGCGCATCACAACACTTCCTTCGGGGACAGTGCAAGTATACCTGTGCAAGTTCGGTTCAAGAATGAAATCGGTCTAATTCTGCTGGCAATTACCTGATTTGGCGAGAATTATGAGGATACTCCGGGGATCAGTCCCCGCAGACGCCGATGGAACTGCGGATTTCTCGTCGCGCGAAGGTCAAGAGACTCAAGTCGAGATTGGGACCTCAGGCTTCTTGCACCGGCGGCAATGCTACAAAAAATCAAACCAATGAGATTGATCCACTTTTCCGACCGCGCGCTGGCATTCATTCGTCCCAGACGGCGCGTAAGGACATGATTTCTGGAGCTTTATGCGAAGATTCGTCATCGTGCTAAACGGAGCAATCAAAGAAAAGAATGAACCGCTTGTTTCCAATAAGTTAGGACGGAGTTGAAAATGAACGGAGCAGGAATGGAGCAGAGATTTTCGGATCTCTTTGTAAGTTGTTGATTTTATGGAGCGGGAGACCGGGATCGAACCGGCGACATTCAGCTTGGGAAGCTGACGTTCTGCCACTGAACTACTCCCGCCCTTTAATATCAACCAGATAAAAGCTTAAACCTTCATGGTGTCCATTTTGGTGTCCAAAATGGTGAACTGGAGTTGAATTTGAGGTGATGAAAGCACCTTCGGAAAGCGACGGCAACAAGTCACGGACACACCAGCTTGGTGGAAGGGGGAGGGGCGTACTTTCTCGACTGGCGAGAGAGCTGCAAGAAACGAAAACGCAAACAGGTTGGCAGGCGCCGCGGGAGGCGTTAGGCGCATGGCGAAAAGCCACCGGAGTGGCGAATGGTTCAATTCCAGATAATGGAAGCGAGGCGACGAACGGCACTGCGGACACGGCCGCGCTCGCGAACTCCACACGGCATAAAGAGGATAACAATCGAGGCGCCAATGCACGCGGCTAGAAGGGCAATAGCGAGATAGGCGCAGCGGTGCTGCCAGTGAAAGTGGTGGAGTTGGCTGAGACGATGTATTTGTCTTGCGCGAAACGCGGCGCGGGCGTCCAGAAGGCGGTCACTGATATAGACGCATCAGGTCACAAGAAACTGAAGCACTGGAACCCATTCTGGCAGTTGCACTCCTGCCGCTTGTGCAAGACCGAGCGACCATACTGCTGCGACCGCGGGGGCATCGAGGCTCGACAGATGCCAGAGACGAAAGAGGGTCGGTGCGTCAAGTCTACGATCCAATAGCTCGAGAGGCACCAGCGGATTGAGGGTCTGCTGCATTGGGTCTTTGTAATGGAGGTCTGACACACAGTCTTGGAAATTGAGCCTGACATGTATGTTGAGGTCGCAATTCTGGGTGATTCAGAGGCTTCGGGGTGCTGATTGGACCGCGGTAAGTCCCAATGTTCAGAGATCGCGGTGACCCGCACGAGCTTACCCGACCTTTTTAGAAGGAATGGTGAGATCACGTTCCACTGCTGTGTTTCGCTGTGCGCACTCTGCTCTGCCGATTCCCCATGAGCCGGACAAAGCCACGTTGAACAGCAAGTATTGTGGCTTCGACACGCCCGGCCGCACCCAGCTTTGTCAGGATGTGGTTTACGTGAACCTTTACTGTTCCCTCCGTCACATCAAGTGATGAGCCGATTTCCTTATTGGATTTGCCCACCACCATAAGATGAAGAACGTCAATCTCCCTCGGCGTCAAGCTTGGTGCAGTTGCCCGGGCCGCGAGTCTTCCAGCGGCAAGTGGGTGGACCCATGTTTCTCCGCGAGAAACTGCGCGGATGCATTGGAGCAAGTCTTCCCGGCCGGACTCCCCCTTCAGTACATACCCCTGCGCCCCAGCAGAGAATACTTCATAGACTTCCTCGTCCGTGCTAAATGCTGAGTACGCAATCACCCGCGACGCCGGCAGCTTTTTACGAATCGTCGCGATTCCGTCGGCAGCTTCCATCCCGCGCATATGAAGATCAAGGACCGCGATCTCCGGTCGGCATTCAAGAACCTTGGCCACAGCTTCAGGCCAGTTCCGGGCCTCAGCGACAACTTCCATCTCCGGCTCACGGTTGATGACTGCCGAGAGGCCTTCGCGAACAATGGAATGATCGTCGGCGATCACGACATGAATGCACAAAGCCTTCTTCATCGGTTTCCCTTCAATCCATAGTGGGAGGAACCGGGATCGAAACAGATATGCTGGTTCCACTACCCGGTACACTGCGAATCGTCCATACGCCTCCCACCGAGTGAGCACGATTGTTCATTGAGATCAGGCCCAGACTCTCTGAAGATTCTTGGGGAAGGAAACCCTGGCCATCGTCTTCGATGTCGAGCCTCGCCTCATAGGGAGCGAAGCGCAAAACAACTTTTACCTTTTGTGCTCGTGCATGTTTGACCGTGTTCGAAAGAGCCTCCTGGCAGATTCTCAGTAATGCCCTTTCCGTTTCTAACGGTAGTCTTCGGATTGACCCGGCTGTAGTAAAGTGCACGGCCAACCCGTCACTTGTAGTCAGATCTTTGACCAGGCACTCTATTGCGCACCTGAGATCGAGTTTTTGCAGTTCTTCCGGATACAGATCCCACAACGCGCACCTCATCTCCGTCATGCTTCCACACAGAAGCTGAAGGGCGCGTCTCACATGTTCTCGGGCTCTTTCATTCGATGCAAGAGAGTCGATTGCCAACTCCAGATGCATCGTTGCTCCAGCATGGGCCTGCCCAACCGTATCGTGGATTTCCAAGGCTATTCTCTTCCGTTCCTTATCGATCGCTTCATTCATCAGCCTTTGGGCGGCGAGGTTTTGCACGAACTTTGCGTCTCGGCGCGATACCCAGATGTGCGCCAGCAATGCAGCCGCACCGCCAATCATCAGATCATTGAGGGCGTTGGTGGCCAGAGTTCCATCCCTGCGATCGAAGAAGAGATCCAAAGCGAAACTGGCAAGCGCAACGAATACGCCAATGGCGAGGGTGCCAATAATCCGTCGTCCTGGTTTCTCGTCTGGGGACATTGTCCGAAAAACCTTCCGTCAGGATTCGTGCATGGGCGCGAGACGGGGTCGGCAAAGCGCCTCAATTCAACGCTAGCATCGGGATTCAATTCCGTAAAGATTACACTCCTCATAGTTTTCGAAAGTGCCTCCCACGGCACACAAGACAACCCCCATTCCGGTAATTTCCTTGCCGCCAGAATGGGGGTTTTGAGAGCGCTAGAATCCGTGTTCATGGAAGTCTCCGAGGGGGACCAGAGAACTCTCACCGCGAGCTTTCGCGTAAAGTATTGCGTCTTAACACGGGCGCCCGACAATTTGATGCAGCCGATTCCTTTAGCTGTGGCGACTCTTGAAGATATGCTCGTTGCTGCTTAGTTCAAGCATCATGTTATAGAACCATGCAAACAGGGCGCCTGCGATCGCGCCGTCAAGGAGCCCATCCACTGTACCGATCAGCACTCTGGTGACCTCTTGCGTCGAATGGAACCACGGGTATACGGACCTTAACAGAGCCAGAAGGTTCGCCCCATATGCTGGGTCTGCCAGATTGATGAGTTGAACTAACAGAATTGCACAGCCCCATAACAAGCCGGATGCAATCGCAGCGCCGCTAATGGAAAGTCGCATTTTATATTCTCCTTGTGCATCGACATTGCCGAAAATCAGAGGAGGGTTTGTGCGGCGTGCACGAACCCACCAGGTAACAGATGACATCAGCTCACCCCCACAAGAGGTCTAGTTGCCCGAAGTATGCGTTTGAGCGAGCTCACCTTTCTGGGGCAGCCTCGAAGCAGCCTCTACCGCGTTAAGGCTGGGTGTTTTCCTCTCCCAGACAATGCGAGCGGCAGGCGCGTCGTTCGGATACAGATCCGCTGATTCCTGCCCTTTTGGCTCCAGAATGATGTCGACTCTGCGGTTGTAGGCAAGCCAGGTATCTTTTTCCCGCTTGGTCATCCACTTCTGAGGATGCTCCGGGTTTTCCGACTGAAGCTTCTCGACCGCTTTCTCAGGAAGCTGCTTGTCTTTGCCTTCCGCCTGCGTCTGAAGCTTGTCAGTAGAGATCCCTTGCGAAAGGAGCAGACTCTCTACAAGCTTCGCTCGTCTCTCACTTAGCGCAAGATTGTACTTCTTGGAGCCTCGCACATCTGCGTGTCCGACGATCGTCAGCCTGTTCTGGGAGTCATACTGCGTGTTGTTCTTGAAAGTTTCGGCTGCTTCCTGAAGAGCCCTCCTTTCACTGGCAACTAGCCCAACATTGGGGTGACGCCGTTCCGGATAGGCTGTTGGATAAAAGAGGCTCGCCAGCGTGACCGCCGGTGCCGGATCAATGGAGCCGATTACGTGCAAAGTCGCGCTTCGAGTCGCAGTACCGCCGCAGGCATTGGTTACGTTGAGCGTGTAGGTGATGTCCTGGTCGACGGGACCGGTGCTGCTGCGCATGGGATTTGCCTGAATGACCTGACTGCCGGTGGACGCGACATTGCCCAGAGGCTGCACCGTCACTTTGCTTCCGCTAGGAGCTGACCAATTCAACGTGGTCGTACCGTCTTCGACAACCTTGTCGCCAATCTTGTGATAGCGCACTTCTGGCTGGCTGAACGCGAGCGTGGCAGTCGGCTGCGTATTGACATCGACCGTTGCACTTTGTTTGACCTCGCCTCCCGGCCCCTTCGCCACAAGTTCATATGTTGTCGTCTTCGTTGGATTGACAGTACGATCACCGCTTATCGGCACGCTGCCAAGCTCGGTGATGGATGTCGCGACCGCGTCCGAGGCCTTCCAGGTTAAGGTGTCGGGCTGGCCGCACCCAATCTGACCCTGTGACGCGGCTAGCTGCGCGGTAACTGGCGCGATAGGCACCAACGCAGTGGCGACTCCGGCATAGAAACGCGGCCGCGGCCCGAGGGTTAGGCCCTTCTTGAAGCTCTTCATCTTGATCTGACCGTCATTGTTCAGATAGACGACCGCGCGCTGCCCGGCTTCAACAGTCACGGGACCGGACCAGATCGTCTCGCCTTTTCGAGTGACAGTTACTTGGTACTTTCCCGGGTTGACGAGCAGCCACTGGTGCATCAGCCAGTTGTTATCGAACTCGTCGACGTGTCCGACAAAATAGTCAGGCGTGGTGCCGTTGAGCAAGACGGCTGCCCGAGGATGTCCTTTTAGTTCGATATCGCCGAACGGCCCGCTCACCTCGTCGCCTGTTTTTTGCAGAGCAAAATCCATTTCAATCGTCTTTCCTGCCTCAATGTTTATTTGCCGCACGTCCGGCGTGTAGCCGTCGTTGTAAACCCCAATTTTGTGCTCTCCGGGACTCAATGCAATCTTTTGACTCCCGTCGCGAATTGCATTTCCGTCCACAAATACGTACGCCTGTTTTGGGTCCACATGGACCTTCACGCTTCCCGTGGTTTTATCGCTCTCCGCCATCGAATACGCTGCGGTGAACAGAACGACCAAGGCAAGCAATCCTAGGATTCGCTTGAGCAAATTCGACCAATTCATGTCGTGACTCCATTTCATCGTCATTCTTCCGTTCAGGAAAGAAGACGGCGCCATCGAGGCGCAATGTTGATTGGACTCGCAGTCCGCGGGATCTCACGCCAGCAATATCTAAGGCGTCAACCAGTCGTGGCAGTGCCGGGTTCCAAGTTAGAAATCTTGGCATGTCTCCGGCACGACTGCAATTTGCATGGAGATATAGGTCGATCTATATCTTTCGATATATGCGTGGATTGATCGGTCCCAACAAGCGATGGCGTGCTTGATCTGGCAGTTTACTCCAATTTAATGCTGCTTCCAGAATCGCAGCTTCGTCTTTTCCTATAGTTCTCCCAAGACCTTGTCGTGGCTATCTGCCCTGGCCTTTGCTCATTTGGGAGATATGCGCTCTTGAGGGCGAGAGCCCGCCCAGAAACGCAACGTCCAAGCCACCAATGCTCCCGCTGCACCGCTCACCGGCACAACGGCTACGTGCCACACAAGCACGTGAGCGGCCTGAAGATTTTCGGCAATGCAGTTCGAGCATTCCCACTCCGGCCAGGCCCCAAGCGTGCCTGCCGCCAATCCCGCGGACGCGGAGTTAACCGCGAAGCCGCGCCGGATAAGCAACCAGCCGAGTAACGCCGCGGGAATGGCGTGCAGAAAGCCGACGACCAAACACGCGATGCCGGCGGAGAAGAAGTGGTCGATTTGATAATCGCGAAACAGGAACGCAAACACGATAAGCAGTGCCGTGTTGCCGAATCCCAGTAGTTCGATGAGGAGCGTCCGAAAATTAAGCGAAGTCGATTAAATCCAAGAGTCTTTAACAGAAGAATAAATCGGATGGCCGACCGTAACTTTTCAGCGGTTCTGATCGAATACTAATCTGTGAAAATGCTCCGTGTTCGGGGTGTGTGCATAAACTCGCAACCGCGATCATTTTCACCAAATTCCCCTAAAGGAGATCGAAATGAACTCTCAAAGACACCCTATGTCTGATCTGTGGCGCTCCGGCTTTACACTGGTGGCGCTATGTCTCACTGGCGCACTGGTCGCTTCCGGCCAGTCGAATCGCAGCGCACTGGTCGTCACGAGCACGAACAACGCAAGCGGCAATGCTGTCGTCGTGTTCAAACTGGATACGGCGGGAACGCCGTCGCTGGCATTAGCAGAGAAAGTCCCCACGGGCGGAAAGGGCGGGGCGAGCACAAACGCGGGAATTCTGCAGTTCAAGGGCGATCTGGGAGCGGTGGCCAACTACGGATCAAACACCGTCAGCCAATTGGTGCGGTACGGCAACTCCATCGCTATTGGAAAGACGATCGATCTGGCGCCCGATTGCACGAATCCGGATTCGGTCGCATTGACCCAGGAACATCTCTTCGTTGTCGGCGCCAGCTGTGCCGAGAGTCATGCATGGCCTTGGGGCTTCGTGGATGGCCCCGTTGTGAGTCTCACGGATCCTTCGGCAGCGCAAATAGCGGTCGGCGAGAACTGGGCAGCCGTGACAATGAGCTCGGGATCTCTACTTCAATTGCCGCTTACGCATGACGATGGAATGCTGAGCGGAACCAGTACCTCAATTCCGCTGCCCAGTGATGCGGACATGGTTCCGCTTGGGGAAGCATTCTGGGGAAACGTCTTGGGCTTCACACCTGCCCACAGTCCTGACAGCTTCGCCATTGTGGACGAGGACCGGGCACTGACCCCGATCGCCGGACCAACACCGTCGTTTCCCGTCAACGCCCCCTGCTGGGTGGCCAAAGGGCCGGGAAACATCTGGTATACGGGCAACTCCCCGGGCGACGCGATCTCCATTTTCTTCAGCGACGGCCAGGGCGGAGTGTTTTACAAATCGGTGCCCTTGCCGGGATCGCCGACAGACATAACAGTATCTCCCGACCAAAAGTGGCTAGCCGTGATTTATGCAGCGGGTGGCAACGCTTATGTTGCCGTCTACTCAATCGACTCGCACGGCGATCTCACCCCTATAGCGACCTCAAACCCAGTGGGCGTCGCCTCCTTCAGTGGCGTGGCATTCAGCGAATAGTTACGTCGAACGTCCCCGTCATGCCTGGCTGGCATTTCCAGCCAGGCATGACGACGGTTTAGAGGGACCAGGAGTTTGGACAGAACCATATGCAACGCGTTCAATGGCTCTCAGTAGAACCGTTGGTGCTACGGTTGGTGCTACGCGGTCGTCGTATAGCGCATCTTCAAGAAAACTTTCTTCCCTCGATACCACTAGAATCTTTGCAGAAGGAAACCGTCGGCGAATCAACCTGCTGGCGGCCTCAAAATCGAGCAAGGAGAGTGTATCGTGAAGAATTGCGACCTGAATGGATTGCTGCGTCGAGATGCTCCATAATTGTCGAAGATCCGTTGCGATTGTGAGACGCGCGTTTGGCCTTCCGGAAAGCGCATCATGAACCCAGCAACCGCGTTCAACCGGACCCACCGACACCACTTGAATCGCTGTAGCAAACCGAATGCGCGCCGCATTCAGAGTTCCGACGGCGCTTTCGCCAGTGCTTTTTAGGACGTTGGTGTGGCTGCTCATGCGACCTCCCCAATGCTGAGATCGCCTTCAAGAAGGTGAAGAAGTGACGAGCCGCCCATCCAGGAACTCACCTCAAGCGCAAGGAAATCGAAGTCGGAAGGATCCCAGGACATAGAGGCTATCTTCTCTGAAGGCCGCTCCAATCCCCGGTACGGTTCGAACTGAGCCATGAGAGGGATGGGGGCAGTAAGTTCCGAAAACGGAACTACCTCAGCGCTCTTTCTAAGATCGGTCTCATGGAGATCGCTGCGATGGGTGAGAACCCCCACGAACTCGCTGATGGATATCCATCGTGTGACCCGCGCCGGTCTTGACGAGGATGCGGGAACGATCGTAGATCGGAAGGGACGTTGTGAAACCGAAGGTGTCCTGTCGCGGAGTTCGCGCTCTACAAAACCTTTGATCGGCCAAACCGCAAACTTCGGCGCTGCCAGCCGCGCTGTAGGCAGGAAGTAAAGGGAGTACATCATATATTCCTCCATGGAGAATTCGCTTTGAAAAACAGTTCGTATCACAGCACGCGACTACAGCGCCAACTAGAGCGCAAACCGTCGTGTCAACTATGCGAAAAGTAAGCGATCTGGCGGGGGAGAACGGAACGGAATCAGGAGATCAAAATATGCAACATCGCGCCTACAAACAGGGAAATCGCTGAAAATAACGCGGCTAAGCCGGGGAAACAGTTGGGAGGGAAGATAGGATACCTGTAAACCGTGGACGAGAAGCGACCTGCCCTTGAGCCTTGAAGCCATCACCTCAGAAACGTCACGAGACTCAATCCACACATAGGCCGGGGCCCGCGATGAACGGGCTGCATAGCGATGAAATTGACAAAGCTTGAAACTAAGGCATCGCGTCACAATAAACTGATTTATTTATTTCAGAGACGGCATGAGGGTGTAGTTCCATTCACCGTGAAAGTCGGATCGTTTGAGATTCAGCGCAGCCAGTTCCGCGTCGCTTAC
>JBEKOA010000144.1:0-20728 GCA_049522255.1 Occallatibacter sp.
GAAATCCGGTGTCCCATCAGGCTTGAGCGTCCAGGCGGATACAGGAAGGTGCTGCAGCAGACCGACCTGGAGTTGCAGATCGGTATAGAGGGCGGCATTCTCCAGTGAAATGGCCGCTTGCGAGGCCAGCAAATGAAGTACAGTAACCCGGTCCGGCGTGAATACCCGCGGTGTCAGATTGTTTTCCAGATAGAGTGCGCCAACAAGTTTCTTCTGCTTGACGATTGGCAGGCACAGAGCTGACTTGCAGCGCTTCCGGCGGATGTATTCGTCCTTCGAATATACGTGGTCCGCCGAAGCATCATCGAGAAGCATGCTCTCCTGCGTCCGGGTCACATAATGCAGCACGGATTGAGGAAGATCAGTCGGAGTGATGGCTGCCTGGTGAACCGTAACCTCAATCTTGCCTCGACGTGTCGTGGCCTCCGCTTCGATGCGCGGCGCGCCGTCACGAACCAGGATCAACAGGCCCCGCTCTGCCCCGGCATGTTCGATTGCCGCTCGCATGAGCGTATTGATCAGCTTCCCCTGCTCGATCTCACCGGAGACTGCCTCTGACAGGCGAATTACAGTCGCCAAGTCAAGTTGTTCAACCGAGGCGAGAATAGTGCCAGTGTCGGATGCAGTCTTCTCTGCCTTGATCATTGGATAACGCTCTTCGAGTTGTCGGACCTTTGCGTCCGCGCCCCAACGCAGATAGCAGTCCCGCGCATCCAGTAAATATATATGCGCTATTTTAATAAATCCTCTTGCTGAATAAAACTGCGCTGCACATTCGTTTGCGACCGCCTCGCAATGTGCGAAACCGCTGTCGTGAGCCGAACGGATCGCCACTTCGTAATAATGTTCAGCGTCGAGCATCCGGCCTTCGATGCGCGCGATCTCCGCGTTGGCGAGCGCGGCCTTAGTTTCGAAGTTTGCGGGGCAATGCAGCGCCCAAATATCGAGTTGCCCGCCATGGTCGGAAAGAGCGGCAGAATGCTTTTGCCTCTCTTCGGAGGAAGCTGAGTTCCAGGCACCAGCATGGGCCAAGGCGGCATAGAAGCGAAAATCGCCCGTTTCCACCTGAGATGTCGCCGACCAGAGCAACTGATGGGCTCGCCGAGACGCCTCGACAGCCGAGGTGTAGTCTCCAGCGAAGAATCTGGCCTGCAACTTTCGAGTCCAATAGAAGAATTCAGATAGAACCAGCAACGGATTACTTGCAAAACGCTGTTCGGTGTCCGATTCGTTATAGTCGTCGCCGTCAAAGCAACCAAAGGTCGGAGTCATCCCGCGAAGTGTGCGTATGAGACCTAATTGCGCCTTGCTATTCTCAACCACTAACCCAAAACCGGCTTTCGTTACGAAGTCGAGGCCCTTTTCCGCCTCGGATTGCACAGCGGAAAGAGGGTCACCCACTGCCAAATAATTGGTGATCAACGAATGCCAGCTATAGGCTGAGAACGTGAGATCCCCAGTTCGATATGCGACATCGAACGCACGCCGGATTAATTCACGTCCCTTCAAGGCATGCTTTGCCCAAGGTGTTAGAGTGCCAAACGAAGTGTACGTTCTCGCCTGGTAGCGAGTCAGGTTGCGCTTTTCGACGAGATCGTAGCCTAGCTGGCCGAATCGGAAGCCATCTTTGTAATTGTTAAAGCGCGGCCCTGCGAACATCCCAAACCAGATATAGCCGAAACACGACGCGTCGCAGGTACCGTGATCGAGGCAAAGACTCGCCATGCGGAAGACTACGAGCGTGGATAGATTCTCATCGAAAAACATAGCCGGATGAACGATTTCGGTGAACACATCGAGCATATCGAGGACATCGGGATCCTCGATCAGAGGCAAGTCTACGAGGTCCTCGATTTGACGGTCGCCGACCAACGACCAGATCCGGTTGTACTCCTGGATGACGTCGTCGCGCGTCGGATGCGGCGACCAATCCGTGCCATTGCGGCGAAGGTAATCGAGAAACACGTCGATGGCGCGGTCGCTGCGATCCAAGGTCGTATAGAGGGTGATCCGCAATCTCGCCACAACCGCGAGATCGTGGCGGCTCCTGGCATGCTGCGCCAACATAGTCAGGCGGCCTTCAGCTGCGGCCATGTCTGCAGTGTGCAGTTCGCATTCGGCCATCAGAGACTCAATCGAGAAAATCAGATCGTAGTTGCGATTCCAAGTCTGCTCACTTAGTAGCGAACGACCGGCATGAAGGTAATTCAGTGCCGAGGCATACGCCGTGGATGCTTTCGCCCGTTTGCCAGCGACTAGATTCAGGCCAGCTGCTCGCTCACGCTCGCCGACATCAGTGATGAGACGTGAGCCACGGTTGAGTTGATTTGCGATGTCGAAAATCGCTTCTTCAAGGCGCTCTTGTGGGGTGTTCTCCGTGAGAATTCTCCCGATGCGCAAATGCATGTGAGCGCGTTGTTGCTCCGGAATCAATAAGTAGGCAGCTTCCTGGACTCGGTCATGAAGAAAGCGATAAGAGTCAGCTGAGCGAAAAATGAGGCCTGCGCGAACGGCTTCCCAGAGTTGATCATGCATTTCTTCTTTTGAATCTTCGTATACAGTTCGAAGCAGTTGGAACTCAGCGCTGTTCCCCAAGCAGGCGAGTTGTTTCAAGCACTCCTGCGTCGCATTTGGAAATCGGCCCAGCTTTCCGACCATCAGGTCCACCACGTTGGCTGTGTAGCCTTTTGCGTGAATGCGATCAACGTCCCACCGCCAAGTCGCAACAGTCGGTTCGAACCACAGCAAGCCCTCCTCCTCCAGCTCCGTGATGAACTGGATCGCGAAGAAAGGATTGCCCCGGGTCTTTTCATGGACCAATTGTGCCAGAAGACCGGCAGCTTTCCGGTCGCAGCGCAGAGAATCGGAGACCAACCGCTCGACATCTTCCTGTCCGAGTGGCGTCAGCACGATTTCCTGCGTCTTCGCTCCAGCATCGCGGATTGCGGTCAGCGTCCCCATGAGCGGATGAGATGAATTAACCTCGTTGTTGCGGTAGGCTCCGATCAGCATCACATGCCGCACCTCCGAATCGGTAAGCAGGTGCTCCAGCAGTTCAAGAGTGGCCGTGTCCAGCCATTGCAGATCGTCGAGGAACAGCGCGAGGGGATGCTCCGATGTCGCGAAGGTCTGGAGGAAACGCTGAAACACCAATTGGAAACGCCCTCGCGCTTCTTTCGGTGGCAGTTCTGCCACAGGCGGTTGTTTGCCGATAACGAATTCGACTTCGGGGATAACGTCGACGATCAGTTGGCCATTCGACCCCAACGCCTCCAGAAGGGAGCGACGCCAATGATCCACCTCGGCTTCGCTCTTGACCAGGATCTGACGTACCAGCATCTGGAAGGCCTGTGCCAGCGTAGCGTAAGGTATGTCGCGCTTGTACTGGTCGAACTTGCCTGCGGCGAAAAGCCCGCGCGGTGGAACCAGCACTTTGTGCAGCTCGTTCACAACGGAAGATTTGCCGACGCCGGAATAACCAGAAACAAGCACCAGCTCGGCAGTTCCATGCGCCACGACCCGGTCGAATGCCGCAAGCAGAGCATCGACCTCGCGCTCCCTTCCGTACAGCTTCTCGGGTATCAGCAATCGGTCCGACAAATCGTCCGCGCCCAGAGAGAATGGATCGATGCGGCCATGCGACTGCCATTCCGCCTGGCACCGCCGAAGATCGGCTTCGAGGCCCGCAGAGGTCTGGTAACGCTCCTCGGCATTTTTGGCGAGGAGCTTCATGATGAGGTCAGACAGCGGCTTGGGAACCCCCCGACGATCGACAGGCGCCACTGGCTGACGTGCGATGTGACAATGGACCCATTCCAGAGGATCGGCGGCAGCGAATGGGAGCACGCCGGTAAGCATCTGATACAAAGTAACGCCCAACGAATAGAGATCGCTCCGGGAATCGACTGATCGGTTCATGCGCCCGGTCTGTTCAGGCGACATGTAGGCAAGAGTGCCGGCAATGATCTCCGGCGGTACGGGTACCAGACGCTCGTATCGCAGTTTGGACGCGACCCCGAAGCCGGTGAGCCACACGTTCCCGGAGTCGTCGACTAGTGCGTTCGCAGGCTTGACGTCCTTATGGATGAGGCCTTGCCGGTGGGCTTGGCTAAGTGCTGCCGCCAAACCGATGGCTATTCGCAAGAAGCGAGTAAGATCGATCGGTTGTCCCTCGTGCTGCTCGATTACCCGATCCAGGGGTTGGCCACCTGGATCCTTAAGAATGAGGACCGCTCGCCCTTGGTAGCGAGTCAGCGCGAGCGGCTGGACTGCCCATGCCGAATCGAATTCGGTCGCAAGCGAGTATTCGTGCTCGAGCTGGCGGAGACTCTGCGGTGAGGGCTGTTCAGCAGCAACCACCACTGCCAGGATCGGCATGGGGTTGCCGCGCTCTCTGCCGCGGTAAAGAGTGAAGGCCGCCCCCTCACGAAGCGGCTCCAATAGGTACTCGGAATGCTCTGCCATTGAGAACACTCTTGTTGTCAGGACCGAATGGCCCAGGGTTTTCAATCAGATGGGGACTCGATGCGTCTCATCGACCAAGTGTGTTTACTGGGGAAGACTTGGTTCCGCACCGGTAACACTAAGGAAGCCATTATACCGAAATACTTTATCGGACCGCATATCGGCGCAAGCTGCACTCTTCACAAGCGTCGAATGGCCGACCGTAAGGATGCAAAGTCTTTTCATATCACCACCTAGCCCCCGGTACCATTCCGCTGTCGAGTCTCATTGTTCGCAATTGTCCACTGCAATGCGCCAGGAGCGCTTGGGGCCTTGGCTATCGATCTAAGAAATCATGATTACTCCGGTTGATACCAAGGTGTCGATCGGTACTTTTGTCCAATTGATTCGTCGCCTGACCTCTGGCCCAATCAAAGGGTCTCGTCGAATCTGACCGGATCTCGCTGGCGAGCATCGCATAAAGTCTGTTGAGTGGATCAATGCCTTCTGCATCAAAGTTACCGGTGCGAATCGATACTAGTGGCGGACCTCAACGTGTTTTGCGTGCAGATCTTCCTGTCGACACTGTGAAATTAGCCCGCTATTTGATTGGCAAGGTCATCGTTCATGACACTGCGAACGGAAGGCTAAGCGGTCGCATTGTCGAAACTGAGGCTTATCCCGTTGGTGACGCAGCTGGACATGCTTTCCGGGGAAGGACACCACGCAATGGCTCCCTCTTCCTTGAACGAGGACACGCGTATGTGTATCTCGCTTATGGCGTCTCGTTCCTGTTGAATGTCACAAGCGAAAGGACCGGAGTTGGTGCAGGAGTCTTGTTACGCTCTATTGAGCCTCTTGGCGGTTTCGAACTCATGAATAGCATACATAAAAGGAAACAATGGCTCGATATAGGAAGGGGCCCGGGACGATTAACTAAGGCTTTGCAGGTTGACCTCCGGCAGGATGGATTGGACATGTGCGGTGCACGTTCTCCGCTTTGGCTGGCTGAGACGGCGCGCAAGACTGGTCCGATCGGCAAAAGCGTGCGCATCGGTCTGACTCAGGGAGCTGGCCGTTTATTACGGTTCTACGAACGTGGAAGTGAATCCGTAAGCGGGCCCAAGAAATTGCTCAGAGAATGACGGACATAAAAATCGTCAACCACTTTTCGCTCTCATGCCAAGCCGGGCAGTCACCTTGTGAGGTAATGAGCGGGTGAGAGGGGTCCTGGCTGCGGGCGTTATTCTGTCCTTAAGAACTGTCTCCTAATCTGAGGGGATCGAATGGGCCTGACTGAGATAATTTCGACGTCCCTGAACGTAGTCTTCTGTGGAATCAATCCGGGAATGCGATCGGCTGCAGTCGGACTCCACTTCGCGAACCGAAGCAACCGCTTTTGGCGCGTGCTTCACCTCGCTGGCTTTACTGCCAGGCAATTTGAACCGGAAGAGGCACGCCTCTTGCTCGATTATGGGTGCGGAATCACCTCTGCAGTTGCTCGGCCGACAGTCAGGGCAACAGACCTCAGTCGAGCCGACTACATCGCTGCCCAGCCAGTTTTTGAGCGCAAAATCGCGAAGTACAGGCCCAGATATCTGGCGTTCCTGGGAAAGCCGGCGTGTTCAGTGTTTCTCAACCAGCGTAACCTTTCCTGGGGATTACAGCCAACAACACTCGGCGGATCTGTGGTCTGGGTATTACCGAGTCCGAGCGGCCTGAACCGCGCTTTCCCCATCGACAAATTGACAGACGCCTATAGGGAGCTATTCGAGGCGGTTGCCCTCCGCGGTCAATAAGTGGAGTCGGTTCTAGAGTGCGCCTCTCATCAGCTTCTTAAGACCGGTGTGGAATCACTAATTGGCGGTTGCGAAGAGTCGATGGAGGCGGCAGCGCGTGCGCGCGAAAAGCGAGTTCATTTCGCGGTGAGGAGTCTCTGCAGGATCACGGCTTCATTGTGCTGCTGATCTTTGGCGCCATAGACTAAAGTAACAGTCCCTTTGGCAGCCTCTTGTCTCAAAAGCGAGAGCTGTTCACTGTTCCTCTTAAGTTCCTCGATGTAGCGCGACCGAAACTCTGCCCACTTGGTTGGGTCGTGTGCAAACCATTTTCGAAGTTCCGTGCTTGGCGCCACGTCCTTTAGCCAAAGATCGACTCTCGCCTTCTCTTTCGTCAGGCCTCGCGGCCAAAGCCGATCGACGAGGATCCGAGTCCCGTCCTCGCGGTGGGGCTCCTCGTAGGCCCGTTTGATTTGAATACTCCTCATTTATCTATTTGCCCGTAACCTCTCGAATCCGACGCAGAGAACTCCATCCGAGAGCATTTCTTGAATCGCGACCCGCGTAACCAATTTGCGCAGCACTCGGTGCGGGCAGACTCAAATCCGATAAGTCTCGCCTATTATTCCAGAAACGTAAAGACGAATCTATTGGACAATGGTATCGATCGGTGCTTTCTTGTCTATCGGTCCAGCAGCCGAATCTAAACGGTTCACGATAAGCAGAGTTATTCAGCCGGACTTTGAATCGTTGGCTTCATGATAACCGCTCTTATGATCCCAGTAGACGCAAGTGCTTGCATTCTCAGCCGCGCACGCGCACACTGCGCTTCTTCGATCGGATCATTTGAGCGCTCAACGTGCTGAGAAGCGCCATTCCGACAGAGATCCAGATCACATCGCGATATCCGGAAACGAATGCTTCATCGAAGGCGTGCATGACAACCGGTTCTCCGATTTGAGCCCCCGCCAGTTTCGATCTCTGCACCTCGACGCTTTGGCGCACTGTGGGAGACAGTTGCATCCGCGAGAGACTGCGGTTGAGCGTGCGGTTGAATCCGGCTGAGAGGACGAGACCAAAGACTGCGATGGCCAATAGTCCAGCCGTGCGCGACACTGCGTTGTTGACTCCGGATGCGATGCCGGCCACGCTCGAAGGGACCGATTCCATCACCGCCGTCGTAAGCGGAGCGACACTGACAGCCATGCCGATGCCCAGAACAACCACCGCCGGGAAAAACGTGTTCCAGTATGCACCTCCGATTCCCGGCCTTAGAAAGAGCGCGAAGCCTGCCGCCGCGGTAAATGACCCAACCGTGAGCGGCAGCCTCGCGCCATATCGAGCTACCAGGCCTCCGGACCAGCGGGAGAGCAGGAATATCAGTACGATGAGCGGAAGCAGAGCGGCACCGGCCTGTGTCGCCGAGTAACGCTGGACTTGAATCAGATCAAGAGGAAAGAAAAACAAGATGCCGCCCAGTGGCGCGTAGAGCAGGAACGTAAGCAGGTTGGCCCCGGAAAAGTCTCTCGACCGGAAAAGATGCAAAGAGACCATCGGAGCTGGCGAACGTGATTCGACGATAAGGAAGCAAAGCAGCGCGCCAACGCCGGCAAGGCCCAATATCCAATTGACTGCTTCGGGTCCTGATGTCGTGGCCGAGCCATTGATGAGGGCGTAGGTGATCGCTCCCAGACCAAACGTAACGAGCGTAGCGCCCAGCCAATCGAGACGCTGGTTTGCTGCTTCGTCGCGACTCTCCGGAACCCGCCAAAGTGAAATCGAGATTACGATGACCGCGATTGGAAGATTGATGAAGAAGACCCATCGCCACGACGCATTTTCCACCAACCATCCGCCCAGGACCGGCCCGATGGCTGCAGTAATCGCCGTGAAGCCGGACCAGGTCCCGATCGCCCGCCCGCGCTCGGCCTCAGCATAAGAGGCGCTGATAATGGCCAGGCTTCCCGGGACCAGCAACGCCGCTCCTATCCCTTGCAGCCCGCGCGCCGCGATCAGGGACGTGATCGAGGAGGAGAGGCCGCACCAGGACGACCCGACTGCAAAGAGCAGAACGCCACTCAGGAAGATTCTACGACGGCCATAGAGATCGCCAAGAGAACCTCCCAGCAGCAGCAGCGACGCAAGCAGCAGGGCGTAGGACTCGACGACCCATTGAATGTCCGTCCCCGATGCATGGAGGGCGCTCTGCAATGCGGGCAATGCTACGTTGACGACTGTCCCGTCGATGAACGCCATGCTGGAAGCGAGGATCGTTGCAATCAACACCCAAGGTCCCCTGCATGGCTCGACCGCGCTCTGAGCGACTCGCGCTGCCGATTCCTCACACGGAGATTTGATAGGGAGCATCATTCGCTGATCAATCTGGCTTTCTAGGCTTGCGCCAGTCCAACTACATGCAGATCATTTCAGAGGGTGTGGCGTCAACTACCAGCTCGATCAACACCCAACTCAGAAGAAACAAGCCGGCTTGGAAGGGCAGCGAAGCGGCAACAAGCAAGTCTGAAAAGAGCAGGGTCATTTCTCAGGGGGATTCACAAGGGGAAGGGAATTGCAAAAATGAAGTCGGGGAACTGACGTCAGACCTCGGTAGTACCCCGGATGGTATACGCACCTAATCAGTTGATTTTAAATAGGATTTTGGTGGACCTGATCGGGATCGAACCGATGACCTCTTCCATGCCATAGTCCCAACATTAAGTTTTTCAACAACTTACAAGACCCCGGTGGCTCCCTAAGTCCTTGTAAGCTGGCATTGCGCCTACGTCAATTTTAAAAGTCCGCATCTTCTAAAGTACGAATTTCCGAATTCTACTATATGGAATTCGTGTATACTGAACTCCGGAGCCACAGAGAGGCAGCAGTTGAATGGACGTCCGCTTCAAAGACCAAAAGCTCGATCGGCTGGAGACGGACCCGACCTACGACGCTGGCTTTGCCCAGGCGATTGTAACGGCCTACCGCAAGGTAATGCAGGTCATCCGGGCAGCTCCAGACGAACGGGTCTTTTACAACTTGAAGTCACTGCATTTTGAGAAATTAAAGGGCAATCGTAGCGCCCAGCATTCGATGAGATTGAATAAACAGTGGCGGCTCATCATTGAGTTTGAAGGGGTGACCCCCAACAAGCTCGTTGCAGTGATCAGCATTGAGGACTACCACTGAATGAAGCGAGAGGGGTGATGATCGTGGAGGTAATGGAGAGAACTCCGGCAGAGGTGTTTCCTCCGGGTGAGTTCATTCGGGAGGAAATCGAAGCGCGTGGATGGAGCCAGGTTGAACTTGCAGAGATTCTCGGGCGGCCTCCCCGTTTGGTTAGTGAGCTGATTGCCGGCAAAAGAGCAATCACGCCGGAAACGGCAAAGGGGTTGGGAGAGGCCTTCAGTACCGGAGCGCAGTTCTGGATGAATCTGGAAAGCTCGTACCGGCTGGCACAGGTCAAACATGATGGCAGCAACTCCGTGTCGCGGCGGGCAAAGTTGTATGAGAAGGCTCCGGTTAAAGAGATGATGCGGCGGCACTGGATTCAGCCGACAGAGAACATCGACGTGCTGGAGAAGAGTGTGCTGGACTTTCTGCATATTCAAGCTCTTGATGACCAGCCGCAGTTGTTGCCTCATGCGGCGCGGAAGTCCACCTCATATGCCGACCATAGTCCCGCAGAGCAGGCATGGCTGTTTCGTGCACGCCAACTTGCACACGCGGTGGATGTAAAGCCGTTCTCGGAGGTGGGTTTTGCCTCTGCCCTTGCGCGATTTAAGAATATGCTCCGCGATCCCGAGGATGCACGGCAGGTGCCGCGGGTCTTGGCGGATGCGGGCGTTCGATTTCTTGTGGTTGAAACTCTTCCGCAGGCCCGAATTGACGGCGCATGTTTGTGGCTGAATGATAAGTCTCCGGCAATCGTAGTGTCACTTCGTTTCGATCGCATCGATGCGTTCTGGCACACGCTATTGCACGAGTGTGCGCATGTGAAGCACAGGGACGGTCTAGAAGTTGGAGGAATGCTCGATATCGATCTCGTGGGGGAAGGTGTGGGGCCAGTTGAAGAGAAACCTACGATTGAAAAGCGGGCGGATGAGTTCGCCGCCGACTTCTCAATCCAGAAGAGCGACTTGGATAACTTCATTTTGAGGGTCCGACCGCTTTTCTCTAAGACGAAAATTCAGGGCTTATCGGCTCGGTTGAACGTGCATCAGGGCATTGTGGTGGGACAGCTTCAGCATCGCAAGGCGATTCCGTACTCTCACAGCAGAGAGATGCTGGCGAAGGTGCGTCATATTGTCACGGAAGCAGCACTGACGGACGGCTTTGGCAGTATTTTGGCCAATGTAGTCTGATCTCACTTTCGAGGGAAAAGCATGTCTTATAACGAACTGCTTCAGCGCATCGTAAAGAAATACGAGGATGCAGGAAATTCTCTTCCCGCGACGGCGCACGACATTGCGATATGGGCCATTGAACAGGGCCTTTGGGAACCGCAGCGCTCGACGGTAGTGGACCGTTGCGCAGAGGAGATCGCTCGTGCAATGCGTGAGGAGCATATTACCGATCCTCAGGGTCGCCGCGTCCGCGTCAAGCATGTTGCGACTGTGGAACGAAACGGCAGACAGGCTGCGTTTTGGGCCGATATGCGGACGGCACCACGCGAGCATATGGAAATTGCCTTCCAACAGCGCCGGCAACAGATTGTGGGGGACTGCAGGCAACTGAAGTGGGATATGGACAGCTATAACCAGAATCACAATGCGGGCGAGGAGCTCCAAATGGTATTCGACTTCACACTTGACCTGGAAGAGATAGAGGCGCTCGCGGCTATCGCCTGATTCGAGACTGCAAGTTGGTAAATTCCGAATGATTATTCGTGCAGAAAGGACCTTATGAAGGAACCAGGATTAGACAATCGTCATCGTGACAAGACTCCGCCGAAAGGCGGCGAGATTCAGCAGAAGCGCAGCGACACGCTCAACAAAAACCTACCAAAGCCAATTCCACAGTTCTCGCCGAACGCGAAACTGGGAACCATGCGAGCGGAAACAGGTAAAACCAGCGTTGAGGCTGTGCGAAGAGCAGCCAAGCGAGTGCGCCCGTAAACGCAACCGTGGGCAACTTTCAGCTCGGCAGAAACCCACGTTGTGCCCGCAGCTCTAGCCGCAGCTCCTCTCGGAGTGCTTTGCTTTTCCTCAGTCGCTTGAAAAACTCTTTCAGAACGCTAACCATAATCGCGTTTACACTAACGCCCTCCTCTTCCGCCCAGGCGCGGATCACGGACCTAGCTTCTGCCCCGACATGCAGGAGCTGAGGCTTAGATAACGGCAACCCCGCTTTTCGCGTCTGAGTGATGTTCACATCAGTCCGCTCGACATTGCGGAGGGCGAAAAGAACCACCCTCGAAAGATCGCCCGCAACCCGCGCCTCTTCGGTGACCGCTTCACGGAGATCGATGGGTAAGCGCAGGGTCATCCCAGCGCGGTCTTCCGTCCAGCGCTGTCCTTCGCGGTTCACGTTTCGACCTGTTCTCTGTGTTGCCAAGGCGTCTGAGTTCCTGCCCAAAGTGATTTGCTCCGCAACACGAAGGTCCGACCAAGACCTCCGCGAACGGTTGTTCGCCGTATTGAAATGAAACTTTCAAAAGACGACACAATTCTAACGTAAAGGAGCGTAACCTTGCCTTCATCCGCGCCTATCGAAGTGCCGCCGCGCCTTCCCTAAGACGCTCCAAACTGTCACAACGGCCGCCGAAAAACAGTGAAGGCCCGATTCTCTTGAGAATAGAGAAGCGCATGCTTCTCATATTTAGCCACCACCCGGAGCGGAGGTGTCGGTCAAGGCCGCGAAGCGCCGCGCTAGCGGTCGAAGCGCAGTGGAGAGCCTTGACGGACACCGGAGCGGAGGGTACGGGGGTCCATCATAGTGAGTGCTCTGTGAATTCTTGCTACGGATCTGGCTTATTCCCATTGTTTGTCTCGCGCACTCAGAAATCGGTAGCTGATATTCATGAACGAAGCATAGTGTCGGAGAGGTTGATGGCCTTTCATCTCACCCGATGCTGCCGAAAATTGACAATTCGCCTTCACTCACCAGCCGTGCGGCTCAGTACGTCCGAATGTCAACAGAACATCAACAATACTCCCCACAAAATCAGGCTGACACCATCACAAAGTATGCCCTCACTCACAATATGGACGTCGTCGCCACATACGATGACCATGGGCGAAGCGGCCTCAATCTAGCGGGCCGGGATGGGCTAAGTCAGCTTCTGAGGGATGTTGAGCAAGGAAAAACCAACTTCACGGACGTCTTGGTCTACGATGTGAGCCGCTGGGGGCGATTCCAGGACGCGGACGAAAGCGCGTATCACGAATATGTCTTGAAACGTGCCGGTATCCGCGTTCACTATTGCGGCGAGCAGTTCGCCAACGATGGGAGCATGGCGTCTGCACTAATGAAGACTCTAAAGCGGACGATGGCTGGAGAGTACAGTCGGGAGCTCTCGGTTAAAGTCTTCGCGGGGCAATGCCGTCTCATCGAACTCGGATTTAGACAAGGTGGCCCTGCTGGCTATGGTCTTCGACGCCAACTCATTGATCGTGACGGCAGAGAAAAGGGATTATTAGCTAGAGGCGAACGGAAGAGCTTGCAGACGGACCGTGTTGTCCTGGTGCCTGGGCCGGAAGCCGAGATTCTGGTAGTGAGAGAATTGTTCTCGCGGTTTATCGAGGATGGGGAATCCGAAAAGAACCTTGCCTTCTATCTCAACAGCAAGGGTGTGCTTTCTGACATGGAAAAACCTTGGACGCGAGCGACGATTCATCAGATTCTTACGAACCCTAAGTACGTTGGCGCCAACGTGTACAACCGGCGTTCTTACAAGCTAAAGATGAAACGCCTGATAAATCCGCCTGAAATGTGGATCTCTCGTAGTGAAGCATTCAAGGCCATCGTATCCACTGATGTCTTTTTGCAAGCTCGCCAGATTATCGATGCTCGACATATTCACTTGACAGATGAGGACTTGCTTTCACGGTTGCGTTCTCTGTTAGAGAGGTGCGGAAAACTGTCGGGAATACTCATCGATGAAGCAGAAGATATGCCTTCAAGTTCAATCTACATGTCGCGATTCGGCGGTCTCCATCGAGCTTACGAACTCATTGGTTGGAGCGACCGGCGAGATTCGAGCTTTATTGAGGCAAATCGCGAGTTGCGTCGGCGGCATCAAGATCTGGTCCAGATCATTGTTGCGGATCTGCGAGCGACCGGGGCGCACGTAGACATAGCCGACCGTTCCGACCTGCTGACGATCAATAACGAATACACGGCGTCTCTCATCCTTTCAAGATGTCAGGAGACAAAAGCCCAGTCCCCACGCTGGCGACTCAGGTTCGATGCCGGCCTAATGCCGGACATTACCATAGCCGCTCGATTGAATCCAGGGAATCAGACCGTTAAGGATTACTATCTGCTTCCGAGCATTGATCTCCTCTGGAAGCGGCTCAGTCTTGCGGCTGACAATGGAGTTTCACTCGATCTGTATCGATTCGATACCCTCAGTCTGTTTATCAACCTCGCAAAAAGAATTTCGGTGGAGGATGTAGCGTGAGCGAGCAACAAGTTGAATCGATCCCAATATCAGAGATCCGAATTATAAACCCACGAACGCGTAATCGACTCAAGTGGCAATTGGTAGTTCAAAGCATCGCAACTGTAGGTCTGAAACGGCCTATCACCGTGGCGCAAAGACCTCAATCAACTTCCGACGGCAAACGCTACGATCTGGTATGCGGACAAGGGCGTATGGAAGCTTTTGTCGAGCTTGGTGAAATGTTCATTCCAGCAATCGTCATCGAAGCACCTGAGCAGGATCGGCAATTGATGAGCCTGGTCGAAAACATAGCCAGAAGGCCGGCATCGACCCACGCCATTCTGTTCGAGGTTCGGGTTCTCCGTGAGAGGGGGCACTCAAGCGAGCAAATTGCTCGTAAGCTCGGCCTGGATCGGGCGTACCTCTATGGAATTTGCAACCTCATCGATAAAGGGGAAGAATTTCTTGTCTTGGCTGTCGAGGCCGGTCGTATACCACTCAGCGTTGCTGTAGAAATTGCCACAGGCAACAATCATGAAATTTCAAGGGCTTTGTCCGAGGCTTACGAGAAAGGTGACCTGCGCGGAGCGCGCATCTCTGCCGCTCGCCGCGTTATAAGCCAGAGGTTGGAAAAACAAAGACTTCTAGGAAAGGCCCCGCCGAGGCATCGCAAGCTTACCGGCGAATCCCTGGTCCAGGAATACAAGCAGAAGATTCGTGAGCAGACCGCCTTGGTTGTGAAAGCTAACCGAACAAGAGATCGGCTGATTTTGTTGACTTCCGCTGCGCGAATCTTATTTGGAGATGAGCACTTTCGAACTTTGTTAAAGGCCGAGGGCGTCCAGTCCATTCCTGCCGAGCTCGCGGGGAGGCTTCAACAATGAAACGTGCCGCCGCCAACTTGCGTTCTGCTTTTCAGAACAACATCCTAACTCTGCCGCTGAGCTCGATCGTTCCACAGCGGAATGCAACTGCGGAGGCGCTCCGTTCCTCTATTTTCAAACAAATCCTTTCCTCCGTCCGCGAAATCGGCCTAATCGAGCCGCTGGTGGTATTTCCGCAGGAAGGTAAAGGCTTTCTGCTACTGGATGGACATCTCAGATTTGAGGCCCTCAAGATATTGGGGACGGAGGAAGTTAACTGCATCCTTTCCACGGACGATGAGAGCTACACGTACAACAAGCGAGTTAACCACATCCCACCTGTAGCCCAGCACTTCATGCTCATGGAAGCTCTAAAGAGCGGGGTTGCAGAAGAGCGCATCGCCGCTACGCTGAACGTGGATGTTGCGGCAATTCGGAGACGGGCGCAAATGCTCGAAGGAATTTGCCCAGAGGTCGTAGAGATGTTGCGTGACAAAAAGCTAAGCCTGGAACTGTTCCCGATACTGCGAAAGATGAAAGCGATTGGACAGATCGCGACGGTGGAGCTAATGGTCCTCCGCAATGACTATTCTGTATCGTTTGCAAAGACCAGGCTCGCCATCAGTCCTCCGGCGCTTCTGACACAGGCTTCAATTGCACGCCAAAACAAGGCCAATGCCGACGCGGCGGACACGCTGCTGGGCGAAGACACCGACGGCATTATTCAAAACCTGAAGGCAATCGAAGAGACCTATGGCACTGACGTCCTCACACTAACGGTGACATGCGCCTATCTCGACCGCCTGTTCGGTGATGAGAAGATCGCCCGTTACTTGGACCGGCATCATCCAGGCCCTCTCGAAACGCTGAAGACGATCATCTCCGGCATGAGATCGTCCTCGCCGCAGGAGTCGGTCGTTTAGACCCCATAGCTGCTTCTGAAATGCCCGCCCTGGGTGAGCATGGCGGCCTGAATGGCCAAATACTGTGGTCGCTCCGCCCCTGTCGGTCTGTCAAAAGCAAAGCGAGCACCGAAGCACCGTTGGCTTTTTCCTCGCGGTCTCTGCCCGCCGCTTTGTATGATGCTCCTGGATACACATTCACAGAATTTAGAGAGGCTGCCGACCGCGTCCTGGCATCTCTCCCCGCCTGTGGTTACCAAAGCCGCAATTACCGAAGCCGGTGATAGCTGTAAGACTAAGAGCATTGAAGAGAGAGAGCGAATGCCACCAAGTAAAAAGCGCCCTGCGACCAGCCGAATTGCCGAGCCATACCAGCACACGCAAGAGACGCCGACACGACCCGAAGTGGGCACGCAGGCTCAGTTTAAGAAGCGCAAAGCTCCGAAAACTTACCGTTACGACAGTTCCCTGGACCCGGCGCTCAGTTGGGATGACAGCCCTACTCGGTCTCTGGGTGAATGGCTCCTTGGACTGATTGTGGAGTCATCAAAGCTGCCGGCTCCCCATCGCTTTCCCGAACCGAAGCGGTTTATCGGTACCGGGAACGAGGTGCTGACGACAGTAAGCGGCCTGGAGGATGCGGTCAAAGCTTTACAGGGACTGGGCAAGCCATTTCTTGAATGGGCAGGAAAAGCTGAGCGGTTGTCAATGGAAGTGCCTACACTGCCGCTCTTTATCCATGAGCGGCTCTCGACGCAGGCGATTCTTCAGACGCTCAAAGGACACAAGCGGGCGGGCGTAGATCTGCAGGCGAGCCTCTTCGGAGATACTGGCAGGCCGTTGGCGGAGCGCATGAAGCCGTACGAACACCTCGACAAGTGGGTGAATCGGATGGTGCTGGGCGACTCGCTGGTGGTGATGAATTCACTGCTGGAGTACGAGGGAATGGGCGGGCAGGTCCAGATGATCTACATGGACCCTCCCTATGGAGTAAAGTTTGGATCGAATTTTCAACCGTTCGTGCGCAAGCGCGATGTGAAAAATAACGATGACGATGACTTCACACGTGAGCCAGAGATGGTGCAGGCTTACCGGGATACATGGGAGCTTGGGCTCCACAGTTATCTGACTTATCTGCGAGATCGGCTGACCGTCGCGCGAGACTTGCTCGCCCCGACCGGCAGCTTATTCGTTCAAATCAGCGATGAGAATCTACATCATGTGCGAGAGGTGCTCGATGATGTGTTCGGCAGCGAAAACGCTTGTGCCGTTCTCATCTTTGCGAAAACAACGAGCGCAACAAGCGAACTCACAGCAAGTACGACTGATTTCCTTTTGTGGTACGCGAGAGACAAGTCAAGGGTGAAATATCGGGCCCTTTATCTTGCGAAAGCTTATGGCGGTGATGGTGCAAGTGCCTATACTCGCGTCGAGTTAGTTGACGGGAGCCGTCGCTCCATGACGCCCGATGAGCGAGCAGACACCGCAAACATCCCGGAAGGGGCAAGAATTTACCGGATCGACAATCTGACCAGTCAACGGCCGCCTGGAGATTTTCCTGTCAATTTCAACGGAAAGACTTACCGACCACGGCGAGGATATTGGAAAACTGGCGAATCCGGAATGTCTTGGCTTATCCAGAATAAACGTCTAGAAGCCACGACCGGCGGCCTCTACTACGTTCGATACTTGGATGATTTCCCGGTTTTTCAACTGTCCAATAGTTGGACCGATACCAGCATCGCGGGATTTGCTTCTGACAAACTCTACGTCGTTCAGACCTCTCCAAAAGTCATCGAGCGATGCATTTTGATGACGACTGATCCAGGAGATTTGGTTATCGATCCGACTTGCGGTTCTGGAACTACGGCATTTGTCGCCGAACAGTGGGGCCGGCGATGGCTCACTTGCGATACGTCGCGTGTCCCCCTGGCCCTGGCACGACAAAGGCTGCTTACTGCGACTTTCCCTTGGTACAAGATCAAAGGCGGTGGTGAAGCTCCTTCGGCGGGCTTTGAATATCAGCGCCGACGGAACCGAAAAGGCGAAGAGGTCGGCGGGATAGTTCCACATGTGACATTGAAGTCGATTGCAAACAATGAGCCCGCAGAGGAGGAAGTCCTTGTCGATCGGCCTGAAGAAGACAAGAATGTCACGCGTATCACCGGGCCATTCTGTTTTGAGGCGACGATACCGACACCCCTCGATATCGAAAATCAAACGAGACCAGAGACGGAACGTGCGGCGATCGAGACTCCGAGCGAGCAGATAGGCAGCTATGTAGACCGTATGCTCGATATTCTGTGTGTTTTCGGCAAGCGAGCGTAATCAAGAGAACTGGACTTAATTCTTGGCGGCTTTGCCGGGGCGGCGCTTGGGCGAGAGCATCCGGTTGACGTTTTCCACCGAAAAGGCCTGGGGATCGAAGCCATCGCTTATCCATTCGCTGATTTCTTCGTGCCGATCATGTTCAGGATCGGCGAGGGCCTCGATAAGTTCGTAGTATCCGGGGATGCCTCCGCAGTCGTCCGGCGGGCACGCCAGCTTTCCATCGATGCAGATTGGATACTCGAGATCGAGACTGAGTTGAGCGGGAAGCAGTTTCTCCAAGACGACGGCGTGTTCCCAGTTGTCGCCGAAATCGTACGTGTAGATAAGCTTGGCGCCTGCCCTCCGAAGCACACTGCTGAGCCTGATAGTACGTTCGTTTTCCACTTGCATTCCCATACTTCGGTCTTCAGGGTCGGGTATCCCGAAGTGTCGATCAGCGGTGCGGAATTCGTGCATGTGACCGCCGGCCCAGCCCATCGCGGTTTGCAGCACATCGTGTAACCGCGCCAGAGTCAGAGTCGAGGGAACAAGCAGACGGCGCCAGATCGGCGGTTTGGTGCCAAGCAGAGTGACCTTGATTTGATAGATGTCCTGAGAACTCGCGATCTTCTTCGTTGCCATATCAGCCCTTTTCCGATGTTAAGATTCGGCGCACGGAAGTGCGACCGATGTTGAGGCGGCGGGAGATTTCAGATTTGCTTAGGCCTGCGCGATGTAGTTTACGGATCTGGTTGGCATGGAGTCCAGCGGTTATGGGCCGCCCAAGGCGCTTGCCGTTCAGCCGGGCATGAGCGAGTCCAGCCCGCACGCGTTCCCCGAGGATTTCGCGTTCGAAGCTAGCGAACACTGCCAACAGGCCAGCCATTGCACGACCGGCCGGCGTGGTCAGGTCCAGCGCCTCGGTCAGCGACACGAAGCCGACGCCGAGATGTTCCAGTTCCTGCAGCGTCGCGAGCAAATCGGTGACAGATCTTCCCCATCGATCCAGCCGCCACACCACGACAACATCGATTTCTCGCCGCCGTGCCGCTAACATCAGTTCCTCGCGCCGTTGCCGTTGTGTTGCTCCAGAGCCGACTTCCTTTACTTGCATGGCGACGGTCCAACTGCGTCGGGCGGCATATTCGCGCATGGCGCGGTTTTGCATGGGCAGCGTCTGCTGATCCTGCGTGGAGACGCGGGCATAGAGACCGGCACGGATGGTTTTGGCGGCCTTTAGCCCCTGGCCAAAAACCTTCCCGGATTTCCGGCTGCTGGACCCTTGTTTTACGGGCATTTCACGATGCTCCCCGCGCATGGCCGAAGAGTATCCTTTTCGGCCACGTGGGATTCATCATAACTCTGAGTAGGTTCGGGATGATTCACAGTCCGTGCCAGAGTCTGGCGATATTTCCAAGGCATCCACTCCGCAGGGCGGGAAGCCAGTTCACGGGCGTGGCGCTGCAACTCGACCAGGTAGTCGAAGGAGTTGGCGCCACATAACTGACATGTGTGGATCAAGCTCATGAACAGATCGCCGACTTGCGCGCCATGCAGCGTACGGTAGAAGAGTGCGTTCTTGCGATGTAAAACGGCGCGCTTTAAGGCCCTTTCGGCGACATTATTATCAAGCGGGGCTCCGGCTTTGCGAAGGAACAACGTCAGCGGCTGCCAGTGCCGCAGCAGATACCCGATCGCCTGGCCCAACCCGGAGTTCGGCTCCGTCCTTCGTTCGGCTAACTGAGCCTCGAGCCACGCGTGCAGTTTATCCATCACCGGTCGGCTGCGTTGCTGATGAAGCTGCAACCGCTCGTCCGGCGTCAGGCCTTGCTCGCGCGCTTCGGCATCGTGTCCGTAAACCTGGCCCAGCATCTCCAGCACATAGCGACATTGATGGGGGAAGTTCTCCGCCACGTCCACGAACTGCCGACGACCGTGCGCTAGGCAGTTAGCTAACAGGATCTCCACGCCCGCAGGCAACTTCGGCACATTGCGCGACAGCGCATCGCACATTTGAATCGGGCTGGGCAACTCCGCGCTGCGCTTCTTGAGCACCTCGGCGAGGTTCTCGCCAGCATGCCGGCTGCCAGTGAAGTAGAGCGCGATCTTGTGTCCCTCGCCAACAGACACGATGCCGCTGGTGAACACACCGGTGCGCTCGTCCTTGGGATCACGCTGCAGCATGAGCACCCGCATGCCGGTGTCATCGTTATGGACCACCGTGCCCTGTGCCGCTTGCCGGATCAACTCATCCCGCGCCGGCTTGAGCGGCTGCGCTGCTTCTTCGACGATCTCCCACTGCGTAGCCGCCGGCAGCGGAATCCCCATCTGTGCCTCCAGTTGTTCCAGCCGATTGAACGGAGTTCCGGCGCCATACTTGAGCTGGGCGATCATCGCCGCGGCCGTCTCATCGTACTTATCCGGCCCCACACCTTCCGGCTCCTGTGCCGTGAACACCTGACCGCAAGCCCCGCAGCGCAACCGTTCCAGCGAGTAGACTGTAGCCGCCAGAGGAGCCTGGCCGATAACTCGTACTAACACCTTTGGCTCTTTCTGCCCATACACGTTGCCTTTGCCGCACTCCGGGCAGCGCTCCCCGTGGGTCAACTTCTGGTGCTTGATATTTACCCTGCGCGCTCCACTAAACGCATCTGATCCATTGCGGCCGTGCCCGGGCGGTGATGGCGTATTCTCATCCGGGTGTTGCCCTGGCTCTGCGCCTTCAGGTTTCTCCAACACCTCACTGGTCTTCTCCGTATTGCGCGACCGGATCAGCAGCGCCGCCATCGCATGCAGAGTATCTTTGAGCTTGTCGTGATCCGCCTCGCTCAA
>JBEKOA010000145.1:0-11816 GCA_049522255.1 Occallatibacter sp.
CATCAACGCCATGCAAAAAGAGGGTTCAAAAGGCTCCTTGCGCGGAAAGTTCAAACGCGCAGGGTGGGACGACGGATACCTCTACAGGCTATTGGAGCTATTTTGAAATGCGATTGCCCTGGTTGCTCCCGGGAATCCGCCCCGATGGGTGACACTCTCAAATGCGGCAGTGCAGGGCCTCTAAACGCAAGAAACGCCACCTAAGCAGGTGGCGTTCTGCTGTCCCGCACTGGTCACTGGCCTCCCAAACGATACGTGGCCGGTGGTTTTCCACCGTACCGATCTGAGACTTTCCCGGCCGGCTCCTTTTAAGGCCGCTCATTGGCGGACGCTCTTGCCGGGTGTCTTCTCTGATTTGGGCTGGCCGGGCTTCCCCGCAGCCGGTACATCACTGGCGCCTATTAAATAGCAATCACGATGCCATACTTAGTTTTCTATTTTTTCAATGACTTGCGGTACTTGATGGCCGAGAGAAGCATTAATTATGGAACGTTTTCTGTAGGAAAACTCTTAAAAACCATATCAGCGTTTTCCTACACTTGGCACTTCGGACAGAAATGCGTCCCCCGTCCCGCCAGCACAATTCGCCGGATCAAGGTCTGGCAGCGGAGGCAGGCAAGTCCCGTGCGCAGGTAAACGCAGTGTTCCAGTTGGAAGAAGCCGCGCACGCCGTCGGCGTCAACATAATCGCTCACCGATGAGCCGCCCAGCCGGATGGCATCCAGTAAAACATCATGCAGGGCCTGCCGCAGGCGCTCGAGTTCGGCCCTGGTCAGCCGGCCACAGAGCCGCCGAGGGCGAATACCGGCTCTGAAGAGGCTTTCGTCGGCGTAGATGTTGCCCACCCCGGAGAGTAGCGTCTGGTTGAGCAGGGCCGCCTTGATCGCGAGACGGCGGGAGTGAAAGATCTCGACAAATGACTCTGCCGTCACCTCCAGCGGGTCAACCCCCGGAGCGCTGAAGCCGGAGCTGCGGCTCAGATCGCGAAACTCCAGCCGTCCGAAGCGCCGCGGGTCGACAAAACGCAGCTCCCGGCCGCTGGCCAGGCTCAGCCGGGCGTGGGTGTGGATGGCCACCGGAGCCTCGGGAACGGTTACAAGCAGCCGACCGGTCATGCCCAGATGAACAATCCACTGGGCGGCTGGCAGTGTGGAGACGGGGGGATCGAATGAGACTCTTCCCTCAGGGGCTAAAGCCCGCTCTGATGTTGAGCCACTTGCGGCACGACTCAAGTCGTGCCCTTTCAAAACAGAGCCTTCCTTGGCGCCTTCCGCCGGTGGGGACTTTTTGGAAGCCAGTTGAACGTCGGCAGACCCCAATTCGCAAACGATGTGTTTTCCCGTGCGATGGACGGCCAGAATCGAGCGCCCCTCCAGCCCCTTGGCCTGGCGCGCCGCAGGAGTCTTGAAGGGCTCGCGATGCCCGCCGAACCAGACTTCGACGATGCGGTCGCCATGCAAGCGCTCGTTCACTCCGCGGGCGATCGTCTCGACCTCAGGCAGTTCGGGCATCGGTCTATTGTATGAGATGAAGAGAGAATGCAAGGCCCAACAAGGAGATGAGCTCCCGAGATCGCGCCTACTTCTTCTCGCCTGGTTCGCGGATGCGGTTGGCCTCGAAGCTCACGATCTTCCAGGCGCCCTGCTTGTTCCGCGCGTAGACGTGGGTATAGCGGAAGGCTCCGGAGATGTCTCTGCCGGTCGTTGTTCCGCTCACCTCGGCTTTGGAGGTCACCAGCGCTGTAGTTCCATAAAACCGCATCTTGCGGTCGGAGAGTGTGACCGAGTTGAGGTGCATTCCGCCGCTGCGCAGGCTGGCCAGCGCCTCTTCCTTCGATTGCAGGGTGCCGCTGGGGGTGATGGCCATGTAGTCTTCCGCCAGCAGGGCGTCCAGGGCGGCGGCGTCGGACTTGAGCATGGCGTTGCGCCACGCTTCTTCAAGCTGCTCGATCTCGTGGCGGCTCTCGTGTTTCTGCCCCCTGGGCATCCCGGGCACACCGCCAGGAGGGGGCGCGGCAGAGAGCGACGGCGCAAGCGCGGCAAGGAAGAGCAAAGCGCACGCCACTCGGCGGCGGACCGGCTCGAAGGAGCTATTCATAGCTGCGGGCATGATCGTAAGGGATGGTAGCCCGGAACGGTGCCGCCGGTCAACCGTATTCAGTAAGCGATGTGTCACCGCTCCATCCATCTCCCGTGAATTCCAAGATTTCCGCCCATGCGCACGTTGGACGCGGCCTTTGGCTCAAACGAGAGCAATCAGGTTTTCCACGCTCCGCTCCTTCATCTTCTGGTAGAGCCCGCCAACCGCATGGAGTTTGAAGTGTGGGGACTCGCGATGCGCCGCCAGCGCCTTCGCGTCCTGATACTGCTCATAAATGAGCACGGTGCACGGTTCATCCTCAAGAAAGTGTGGAATGTAGGAGATGCAGCCCGGCTCCTGGCGCGAGGCCGCGGCCAGCGCGCGCAGGCTGCCGGCAACATCTTCGCGATCTTCCAAGGCAAATTTCAACCGTACGGCAAAGCTGATCATGAGAGCGGTATCCTTTTTTTGCGCCCGAGAGTTTGAACCGGCCACGCACGGCCATCGAACCTTCTCGAGCGCAGTTCAAGTTTATGCGTGAAGGCTGGCGAGAGCCGCGGCAAACTCCGGCAAGAGCATTGTCTGGTCCCGGTCCGGGCCCGTCGATACCATTCCGATCTTCGCCCCGCTCTCCCGTTCCTGAAAACGCAGATAATCTCTTGCTTCCACAGGCAATCTTTCAAACTCCGTAATTCCCTCGGTCGAGCACCGCCAGCCTTTCATTTTTGTGTAAACCGGCTTGATTGCTTCGAGGCCCTGCACGTCGGCGGGAATCTCGTCCGTCACCCGGCCCTCGATCTCGTAGCCGACGCAGATGGGAATCTCTGCCAGTTCATCGAGCACGTCCAGCTTGGTAATGACCAGCCACTCGGCGCCATTCACCTGATTTGAATAGCGCAGCAAGGGAATATCGAGCCAGCCGCAGCGCCGTGGCCGCCCGGTCACCGCGCCATACTCCATGCCGCGCGCCCGCAGATGGTCGCCCACCGCATCGTGAATCTCGGTGGGAAACGGCCCCTCGCCGACGCGCGTGACGTAGGCCTTGGTTACCGAGATCACCGTGCCGATGGCGGTCGGCCCCACGCCAGTGCCCGTTGCGGCTCCGCCCGCGGTGGCCGATGAAGAAGTCACAAACGGGTAGGTACCGTGGTCGATGTCAAGCATCGTCCCCTGCGCCCCCTCGAACATCACGCTGCCGCCCTCGCGCAGAGTCTTGTTCAGCAGGCGGCCCGTGTCGGTAACGAATGGCCGCACCTGCTCCGCTGCGGCGGCGTATTCGTCGTAGATCTTCGCCGGGTCCAGCGGATCGGTGCCGAACAGGGCATGAACAATCGCGTTTTTCTCGGCGCAGGCCGCCTCGATGTGTGCCTTCAACAGCTCCGGCCGGAGCAGGTCCACAATGCGCAAGCCGCTGCGCGCCATCTTGTCTTCGTAAGCCGGTCCGATGCCCCGGCTGGTGGTGCCAATTTTCTTGCGTCCCGGCGCGCTCTCAGCGGCCAGCTCGATCATGCGGTGATAAGGGAGGATCACCTGCGCCCGATTTGACACAAAAAGCTGCTCATCCACGCCGACGCCCAGCGCGCGCAGCTTGGCGACTTCCTTCAAAAAAGCGATCGGGTCTAGCACCACGCCGTTGCCGATAACGCCCAGGCAACCGGGTCGCAGGACTCCACAAGGGATGAGTTGCAGCACAAACTTCTGCCCGCCAAAGATCACCGTATGCCCGGCATTGTGTCCCCCGGCATAGCGCGCCACGGCGTTGAACCGCTCGCTCAGCACATCCACGATCTTTCCCTTGCCCTCGTCGCCCCACTGGGCGCCCAGCACTACCGCCGTCTTTGCTCGCATGTCGTATCCGTTCCTTGAAACCTGTGTGTGGTGCCTGTTTCTGGAGAGTGACACCTCAGCCTCGGCGGTCCTTTCCTCTAGACGCGCAAAGGAATCCTGGGCTGAAGATGAAGGCGCAAGCCCCTCGGGGGAGCACCACCTTTGATGATAAACCCTGAGCGCATGATCCCTGTTGCCGGAAGATGGAGGCGCCTTTGGCAAAGTATTCAGCATTCCGGCCACAACTAACGCCCTCATACCGGGTCTAAACGAGACAGCCGTTTTTTTCCCTAATGCCGGAGACCCAGTTCGCGGCGGCCGAAGTCCATACGTCTCGCTTCTGGGCGACCCTATGGGTACCACTGAGAGGGAACATGAGACAACCGACTTGCATGACCCATGCCGCCCCGCTCCAGCGGTCCACTGGAGGCGCTTCGCAGAGGCTCCGGCGCCTGGTTGCACTGGTTATGGTGCCGTTTCTGCTCATTCTCGCGCGGGGCAAGCTCCACGCGCAGCAAGGGCCTGGCGAAACCTGGCCGCAGAGCAGCCAGTTTGACCCCGGCGGTCCGGAGTCAAGTCAGCCTCCGCAACCCACACAGCCGCTCGCCCCCGAGCAGCTTCAGCAATTGGTCGCCCCCATTGCCCTCTATCCGGACACGCTCGTAGCCCAGGTGCTGGCAGCGGCCACCTATCCCGCGCAGGTCGCCGGCGCCGACCATTGGCTCCAGTCTCAGGGCTACGCCTCGCCAGACCAGATTGCCGCCGGCGCCGATGCCGAGGCCTGGGATCCCAGCGTAAAGGCACTCACTGCGTTTCCTCAGGTGCTGGCCCAGATGGACCGCAACCTCCAATGGACCACCGACTTGGGCAACGCCTATTACAACCAGCCCCAGGATGTACTCGAGACCGTGCAGGTCCTGCGCCAGCGAGCGCAAGCGGCCGGAACCCTCGAAAACACCCCGCAGGAAGCCGTCAGCTATAACCAGGGCTACATCCAACTGGCCCCGACGAACCCGCAGATCGTCTTCGTGCCGGCTTATAACCCATGGGCCGTCTACGGGCAGCCGGTCGCGCCCTATCAGGGCTTTTCGCTGTTTGGCTCCCTGGCCTCGCTCGCCGGCTCATCGCCGATAAGATTTGGCCTGGGCATCGCGATGTCTACCTTCAGCCACACCCCTTTTGGCTGGGCAACCTGGGCCCTCAACTGGCTCACCCAGTCCGTCCTCTTCCATCAATCGAATTACCAATCCAACAGCACCTCGGTCGCTCATTGGGGCCTTCCACCAAACCACAGGCCTCAGCCCGAAGGGAACTCCCGACAGTGGGCCTCAAATAGCAGACCACAGGCAGGTTATGGCCGACCGGCCACGGAATTCAGCCGGCAGGTCTTCGCTCGCGAGCCCGCCAGAGGTTCTGAAAGCGGCTCGCAGACCCGCTCCTATGCAGGGTACCGCTCCGATGAATTTCCCTCCCGCGGCTACCCTGCGCAGCAGACTTATGACAACCGCTCCGCGCCACAACCGTACAATCACTTTCAGGCTGCGGCACCCATGACCGCCAGGGAACAAGCCGAAGGCCGGACCGGCTATGGCACCGGCTTTTATGGCAACCTTGGCCAGAATTACGCAAGCCGCCCCGCCACCGCTTATGCCAACCCGCAGCAGAACTGGAACGCATCGGCGCCTGGACCGGAGCGAGGCGATTTCGTCCAGCGCTCCTATTCTGGCAATAGGTCTTACTCCGCCTCAGCGGGGCGCGGCTTCGCGGAACCCAAATCAGCCCACTCCGGCGGCTTTCATCTTTTTGGCGGCGGACACAATGCCGAGAGATCCTACGCCTATGGTGGCGGGCACTCTGCAAAGAGCTACAGCAGCGGCAAGAGCTTCAGCAAGGGCCACTCGGGCGGGGGTGGTCATTCCGGCGGTCATCATGGCAGCGGGCATCACCACTAAGTGGAGGCTGGATTCTCGCCTGGTTCAGCCCCCGGCAGCTGCAGCCGAAGACAAGCACGCGAATTGATAGCCTTTCTTGGATGGTGCACTCGCTTCTGACGGACCGACTCCTGCTCCGCCGCTGGCGCGACGAGGACCGGCTGCCCTTCCAACAACTCAACGCCGACCCGCGGGTGATGGAGTTCATGCCCGGCCTGCTCGCGCCCGAGGCCTCGGATCAGTTGATCGCACACATTGAAACGCACTTCGAGCAGCACGGCTTCGGCCCTTTCGCCGCCGAGCTTCGTGAAGGCGGAGCCTTTCTCGGTTACATCGGCCTCTATGTCCCCACCTTTAATGCGAAATTCATGCCGGCCGTCGAAATCGGTTGGCGCCTCAGCGCGGAGTATTGGGGACGCGGCCTGGCCACGGAGGGGGCGAATGCTGTGGTTCAACACGCTTTCAAAGAGCTGGGGCTGGAAAACCTTGTCTCGTTTACGGTTCCTGAAAACTTGCGCTCACGCCGGGTGATGGAGAAGCTTGGCATGACTCACAATTCCGCCGACGATTTCGACCACCCAAGCATGCCTGGTGGCCATCCCCTGCGGCGTCACGTCCTCTACCGTCTTGCTCGTCAGCAATAGAGCTTCTCAAGCCGCCCGAGAGTCTGCCTTTTCCCGCCCAAAGACCTCGCCGGCCAGAATCAGCAGAATTCCCACGATCCAAAGGAAGTGACCAACAAGCGGAACCAGCGGATAAAGGACAAACAGAACCCACGTTGCGAAGATGAACAGCACGATGATTCCGGCCACGATGCGGCGAGGCCAGCGAAAGATGGGAAAGAGCAGAAAGATCAGGTAGAGCACCATCAGCGGATTGATCCAGCCGCTTAGAACGGCCAGAAAGTCCTTCGAGTGCCACATCTCCGGGTTCAGCGTGTTCACCAGGGTGACCCATGCGCAGCGGGAGCCTCGCAGCATCTCGGGCGCGTCATTGCCGGCTGTAGCAACCTCGCGGACCGCCGGCAGAAAGAAGGCCCAGACATAGATGCAAAGCCCCACCAGCCGTGCAATCAAAACCGAACGGGTCACCATTGCGCCGCGCGAACTCTCTGACATCGGAATCTCCTATCGATCCATCTCTCGAATGCGATGGCTTGGGCGGGGTCGACGCGCCTTTTCTCGGGCGACGATCAAATCCCAGCCGCGAAACAGCCCTTGCAAATCAAGCAGAGCTGGAACAAACCATCATAGTCCATGCTAGCCGGTCGTCGTCCCGCCAGCCAGCACCGCATCGGCGATGAGCGCCGCCTCCACAGCCGGACGCACGGCGTGTACACGCACGATGGAAGCACCATGCAGAATTGACGCCACCAGCGCCGCCACGCTCGCCGTCTCGCGGGATTCAACAGGCGCGTCGCTGCCGGCATAAAGCGGCGCGAGCGCCCGGCCCAGGAACGACTTCCGGCTGACCCCGGCAAGCAGAGGCCGGCCCAAATCCATTAACTCCGCCTGGCGGGCAAGCAGGACGAAGTTCTCATCAAAGCGCTTCCCAAAGCCGTAGCCAGCATCAAGCACCACAGCCTCCGGCAGAATGCCTCCGACAGAGGCTACTTTCAGGCTCTCCGCCAGACCTTCGCGCACGGTGTCCAGCAATTCATCCGGCTCCAGCCGCGGCTGCGCGCGCCATTGCTCAGGCCGTCCCCGCGTGTGCATCAGCACCACCCCGCAGCCTGCCTCGGCGCAGACTGGAGCCATTTCCGAGTCCCAGAAGAATCCGCTCACATCGTTGATAATTTCCGCGCCGGCATTTAGCGCTGCCCGCGCCGTCGCCGCCTTATAAGTATCCACCGAGAGGGTTGCATCCGGCCTCGCCTTGAGGATTCCTTCAAGCACAGGCAATAGCCGCGCCAGCTCTTCGTCACTACTGACAGCCTGGGCACTCAACGACGGATTTTTGTCGTTGGGGCAGACACCAGGGGTCAGCTCGCTGCCGGCAGCTCCGCCCGTCCGCGAACCTGGCCGCGTGCTCTCCGCACCCAGGTCAAGCAAGTCAGCCCCTTCGTCCAACAATGAGAGCGCATGCGCCACAGCCGCGTCAGGAGCGAGAAAAGCCCCGCCGTCGCTGAACGAGTCCGGCGTGATATTCACCACGCCCATCACCAGCGTCCGCCGGCCGAGCTCGATGGTGCGCGTGCGTAGTCGCCAGGAAGTCACCATTCGGCTGAAATCTGTCATTTTTCTTTGTCCGTCCTCGTTGAACTCCGAAAGGCCCACTCAGTCTCGCCGGCCTTTTCACGAAACAAGAATCACGTCTCGATGGTACGCTGCAATCTCCTTCTCCCCTGCTAAACTCCTTGCATGGCTGGTCTTCGTCGATTCCCCACGCTTCTTTTGGCTCTCGCCCTAGCCCCCGCCGCCGGGCTCGATGCCCAGGCTCAGGAGCAGCGTCCCGCGGCACATTCTGCGCACACCGCTCCGGCTCACGCTGTTCAGGCCAAAGGCCCGCTCGCCGAGCGCATCCAGACGATTCTCTCCGACCCGCTTCTGAGCCACGCGGAGTTCGGCATCAGCGTGGCCGCGCTTGACGGCCAGCCCATCTACGGATTGAACGAGGGCCGTCTCTTTGTCCCGGCATCGAACGCCAAGCTCGTCACCACCGCCGCCGCTTATGCCCTGCTGCCCGTAGAAACCCTCACCTGGACTACAAATGTCGTCGCCAGTGGCGAAGTAGACGACCAGGGCCTGCTGCATGGAGACCTGATCCTGCTGGGCTCGGGCGACCCCACGCTGAGCGCTCGCATCTACCCCTACCATCCACCTGAAACGACGGCGAGCCCGGCATCAATCAATCCCTCTGTCCAGCCCGCCGAGACCGAGCAGGCTCAGAAGCCAAAGTCCATGGATGTGCTCAATCTGCTGGCCGAGCAAGTTGAGCAGTCCGGCGTGCGCACCGTCGAGGGCAGCGTTGTGGGCGACGACAGCTTCTTTCTCGATGAGCCTTACGGGACCTCATGGGCCTGGAACGACATGCAATGGAGCTACGGCGCACCCGTCTCCGCGCTCACCTTCAACGAAAACACAATCGAATTGACGATCACCGCCGGACCTGTTGCGGAAACGGGGCTTGCGGGCAACAGTGCCGCGGCTGCGGGAACCTCGACCCCCGCGGCCCCGCCAGCACCACCTGCCGGCGAGTGGACGCCGGATCTGGACTACTACACCCTTGACAACTCGATGACCGCCGCTCCCAGGGGCGAAATCGCTCATCCCGGCCTCGAACACCGTCCCGGCAGCCTGATGGTGCGCGCCTGGGGCACCGTGGCCCCTGAAGGCTTCCATGCCAGCCTGGCCGTCGAAGACCCCGCGGAGTATACCGCCGCGGCCTTCAAGGAGGCGCTCCGCAACCGAGGCGTCGCGGTAAACGGCAGCCCCGTCTCCCGCCACAAGCTCTCGAATGGAACCATCGATTTTGCCGACGAGCGCGCCCAGCCACTGAAGCTGACCCCCTCCGATCTCACCACCGTCATCGCGCCGCTTGAGAACAGAAAGGTGCTGGCCACTCACGTCTCCGTCCCAGTTGCTCAGGACATCGCCGTCATCAACAAGACAAGCCAAAACCTGCATACCGAACTGCTGCTGCGCCTGCTCGGCAAAGTGCATGGCGCAGACGGCAGCTTTGCCCAGGGCACACGCGTGGTGCGCCAGTTCCTATTAAACGCTGGCATCGACGACGACGACTTTTACTTTTATGACGGCTCAGGCATGAGCACCGACGATCGCATGGCCCCGCGCGCCTTTACGCAGTTGCTGGCCTACGCCTCGCGCCAGCCCTGGGGCGCGCCATGGCGCGATACTCTGCCCGTCGCCGGAGTGGACGGCACACTGATCAACCGTTTCAAGACATCTCCGCTCAAGGGACATCTGTGGGCCAAGACCGGCACACACACTGAAGCGAATTCCCTCTCCGGCTACCTGACCACGGCCAGTGGCAAGACGCTTGCTTTCTCCATCCTGGTCAACGGCCACCGCCCTGGGAGCGATGTTGAACTTGAAGCCATCGACCGCATCGCCGAAGCCATCGCCGCGGCTGACTAGAACTCCTCGGAGCACGCGAAGCTCGGGTGCCCAACCCTCGCCGCGTCCTTGTTTTTGCGGCTAGGGTGGGAAATCACGAGACCACTTTGTAGAAACCGTGCCAATACTCTAACCCTGTATCATCAGAGCCAGATGCGCACTCGTTTCCTGGTTTTCTCCCTTGCCGCACTCACTCCCGCCCTGGCCCTTGCCGGGTTCCTGGCCGCGGCGCTGTCCGGTTGCCGTTCGCTGCCTGCCTCAAAGCCCGAGGCGCTTTGGACCATCGAGGAGGCGCGCGGCGCTCAGGTCTACCATCAGGCCTGCGCCAAATGCCACTATCCCACCACCACCAAAGGGATGAAGGGACCCGGCTTGCAGGCCATCACCAAGGTCAAGGCCATGCCCTCGGGCGCGCCGCCAACCGATGAACGTCTGACGTTTACCATCGTGCATGGCCGGGGAATGATGCCCGCCACGCAACTGACCGACAACCAACTTAGCGATCTGCTGGCCTATCTGCACTCACTATGACCAACCACGAAATCAACGACTCAAGTCCCCATGAAGGGCCCGGCGAAGCCGCGAAAGGGCCCGTCGCTTCTGTGGCAAAGGAACGCAACCTGACTCTTCTGCGATTGCCTGGATTGGTTGCCGTGAGCCTCTACATGATGGTGCTGGCCGGCATCAACATTCTGGGCGTTGCCGGCGGGCAGGTTCAGCCGATTTTCCTTTTCTTCTCAGCTCTGTTTATCGCGGCAGGCCTGGGATTGCTAAAGCTGCTGCGCTGGGCCTGGGCGCTCACACTGGCCGCCATGGTTCTGCTGGTGGCTCTCTTCCTCTGGAAGTTTGCCGCCAGCCACGACTTTCCCTATGCAATCCAAGGCCTGCTCAATCTGGTCTTTTTCCTTTATCTCGTCCGCACCGAAGTGCGCGAGAAACTACGTTAGGGACTGACCGTCAATCGAGCAGCAACTCTCTCGCTCCGCCCGGAAGTCGAGCCGCGATCCCGAAGAATCAGGAACGGCCGTTCGACGCAAAGATAGAGCGCAGCCGCAACAATCAGACAAAAGACCGCATAAACACCAAGCCACAGAAAGAGGTTTACTTGTGCGATGGCGGGAAAGCAAAGGTCCACAAGATGGATCAATTCCTTATGCGTGAGGTACAGGCTGTAGGCGAGAGTGGCGATCAGCCTGGCTCCGGGAACTTTGACTCTGCTCAAGAGGCCGTTTGTGCTCAGCGCGGACGCTACAAGAAGTCCCAGGCCCAGAGCCAGCAAGGGGAATCCGATCACGGTTCCGAAGGCAGAGGCGCCCGTAACGGAAATCCAGCGGTCTTTGAAGAGCCAGGCTGCAACGCCAACCATTCCCAGACCCAAACAGAAAAGCGTGTGTCCCCTTCTGGCCAACGCACTCCACCAAATTGGGCGAAAGGCTCTTATCAGGGCAAGCGTGACCCCTGCAAGCAATCCGTCGAGGCGGCTGTAAGTCGGGTAGTAGATTCGCTCGATGTACTCAAGGCCAAAGGACTGACCGGCAGACCCCAGCGGACGAAGCGCGTGAAAGAGAACAAAGGCTCGAACACAAATTCCAAACAACACCAGGCCGCCCAGCACGGCCACGGTCTTTCTGACGGATGGTTTGCGCATCGCAAAAAGAACGACGAGCGGCAGAAACAGATAGAAGTGCTCCTCGATGCAAAGGGACCAAACGTGCGAGAAGGCCTGGTCGACTCGATAATCGACAAAGAGATTCTGAGTAAAGGTGAGTAACTGCCAAAGAGGCGGAAGACTTGGCGATTCGCGCCAGACCGGAAGAACAATGTAAGTTGCCAGCACCACCAGATAGGCAGGCAACACACGATAGAGCCTGTTTCGATAAAAGCCCCACAATCGCGGGCGCTC
>JBEKOA010000146.1:0-11788 GCA_049522255.1 Occallatibacter sp.
CCGCAACTTCCGCGGCGTCAAGCGCAAGATGAGCAATTTTCCGCTCCGACCCCGACACGGTAAGCCCATGCCTTCGATTGACATCAAAAAAGCCATTAGGATTATTAAGTGAACAGTATTACGGCTAACCGAGAGGTTAAGGAGATGGGGTTCCGACCACGATTGTTAGCCCGCCCCCGTTCATCGTTGCTCCGCCCCATGTGTAAGATCCGGTGATGTTTGTCTCACAGTCTAGGTTCACTGCTGCCATTGCCGCTTTCAGACGAGCGGCATCTCCTAGTTTCCAATTGCTCGCGTAGCAACTTATTCCTTTGCCGGAGGGCATTCCTGCGCCCGTTTTAATATCACCGTATTGCCATTGCATGCAGCCCCACTGAGCGTCCTGCGCCGCTTGGCAGATCCTTTGGAATAAGGGCGCAATGTCATCTGAACTCGCAGCCGCAATTAGCGTTACGGCGGATTTGACTCCCGCCAATTCGTATGCGAATTCTTTGACTTGATAGTCTGATAGTTCTCGCCGCGGTGGTGGCAACGCTTTCCTTATGTCGTCCAGTTTTGCCATCACAACTTTGGGATCAATTCGATCCTCAAGTATCCTGTTCAAGATTTCGAGGATCTTCTTTCCCTGTGCCGGGTCTACGGGGCAGCTAATGACAAACACGTTGTTGTTTCCCGTATTGGCAGGACTGCACGATCCATTTGTGCCCGCTCTTCCAGTGGTAGTCGTCTGTCCCCACCCACAAGCGCAGAGGGCAAACAGAAATATCGCACCGTATCGCATGTTTCACTCTTTCTTTGAAGGTTGATTCTGGGGTTGCGTGGGTGCAGGTGAACCGTAATTGAAGCTGTTGCCGCTCCCAGTACTCGCCGGGCTATTTGCCCCTTTAGTCGTGGCGTTCCCTGATTTCGTGGGCGGTGGCGTTGGGCAGGGAATCAACCTCTCAATTGTGACGGGCTTCTCTACAACAACAGGCTTCATGGGATTTATCCAGAGCCATGAGCCAAGGCCAATCGTCAGGAATGTGCCTGCCAATAAGAGGACAGCCAAAAATGTGCGAAAACCATTAGGTGCAGTCGCCTTTGTCCCCCACCTTTTCGCGCTAAGACGATCATGCAGCCGCAGACATGCGTCGATTCCTTGCGGGACTGCAAGCAGGAAGCAGCCCATGGCCATAAACTTCGTAATTTCCATTTTGTTTTCCTGGGTCGCCATTCTCCGCGCGTCCCGGCACGCGTGTCAAGTGTCTTAGTGGCCGGGTGCCACAGGTCTCGCATCTGCGGCATGAGAGCCATTGATTTCCACTTAGCCCTGATCGCGCCAGAGGACTACGCCGCCTAGGAGGCCGGTTTCGTTGGAGACTATGCTCACATTGGGGCCGGGGGTGAAGGTGATTTTCTTGGTGTTGCCGCCGCCGATGTAGAGGTGGTCCCAGTTGAAGAGGGCTTCGGTCTGCTTGATGGCTGCCTCGATGAAGTCGTTCCAGCGGGCTTTGCCAAATTTGTCGAGGCCGCGCTGGCCGAGGTAGTCCTCGTAGGTCATGCCCTTTTTGCGCCAGGGGTGGTGGCCGAGTTCGAGGCCGGGGACGAGGTGGCCGTTGGTGAACAGAGCCGCGCCCATGCCGGTGCCGAGGGTGAGGACCAGCTCGACGCCGTGGCCCTTGATGGCTCCGTAGCCGGCGACATCGGCGTCGTTGCCGACGCGGACGGGCTTGTGCCAGCGCTTTTCGAGTTCGGCCTGCAGTGGGAAGCCGGTGGCCCAGAGCGGATGAAGATTGAAGCCGAGATAGGTGCAGCCGTGTTTGACGACGCCCGGAAACCCAACCGAGACGCGATCAAAGCCGGGCAGCAGCTTGCGCAGTTCATCGAGGCAGGTCAGGACTGCATCGGGGGTGGGGACGGCCGGCGTGAGGACGCGCTGCCGTTCGCCGATCGGCTTGCCGGCCGCGTCCTGCAGGATGGCCTTGAGCTTGGAGCCGCCAATGTCGATGGACATGGTGATGGGGTGGGTGGAGTTCGAGGCGGCGGGGAGGCTGGCGGCGGTGGTGGAGATTTGAGGTGTCATCAGCACGAATTGTAGCGCGAACGGGCGGGATTGCAACTGTTGAATGAAAAGCCCGGTTGTATGCGCCCTTCGGGTTCGAGGGATCCCACCCTAGCCGCAAAAACAAAGACGCGGCGAGGGTGGGGCACCCGCAACTGTTGAATGAAGAGCCCGATTGCGAACAACCTTCGGATTTCGAGGTATCCCACCCTTTCGCCAGGAAAAAGGAGAAAGGATGGGGCACCCATCCGTCAGTAGCGCCCGCACTTTTCGGAGAAAAAATGAATCAAGGGAGGCGATATGCACAGGACGGCTTTTGCGCGGCACCCCATCCCCTACACTGAGTCTTGCCGACCATGCCTGACTACTGCGAAGTCGCTTTGCCTGTTCCGCTCGACCGCGTGTTTACCTACGCGGTGGCGGAGGGACAGCGGCCGCTACGGGGAGCGCGGGTGATCGCGCCCTTCAGGAATGAAAAGCTGATCGGGGTGGTGACTGGGCTGAGCGACAGGTCTCCGGCGGATTTTGAGGCGCGGGCTCTGGAGGCGGTTCTGGACGAGGAGCCGCTGCTGAGTGAGCCGTTGATGGCCCTGGGCGAATGGATGGCACAATACTATCTGGCGCCGCTGGGCGAGGTGTTGCGGGGGATGCTGCCGCTGATGGCGGAGGTGCGGCGGACAGCGTATTACCGGATTACAGACCTGGGACGGGATGTGCTGGCGGAGTGCTTGGAGGGGGCCGATCCGCTTTATGTAGAGAGTATCGCAGGGGCTGAAGCCCAGGGTGAAACGGCTGAATTGATGTACGGGCTGAAGCCCGAACCCTTCGCGAAGAAGCCAAAGCTGGATGCAGAGTCAAACAATTCCCAGGTCTCAAATTCGAGACCTGGGCCACCCAGAGTTGGTTTTGGGAACAAGAGCGGCGCGAAGCGGAAAGGGAAGCTCTCTCGCGAAGAGCAGGACATGGAGCGGCGGGTGCTCGCGCGGCTGGCTTCGGGAGAGCCGGTGAAGGTCTCCGCGCTGCGCACCGCTACGGCGGCCACGCTGCCTGTGCTGGCCAGTCTCACGCGCAAGAAGTGGATTGCGCGCGAGACGGCGGCGGCCGAGCGCGATGCGCGGCGCACGGAGCGGTTTGCGGTGCTGATTCCCGAGGCTCGGCTGCCCGCGCTCACGGCCAAGCAGCAGGCGATTCTGGCGGAGCTTGCGGCTTGTGATGGCCAGTTGCCGCTGGCCGAGTTGCGCCGCAAGGATCTGCCTTCTTCTACGCTGCAAACTCTGGTGCGGCGGGGACTGGTGAGGATCGAGGAGCGGGCGGCCGCATTTCGTCTGGGTGGGCTGCAGGGGCAGGCTGGGCCGCTGCACCTCAACGAGCCGCAGATGGAAGCGCTGGCGAGCATGGCTTCGGTTCTGGGGGGATTTCACCCGTTTTTGCTGCACGGGGTGACGGGTTCGGGCAAGACGGCGGTTTATCTGGCCGCGATGCAGCGAGCACTGGACCGGGGGCTGGCGTCGATTCTGCTGGTTCCTGAGATTGGACTGACGCCGCAGTCGGTGGGGTTGCTGGATGCGGCCTTTGGAGAAAAAGTCGCGCTGCTGCACTCGGCCTTGACTGCCGAAGAGCGCAGCGAACAGTGGCGGCGGATTCGCAGGGGCGATGCACCGATCGTTGTCGGGACACGGTCGGCGATCTTTGCGCCGACGCCGAATCTGGGGCTGATCCTGGTGGATGAAGAGCACGACCAGAGCTACAAGCAGGAGGAGACACCGCGCTACAACGCCCGCGATGTAGCCGTGATGCGGGCCAAGCTGGAGGGGGCGGTGGTGGTGATGGGCTCGGCGACTCCATCGCTCGAGAGTTGGCAGAACTCGGCACTGGGCAGGTACCAGCGCATCGAGATGACGGACCGGGTGATGAACCGGCCGTTGCCAGAGGTCGAGCTGATCGACATGCGGCGGGAGTTTCAAGAGACGGGCGAGGAGCAGCTTTTTTCCCGCGCGCTGGTCGAGCAGACGCGGCTGGCTCTCGATCGTGGCGAACAGGCGCTGATTCTGCTCAACCGGCGTGGCTATTCGTTTGCCGTGATCTGCCGCGCTTGCGGAGAAAAGCTGGAGTGCCAGAACTGCGCGATTTCGCTCACGCACCACAAGCCGCAGGACGACGAGACAGGAGTTGCGCGGGCCGGTCAGCGGCTGCAATGCCATTACTGCGGCTACAGCCGCACGGTGCCGTCGAGGTGCCCGAAGTGCGACAGCGAGCACCTCTACTACCTGGGAGCCGGTTCTCAACAAGGGGAAGAGCGGCTGGGCGAGATCTTTCCCACGGCGCGCATCGGGCGCATGGATCGGGATACGGTCCGCGGACGAGGCGATTTGGAAAGGCTTTTGGCGCGGCTGCATTCGGGTGAGATCAACCTGCTGGTGGGGACGCAGATGATCGCCAAAGGGCACGATGTTCACGGAATTACATTGGTAGGTGTCGTGGGCTGCGACTATGCCCTCTCGATGCCGGACTTCCGCTCTGCCGAGCGGGTCTTTCAGCTCATGACTCAAGTTTCTGGCCGGGCAGGGCGGGGCGAGTTACCGGGACGGGTCGTCGTGCAGACCTACTACCCGGACCACTATGCGATTCTGGCCGCGAGCCGGCATGATTATGCGAAGTTCGTCGAACAGGAACTGAAGTACCGGCGGTGGATGCACTATCCGCCCTTCGGCGTGCTGGCCAATGTGCTGGTGCAATCGGAGAAGCTGCCGGAAGCGGCGGGCTGGTCGGCTGCGCTGGGCAAGTGGTTCCAGAAGTCGGCGCCGGAAGGCGTTCGCGTGCTTGGACCCTGCACCGCGCCCATCGCACGCATCAAAGGCGTCTATCGCTTTCACCTGATTTTGAAAGCCGCCTCGCGCAAGGCGCTGAATGCGGCGCTGCGCGGGATGCTGGCCCATGCGGACGAGGCGGGGATTCCGCGCAGGAATCTCGTGGTGGACGTGGATGCGCTGCGGCTGATGTGAAGGCTGATAAATCAGCACGCCGACAATTGGTTGACGTTTGTCAGCGGAATAAGTTATTCCCTTTCTCTGAATTATTCCGTGCCGATTACAATTCGGACTTAGATTCTATCTCGGCTCGACATTTCAGTTATTTTACAGCAGTCATGCTCAACGTTACAGTTACAAGTTATTCATATATCCTCGACAATCAACTGACATCCCTATGACAACTCAAACTCTATCTCCGCCTATTGTCGGTCGTATGGAGGCTGTTAGCTATGTGCATTCCATAGTCAAAAGGAGGAGAACCTGTGAGAGAATCAAAAGCGACTTTGCAGGGACCAGTGAATCGCCGTTCTGTGTTAAAGGGCGGATTGCTGGTGGGTGGCGCCGCTACATTAGGCGCCGGGTTGTTGGGCAGGGGATTGCCCGCTTACGGTCAGAGCAGCAGCGGAGCTCCGACGAAAGGCGATATTGCGATTCTGCGCTTTCTGGCGGCGGCAGAATTGCTTGAGTCCGACCTATGGACACAATATGCGGAGCTTGGCGGCATTAATGACCAGCTTCCCATCGAAGTGGATCCGAACGAACCTTTAAACGCATATCAGGTTGCTCTCTCAAACCTCGATTCCGACGGGCCGCAATACATAGCCAGCAACACGCTGGATGAAGTAAGTCACGCAACCTTCCTTAACGGCTATCTTGAGTCGAAGGGCGCGGAACCAGTTAACCTGGATGAGTTTCGCAATCTGCCAGGCAGCACAGCCACCGGGGCGCAGGACATTGGGAGATTGACGAATCTCATGCATCTCAATGTCGATACGAGTTGGTTCGTCCGGTACCGTAGTACCACCAATCCAGATTTCGGCGCAACATTTCCGCAAGCTGTTACTATCACCGACCGGACTGCGATTCCCATTACCGATGCCGATTTTGAGGACTCAAATCACATCCAGGTGATCGCGAATACGGCGGCCTTCCATTTTGGCATGATCGAGCAGGGAGGCTCCAGCCTCTATGCAGCCATGAGCCAGAAGGTAAGCAGCGCGGAGGTGCTTCAAATTACTTTGGGCATCGGCGGAGATGAGATCGCTCACTTCCTGGAATGGGTTGATTTTGCCGGCAATGGCGTGCAGGCGCCAGTTGCCCCGGTCACGGACACGGGCCTGACTTTTCCCAACTTCTTCACCAATCCGCCCAATCCGCTGATTCAGCCGAGCCTGATCTTCCCCGTCCCGGCTGAATTCATCAGTCCGACGCTTCCCCGTTGCGCCACAATCCGTCCACTGACTGACAAATTTGCCGGCGCGAAAGCAGCGGTGGCGGGCTTGGCTGCCAGTGGGCTTTTCAGAGGGCAGTCGAGTGCGTTTTTCAAGGCGCTGCAGTTGCTTGCAGACGAAGCTGATGCGGCCACTCGCCAGCCATGAACCGTAATATCCTCGGCGGGAAGAACGATAGCAATCCTATCGAGAAAGGATGAAGAAGAGCTCTCTTGTGAACAGGAGCTTTCTCTAGTTCTGAAAGTCAAGACCATGAATCACTGACGTGCCCTTAAGCAGCTCAACGCGCCAAACGGGCGTTGAGTTGCTCATTTGGCGGGCAGTGCGCCGATCTCGAGCGCGTGCAGCTCCTTGCCTGGCTTGAAACGCACGGCCTTGCCGGGGGTGATGCTGACCTCGGTACCGGTGCGCGGATTGCGGCCGATGCCGGTTTTGCGAGCTCGGACGCTGAAAACGCCAAACCCGCGCAATTCAATGCGCTCGCCTGCAGTGAGCGCCTGCTTGAGACCCTCGAAGACGGTGTCTACGGCAGTCTCCGCCTTGGCTCGGGAGAGGCCGGTGCGCTCGATCACATGATGCACGATGTCCTGTTTAATCAAAGGGGGGTACCTCGCTGGCCTGTCTGGAATGACTCTACCACGACCTACGGTAGTGATGCTACAGGATTTAGAGCCTCTGTGGAACACTGGAATCGCCAAAAAACATCTTTGCTCAACATTTTTCAGGAAATTATCCGCTGTTAACGCCTTGGGAGGCGGTCCACATTCGCCGAATGCAAGATTGAGTACCGTATATTGAGAATAGCCGCAGGATTCCATGAGATAAATCGGCGATGGCTTCTTCACCGTTTCAAACTCAAGTCCGGTGGTGAGCCAAATCGAGAGTCAGACCGGAATCGGGAGACGCATGTCGATTCAGAGCGACCGTTGGATCAGGGAGCAGGCCACCCAGCACCGCATGATCGAGCCCTTCAGCGAAGAGCAGGTATCCCGCGGCGTGATCTCTTACGGGTTGTCATCGTATGGTTATGACCTTCGGGTCTCGGATGAGTTCAAAATCTTTACCAATGTGAACAGCACCGTTATCGACCCGAAAGCATTCGACGAGCGGTCTTTCGTCACGGTGCAGGCGGCTTCGGTAATAGTGCCGCCAAATTCCTTCGCATTGGCGCGTTCTGTTGAATATTTTCGCATCCCGAGAGATGTGCTCACAATTTGTGTTGGGAAGTCAACCTATGCGCGTTGCGGGATTATTGTGAATGTGACGCCATTCGAGCCGGAGTGGGAGGGTTTCGCGACACTGGAGATCTCCAACACCACGCCGCTGCCGGCCAAAGTCTATGCCAATGAAGGGCTGTGCCAGATTTTGTTTTTCCGCTCCGACGAGCCCTGCGAGGTGAGCTACGCTGATCGCAAGGGGAAATATCAAAGACAGCAGGGAATTGTTCTTCCGAAACTGTAGTGCGTTTTGGAAAATGGTCGGACTGATTCAGAGAGTGGAACGAGTTGTGCGGCGAATCGGAGGCGTGACCTCCGTTAAGCCTGGGGGCTGAGTCCCCTTGTAATCTGCCGGAAGGCGCTTGATGTATTCGATCCGCGAATCCGTACCGATTCGAGTGGGTGTACTCGCAGATGAACCTCTGCGTCTGGAGGGCATTGCCAGCATCTTCGAGGACCTGCCAGGGGAGGGCTACGCGCCGCTATCCCCGGTTGTCGGGAGTTTGGATGAACTGCTGTCAGACTCCACGCTGGCTTTTCTGGTGGTCGACCTGCACACTTCCTCCGATGGGATGAAGCTTCTGGAGACGATTCGCGGGAGGCGTCCCGGCCTGCGGTTGATTGTCATAGGGCCGGAGGGGGACGACAAGCTGATTCTGGATTCGATCATGGCCGGCGCTCGCGCCTACCTCGATTTGAAGGCCAGCCCGCGTATCGTGCGCAAGGCGGTCGACGTGGTCACCAGCGGGTCGATCTGGGCGCCGCGGCATGTCCTCTCGCGGTTGATCGACCGGCTGCTCGATGTTCCCGACACGAGCCTGACCAACGAGCTGCCGCAACTGACCGGCCGTGAGCTCCAGGTTTTGGAGCTGATTTTGACGGCTCGTTCCAATCGCGAGATTGCCCGTCAATTAGGCATTGAGGAGCGAACTGTCCAGGCCCATGTGGGCCGGCTGATGCGCAAGATGGGGGCGGAGAATCGAATCAATCTGCTGATGCAGGCAACGAACCCCGAGCTGTTGAAAGCTGCCGGCATCATGGAGCGTCGACACCAGGACCGTCGGCGGAAAGATCGCCGCGGCTCGCGCGCGGCAGGTTCGCGTGGCGTTACTGATAAGTAAATAGATACGGTTACTTTTATCTACACTCTATTTGTACTCTTGTGATAATCTCTCGTTTTCCACAATAGTGTTAACAGAAACAACGCAGATCTGGGGAAAGGAGTTCCCAGGCGGCATGTTTCCCATGACGCCTGGGAACTCCTATTTTTTTCTCTGTGACAGAAATACAGTCCTGCGTTTCGATCCCTTCGCCCCTCCCCCAACTTTCAGACTTAGTGAGCCGATCCCTGCGAGGGATCGATTACATGAAGGGTCCCCAAATCGCTCGCTTTCAGAGGCTCCGATTTGGCCGCAGAGTATTTACTCATAGATAAACAAATGAGGTTACTTTTACCTACGATGCTTTCGTAACCTGCAAATCGAGCAGTATTGAACATCCTAAGATGACTTGTTTTCCACAGTATGGTTGGCAGGAGCAACGCAGATCTGGGGAAGGGAGCTCCCAGATAGCATGTCCTCCATGACGACTGGGAGCTCCCATTTTTTGCAGTCCTGCACGGCGCTCGCTCTTTATTCCATACCGGCGGCTGCCTAATTCCCGCTTCGTATTCTATTTCAAGAACCTTGCAGTCAATCGATTCAAAATCCATTCCTCCGGATGCAGAAACTTGAATCTGCCATGGCGTCCGAAGTGCCAGCCGGGTCGCATTCCTCTACAGCCGTTTGATAAACGCCTGCGCCTCCTTCAGTTGCGGAAAAAGAGCTTCTTCCGCCTTGAACTCCCTGGAATGCACGCACCGCCGTATCCCGCGCATCTTTACCGGGTGTTTGAGGTGCAGCATCTCGTGATAGAGCAGGTATTCGACGGCGTAGCGCGGACTCGACGGGCGGTCGAAGACGCGGCTTACCACGATGGTGTTGTGGGCGGCGTCGTAGTGGCCCAGGGAGCGCTTGGCCAAGCCTTCGCTCCAGGTCAGTTCGGGCCGGCCAAGCAAACCGCCGAAGAAGCGCGAGTTGAGCGAGTCGAAGACCTCTTCGAGATGATAAAAGCGGCCTTCAGGGCCGAAGAATCGCTTATTGCCGCGAGCCCCGCGAATCAGTTCAGTCTGCCGGGTCACGGCGGCGCTGGACGAGAATCGTTTGTAGCGCAAATTTTGCACCGGATCGATGGGCTTTTTGTAGAGCTTGGCCAGGAGGATATGCGCGATAGCTCGGATGACGGATTCCGGCGCGCCTTCAAGAAGGTCTGAAAGACTGACCAGAATCTGCCCTTCACGCAACCGGATTCTGGTATTCAGCGAGGTAAACCGCCGGAATCGGAGCGCAATGGGCGGCATTGGCGCCCTCGGGCGCAGCACCCTGTACTCTTCCTGAAAGATCGAAACGAATTCGGCGGCCACTGGGTACAGTTTACAGTGGTCAGTTTTCAGTTGTCAGTTTTTTGATTCACGGGAGAACTGCACTCGCTTTCAGGAGCCGAGGTTCTTACCCGACACGTTGCTAGAGCCTGTTATGAACTTTCCCGCGGGCGGCGCTAGGAGCCAGTTTTTCTCAGTTCAAGGAGCGAGGAGCGACGAATATGGAGTATCTTCGAGCGACGAGCGACGAAGAAATGAGGGAAATTGGCCCCAGCCCTCCGGGTTGCGGCGCAAATCGCGCCATACTTCGTTGTCATCCTCGACGGTGGTCCCGCCACAGCCATCGGATTCCGCCTCGCCTCCACCCCACGGACGACGACCTGTCCGTGGGGGCCCCGGTCTGGCGCGATTTTCGTCCGCGACCCGGGGTCCCCGGCGTGCGAACTCTGCACGCTGGGGTGGAACGCCGCCCACGCGAAAGTTCATAACAGGCTCTAGGTTGGCGTCTTCAACAGCAGATATCCGCCCACCAGCCCGAAGAGAAGATCCGCGCACCAGGCGGCCATCGCAGCGGGCAGATAGTTCACGTTGCCCATGGCGCCAAAGAGGCCATCGACGACCCAGTAGGCAAGGGCCACGGCGATGGCCACGGCAATGCCGGTAAGCGAGTCGCGGCGGCCCATCATCAGCGCGAAAGGAATGGCCAGGACCGCCATCAGGACCGCCGCGAGCGGATCGGCGAGCTTGTGCCAAAGCTCGACGCGCAGGCGCACGGTGTCGAAGCCGCTCTGGCTCAGATCGCCGATGTAGCGATCGAGCTGGCCGAAGTTCATCTCCTGCGCCTGCCAGCTCTCCTTCTTGAAGTAGCTGGGGTCTTCGTGGATCTCAGTGAAGCTGGTTTTGAGGAACTGGCGATACTCCGTGATGTTGGCGCCCGAGATATCGCGTTGCCATCCGTTCAGAAAGACCCAGGTTCCGGTGTCGGCATCCCAGACTGCGCGGGAAGCGAAGATGCGCCGCGAAAGCGAAAAGGTGGAGGGATCGAACTCGAAGAGCGAGAGGTTGGCGAACTCATTGCGATCCGGATCGAAGAACTTGTAGTAGAAGATGCGGCCAGGCTCGCCACGACGCGGCTGTCCGAAGATCCAATTCTGTTCGGGATGCAGCACGGTCTGCGCCGGTTTCCCCTTGATGATGTTGCGCAGCGCCTCCTGCCTGCGGTTGGCCTGCGGCAGATAGAACTGGTCAAAGAGAAACAGGCCGATGGCCAGAAGGGCCGAGATGGAGACGATGGGAATCACCAGGCGGTAGAGGCTGATGCCGGTGGCCTTCATGGCCACGATCTCCGAATTGCGATTGAGCACGCCAAAGGTGACCAGCACAGCGATCAGCACGGCCAGTGGAGTGATCTGGTAAAGCATGCTGGGCGTCAGGTTCAACAGGTATTCGCCGATCATTGAGAGCGCAATGTGGTTGCGCAGGATGTCCCCAATCAGCTCGAAGAAAGTGAAGACCAGCATGAGCATGACAAAACCGGTCAGCACCAGCAGAAAAGTACCGAGGAATTCGCGCACGACATATTCGTCCAATATGCGGGGAAAGACATTGCGGGCCTTCTTGCGTCGGGGACGCGGCTGGAGTCTGCTCAGCAGAGCTCCAAGCGGACCGCCCTCCACTCTCACCGGAGCTGCGACCTCGGTTCTTTGCAAACGCGAGGTCCAGGCGGTCACCGCATTCAGAACGCGGCCCCCTGAAGCCATCTGCCACAGCAGGAAAAGGCCGCCCGCGGCGAAGAGCAGGTTGGCCGACCAGACCGCAAAGAACGCCGAGATCCAGTTCTGCTTTCCCAG
>JBEKOA010000147.1:0-11662 GCA_049522255.1 Occallatibacter sp.
GATGGCCTCCAAGTGGGCGTGCTGTTGAGAGTTCGTGGATGGACAGAGCGAAGGGCCGAGACGCAACGCTCTCTGTTGGATGCGGGCAGGCGGCTGATTGTGAGGTGAACCGGCGAACGCTCAACTGGGCCGAGCCGTGGCTCTGGGCTGAGGAGCGAGTTCGCGGGTTTGAGAAGGCGACCAAATCTGGTGTCAGTCTTCGGTACCTGGGCTTGAGAGTAGCGCCGTCGGAGTCAGGAGTCAATGGCAGGCGCAGTGATTTTTTGGTGAATGTGTGCCTTGGCAGGTACCGGATGCGAACTATCGCCAACCGTCATTCATACCGCCTCGGGTGTAACCAGCCACAGACTCGAATCCGGCATTCTTCAAATCAGTCGCCAGTTCTGCAAGATCCGATTCGCCATTGACATAGAAGGTTGTATATTCGTCGTGATCGGCGTAGATTGCAAATGATTCAGGGGTTGGAACGAAGGAGAAATCCACCCAATCTCCGAGCGCAGCCTCTAGCAGTTCCAACACCCCCCGCTGTCCTTCCACGCGTAGATTGAAATTCCAGCAATTCTCCGGTTGGAGGGATTCGCCGGCAAACAGCTTCAGCAGGTTTTCGGGCTCAAAGACGACTAGGTCAGTGCTGAATGCCGCCCTTTCCAAGGAAAATGCGGCGAGGAAAGTCGAAACAAACCGGCTCAAATCCCTCAATGGAGTCTTGAATGTGAGCTGAAATTGCCACGGCGCGGCGCAGAACCTCTGAATCTCCTGCGGGCGTTCAGAAAGAACGGTAATCAATCCTCGCTCCTCCAGCAGGAATCATAATACGGCCCGGGCCAGAACGCGAGGTCAAGCGACCGCTGGGAGAGGTCGGCCCTCTCTGTGCCAAGCGATATGTACGTCCGCGATATGTACGTCCGCATTGACCAGCGGCCCGGTTTCCCGTAGACTAAGAAATTGCGAGGGATGCGGCTTGAGTTGCATTCTCTGACCGCATCATCTTCTCTGGAATCAGTTCCCTGAAATCAGAGCCCAAGACTAAGGATAAGCAATGGCAAACCATGTATCTTCGCTGAAGCGCGCCCGCCAGACCGAAACCCGCACCGCAGTGAACCGCGCCAACCGCAGCCGTGTGCGCACCAGCCTGCGCGAGTTGCGCGAAGCCCTGGTGAAGGGCGACGTGAAGGCCGCCCAGGAGCAGTACCGGGCGACTGTCTCCACGCTGGATAAGAGCGTGCAGAAGGGCATCCTGCACGACAACACCGTCTCCCGCTACAAGAGCCGCCTGAATGCGCGGCTGAAGGCTTTGGTTCTGGCCAAGGCGTAACGCGGCGCAAGACCCGATAAGAGATTGAAGGAAGAGAAGCAGCCGGGAGCGATCCCGGCTGCTCTTGTGTTTGTGCATGGAATGCACGGCCTGGCGGCCGGCGGGAACCAACTGAGGCGCTCCGGTGTCAAAACGAATTGGGGGGTACGAAATGCCGCAATCGTCGCCGGGAACAACTGCCAGCCTTTCCGATGTGGAGCTCGTTGCTTCTCTGGCCAAGTTTTGGCCGCATAGGGAGCACGAGTCGAACGCGATCAAGAATCTCTTTTGCCGCGCCGGATTGCACCGCTGGCGTCAACTGGATTTGAGCGAATTGTATCCGGAGAGGGAGGTTCGGTTTTGCTTCTGGTGCTCGAAGATCAAGGTCGATGGAACGGTGCATCAGCCCTGATCGAATGGGCCATGGCGACGTGGTAAAAGTCATAGCCGCGCATTGTTCGAGCGCGCGGCCCATAGAACTGCAAGCGATACTCAGCCGCCCCCAAATCGTAATCGAGCTGCAGACTCAGCTTGCCCAGGAACTTCGACAATTCGGCGGGATCGAGGCCAAAGGTCCATGCCTCGCCAATTTCGGCCACGTCCCGAACGATCTTTGGGCCGCCGTCGAAAGGGACGGAGCCATCCAGCACTCCGCGATGTACGTAAGTAAAAACGATGCGGCTGCCCGGCGCACAACCTCCCACATAACGGAGCACGGCCTCGACTGCTTTCTCACTCAGGTAGTTGGTAACGCCCTCCCAAAGGAACAGCGCGGGCGTCGAATGATCGAAACCGGCCTCTGCCAACCCCTCCGGCAAACTCTGAAGGTTGAAGTCGATCGAGGCAAAGCGGATGTTTTCAGGAATCGAGGGAAGAATCGGGTTCAGCCGCGTCAGTTTAAACGCCAGCATCCGTGGGTGGTCGACCTCAAAGATTGTAGCGCCGGCCGCCTGAGGGAGGCGATAGGCGCGGCAGTCGAAGCCCGCGCCGAGAATCGCGATCTGCCCAATCTTCTCTCGCAAAGCCTGGTTCCACGCCTCGTCGATAAGCCGTGTCCTGGCAATCGCCGAAGTCCGCGCGCCTGGAAGGCGGCGATCCGCATATCTCTCCACCAGTGACCCGAGCCAGGGAAATGTGGACAAGCTCACTGCCCATCTGAGCGAAGGCCTGAGAAATGACTTAGCGAACGGATCTGCGACCAGACGCTCGCTGGGCCGAAGAGCCGTCTCCAATGCGCGGAAGAACGCCATATATTCGGCAGTTCGGCTTATCTGTTTTGCCTGCATGCTGTGAGGATTGATCTTCGCCCAATTATAGGCTTGTGCCTTTGCTCGACCGGAGTCACGTTCCGCGCCTATAGCACTTCGAAGATCCCGGCGGCTCCCATGCCTCCGCCGACGCACATGGTGACCATGCCGTAGCGGATGCGGCGGCGGCGCATCTCGGCGAGCAACGACGCGGTGAGTTTGGCGCCGGTGCAGCCGAGGGGGTGGCCGAGGGCGATGGCGCCTCCGTTGACGTTGATGCGGGCGGGGTCGAGGCCGAGTTCGCGAATCACGGCCAGGACCTGCGCGGCAAAAGCCTCATTGAGTTCGATGAGTCCGATGTCGGCGAGGGTGAGGCCGGCGCGGCGCAGAGCCTTGCGAATCGCGGTGACGGGACCCATGCCCATCTCCTCGGGCAGGCAGCCGGTGGCGGCGTAGGCAACGAGGCGCGCAAGGGGACGAATGCTCAGTTCGCGGGCGCGGGCGGCGTCCATCAGAACCGCGGCGGCGGCACCGTCGGAGGTCTGCGATGCGTTGCCGGCGGTGACTGTGCCTTCCGCCTTAAAGGCGGGCTTGAGCTTGGCGAGAGAAGCTAGTGACGAATCGGCGCGCGGGCCTTCATCGGCGGCAAAGATGCTCTCGGTGACCACGGGCTTGCCGGCTTTTTCTGCTGGAACTGCGGAGGTGACCGTGACCGGGATCAGTTCTGCAAAGCGGCCGGCGGCCTGCGCGGCCAGAGCTTTTTGATGGCTGGCGAGCGCGTAGGCGTCCTGATCGGCGCGGGAGATTTTGTAGTGGGCGGCGACCCGCTCGGCGGTGAGGCCCATCGAGAGAAGCGATGCGGGATAGTGCTCGGCGAGCCAGGGGTTGGGGCTGGGTTTGAGGCCGCCAAAGGGAAGCAGGCTCATGGTTTCGACTCCGCCGGCCACGACGACACGGTCGCCGTCGACGCGGATACGGTGATCGGCCTGGACGATGGCTTCGAGGCCGGAGGCGCAGAGGCGATTCACGGTAACGCCGGGGACCTCGACGGGCAACCCTGCGCGCAGAGCGGCAAAGCGGGCGACATCCCAGCCCTGTTCGCCCTCGGGCTGGGCGCAGCCGAGGATGACGTCGTCGACTTCGGCTTTGTCGAGGGCCGTGACGCGCTGTAAGGCACCGCTCAGCGCGATTGCCGCGAGGTCGTCGGGGCGAGTGGTAGAGAGAGAGCCCTTGGGGGCGCGGCCTACGGGGGTGCGAACTGCGCTGACGATAACGGCTTCGGGCATGGGGGTTGCCTCCTTTGCGATTCTGATGGTACCAATCCCACCCTAGCCACAAAAACAACGGCGTGGCGAGGGTGGGGCACCCGGTTCTTCTCCTAAGGCCGGATCAATCACTCCGGCATCCGCAGCACGGTCCAGGCGTTCTTCAAGTAAAAGTGATAGACGGTATGCCGGTCGACCAGGGAATCGGCCAGGGCGTCGTGGTCGAGGAAGGCGGGTCGATGCTCCAAGCCGGACTGGGCCTGGCGAACCTGATCGGGTGAGGCGGGATCGATGCCCCAGTTGAAGCCGAGAACGCCGCTTGGGTCGTGGGGTTGGAGTCGCTCAGTCTCGGGCGAGGCGGCCAGTACCAGGAGTTTAGCCGGGGCGCTGGAAAAGTAGACCAGCAGCGAGACGGTTCCCCGCTCTGAGCAGAGTACGGCCCAATCGGAGGAGCCGGCGCGTTCCAGGCTGGCATGGACGACGTTTTCAGGGCGATGGGCCTCGTAGGTCTGCGGGATGAGGCAGCCACGGCGGTTGAGCTGTGCGGCGAGTTCCTCGGGGAGTCCGGGATAGGAGCTGAGCGGCAGATGGCGGATGAGGTATGGCGTTGACTGGCCCGCGACGAGGATCTGTCCGGATTTGTTGAGTTGAGCGGGTGCTTGCGCGGTGAGAAGGGTGCAGGTGCAGAGCAGAATGCCCAGCGGCCACGATCTCTGGCCTGCTATGGTTCGAAAAGATCGCGTACTACCCATCTCTCTGCCCATCATCATTCCATCAACTTCAATTCTAGTGTGGTGAGTCTGAAGTTCATGGAAGAACAACCTCAGATTCTTCGACTCACCACCCCCAAACTGAAAAACGTTCGGGGCCCCGATCGCTCAGAATGACATCCAGTTCTTGTGTCGCGCATTTCAGACTCTGGACACTAGTTCCGCAGGGGCTTGCCGGTTTTGAGGGTGAAGGCGATGCGCTCCTGGGTCTTGGGCTCGCCGCAGAGGGAGAGAAAAGCCTCGCGCTCCAAGTCGAGAATGTACTGTTCGCTGACCAGGGTTCCTGCCGTGACGCGGCCCCCGGCCAGAATGTAAGCCACCCAGCGGGCGATCTTCTGGTCGTGTTCTGAGGCGTAGCCGGCCTCGCCCATGAGAAATGCTCCCGTCTCGAGCAAGGCCAGCGCCGAGGCGCCGGGAGCGGGAATCATACGCGGTTGTGGAGGCGCGTAGCCTGTCTCACCCAGCGAGACTGCCAGGGTCTTGGCGTCGAGCAGCAGGCGTTCGCGGTTGGGGGTGATGCTGTCGGCGGGCGAGAGAAGTCCGAGCGAACGAGCCTCCGCAGCCGAAGTTGAGACCTTGGCCAAGGCGATGGTTTCAAAGGAGCGGCGCAGCGCAGTGGCCATGTCGGCCGATTGAGCAAAGCGCGAAGGCGGATCCCGTGGGTCCGGCGGTGCGAATGCGGCAGCCGCGTCGATGGCCTTGAGCAGCATCTCTTTTGTTCCACCGCCTGCCGGAATGAGGCCGACGCCAGCCTCGACCAGGCCGATGTAGGTCTCGGCGTGAGCCTGGCGGCGTGCGGCGTGGAGGCTGATCTCCGCGCCGCCGCCAAGGGTCATGCCGAAGGGAGCAGCGACGACCGGTCGCGGGCAGAACTTGATGGCCGCGGTCATCTGCTGAAAGCCGTGGATGACCGAGCCAAGTTCCTCCCATTCGGCCTCCTGCGCGGCCAGGAGCAGTTGCATCAGGTTGGCGCCCACACTGAAGTTTTCGCGGTCACTGGCGATCACGAACCCGGCAAAATCGCGCACCGCGTCTGAATCGGGACGGAGCACGGCCGAGACCAGCGCGAGCACGTCGCCACCGATGGCGTTTTTGAGCGAGTGCAACTCGATGCAGCCGATGCCGTCGCCGAGATCAATTAGAGACGCACCGGGGTTGGAGCGGACGACTCCGTTGGAGCGGCGGAAGTCGGCGATGCGGGCGTGGCCGGGGATTGCAGCGACTGGTTCCAGGGTTTTCTTCTCCGGCTGGAAGCAGAGCAGCGGGCCGTTTACGCCGTCGCGGGCGTACCAGGTCGAGTGCCCGGCGGCAAGGAGAGCTTCGAGGTGCTCGCTCACCGGCAAGCTGAGAGCCTTCAAGCGGCTCACGGTCGAGGCCACGGCTGCCGCATCCCACATTTCAAAGGGACCGAGCTCCCAGTTGAAGCCGGCGCGCATGGCGCTGTCGATGGAGGCTGCGTCGCCGGCCACTTCACCGATGCGGTCGGCGGCATCTTTCCACAGAGCGGCGAGGAAGGGCCAGAGGAAGGCTGCAGCCTTGTCTTTGGCAGGATCGTTGGCGAGCAGCAGGCGCAGCTTTTCCGGGAGCGACGCCGCATTCTTGGCCATTTCCAGGGCGGGAAGAGCGGGCTTTTCCCACGGTCGATATTCAAAGGTCGAGAGGTCGAGCACCATGCGCTGGTCTTTGCCGGTCTTATCTGGGCCCTCGGGAGCCTTGACCTTTTTGTAGAAACCCTGGCTTGTTTTGTCGCCGAGCCAGCCGCGCTTGAGCATCTCTTCAAGGATTGGGGCAAAGCCGCGCTGCTTGACGCCCTCGGGGAAGTTGGCCGCTACGTGGGCGAAGATGTCGATGCCGACGAGATCGGCGAGGCGAAAAGTCCCGGTGCGGGGAAAGCCGATTGCCTGACCGGTCAGCGCGTCGACCTCTTCGATGGTCAGTTTCTGATCGAGCATGAGCGCGGCCGCCGAAAAGAGCACCGAGATTCCGATGCGGTTGGCGATGAAGTTTGGCGTGTCGTTGGCTTGGACGACCTGCTTGCCGAGATTGCGGTCGGCGAAGGCTGTGAAGGCGGCGACAACGGCCGGATCGGTTTCGGCGGTGGGGATGACTTCGAGCAGCCGCATGTAGCGCGGCGGATTGAAGAAGTGCGTGCCAAAGAAGCGGCTGGTCTTCCAAGCGCCGGTGGTGGTGAGGCCGGCGGCGATCTGCTTGATCGGCAGGCCGGAGGTGTTGGTGGTGAGCAAAGCGGTCGGCGCAAGGTGAGGCACGACGCGGTTGAGCAGCGCCGTCTTGATGGCCAGATTCTCAGCCACCGCCTCGATGACCCAATCGCAGTTGGCCAGCTTGGGCAGGTCGTCGTCGAAGTTGCCGGGAGTGATGAGCACGGCCTGCGACGACTCATAGAAGGCAGCCGGCTTGGCCTTTGTCAACGCGCCGAGAGCTGCTTTGGCCAGGGGTTCGGCGTTCTTGGCCTCTGGGACGAGATCGAGAAGCAGCGTGGGGATTCCGGCGTTGGCCAGATGGGCGGCGATGCGGGAGCCCATGGTTCCAGCGCCCAACACGGCGGCGCGGCGGATGAGAAGGGGTGCGGAACTCGGGGAAGTCGTGCTCATGCTAGTTCTCCCTGCTTGTGTTGGATCAGCTTACGGGGTTTCGCGATTCAGTTGTGGTGGGAACTTCTCCCGGCTGCCAGAGAACCAGCAGAAACATAGAACCCGCAAATAAAAAATAGACGAGGATATCGGAGCCTCTCAAGAAATGTACAAGGAGGCCACCCCAACTGGCCGATAACGCAGTAGCAAATCGGACCACATTTCCCGCCATCCATCGGCTGACTGGAGTCGATTCCGTATTTCGCGAGAGAGACTCACTCCGGACGCGAATCATCATTCGCTGCGACTTGAATCCCACTCGAACCACCTCGATTACAACCAAGACTATGATGCACTGACCAAAGATACCAATGCTCTGCTCCCCGGGATGAATTAAGGACATGGAATAAGCGAGCATTAGCCATATGAATATGAAGGCAAATTGCAGAATTCGAACCACACGGATCGCCGGATTCATGCGTACTCTCCATGCTCCGGTTGAATGCGAGAATCAACCACCGAGCGGAAACCATCGCAGCATACGGCGAGGTGCGGGGTGCGGTCAAGCAAGAAGGCGGTTTCAGAGAGGAATGATATCCGGTTACGGAGCAACTTCAAGCAGCGCGCTCAGGCCCTTGATGTCTTTGACGACGATGCGGCGGGCGTCTACCTCCAGCAGCCCTTCGGCTTGCAGGCGCATCAGGTTGCGGGAGATCAGTTCGCGCACGGTTCCCAACTGATTGGCCAGTTCCTGGTGAGTCGATGGCAGTTGAAACTCGATGCCGCCGGCGGTCTGCGCGCCCTCGGTTTGGGCTAGTTTGAGTAAGGTGGCGACGAGGCGCTGGCGAATCGTGGTGAACGATAGCTCTTCGATGATGCCCACGAGACGCCGGAGCCGCGCGCCGACTACGGAGAGAACCTTGAGAGCGACCTGGGGATGTTCAAGACAGTAGCTGTGAAAGTCACGCTGCGAGATGAAGGCGATCTGCGTCTCTTCGATGGCCACGGCCGAGGCCGGATAGACGCCGCCATCGAAGACGGGAAGTTCGGCGACCGATTCGCCGGGCTGATTGACGGCCAGCACCTGTTCGCGGCCATTGACCGAGGTCTTGAAGATGCGCACCTTGCCGCTGGCGATGATGTGCAATCCGTGGCAAGGCTCGCCCTCAGAGAAGAGCGATTCGCCGCTCTTGAGAGGCTTGCGCACGGTGCGGGCGGCAAGGGTGCGAAGCTCCTCCGCAGAGAGGCTGGAGAAGAGGGCCGTGTTTTCAAGAACGAAAACAATATCGAAGCGGGGAGTGGTCATGGGGCGATCTTATCAGTTGGCGAGTTGTACGGCCCTTGATGGATCTGATCAGGCTGAATGACGAGTATTTGAAAGAAAGCAGCGAGTTAGCCACCGCGTTGCGGTGATCGCGAGTTAGCAGGTTAGCGCTGTGAGACGGATCGAGGTTCGTTGCATTCCACCCCAGGTCACCCCAACAACGAAGACCTGTCGTTGGGGGCCCGAAGCCGCAAAGAGAAAGACGCGGCGAGGGTGGGGCACCCGAGCTTCTCGCGGGGGTCTGCGGTTTGCCCCGATTCCGCATCAATCAGGCAAGCATTGCGGCGAGGTCTTCTTCTGCGGTCTTGATCGGCATCAGGTTGAACTTCTCGCCGAGCAGAGCAAGCACGCCGGGCGAGAGGAATGCCGGCAACGTTGGCCCGATGCGGATGTTGCGCACGCCGAGATGCAGCAGCGTGAGCAGAACAGCGACCGCTTTTTGTTCGTACCAGGATAAGACGAGCGAGAGCGGCAGATCGTTGACGCCGCAGTCAAAGGCCTTGGCGAGGGCCAGAGCGATTTGCAACGCGGAGTAGGTGTCGTTGCACTGGCCGATGTCGAGCAGCCGCGGCAGCCCGCCGATAGCGCCGAAGTTCAGCTTGTTGAAGCGGAATTTGCCGCAAGCCAGTGTCATGATCAGGCAGTCGTCAGGAATCGCCTCGGCCAGTTCGGTGTAATAACTGCGCCCGGAGCGCGCGCCATCGCAGCCGCCGATGAGGAAAAAGTGGCGGATGGCGCCTGCCTTCACGGCGTCTATCACCGTGCCTGCCACGCTGAGCACCGCCGGGTGCCCGAAGCCGACGGTGATCTCTTCGTTGCCGCCGTCTTCGGAGTATCCGGGAGCGGCAAGCGCCGCGGCAATCACCGGACTGAAATCCTGATTGGCGATGTGCCGCACGCCGGGCCAGGCGACCATGCCCGCCGTGAAGATGCGATCCTTGTAGGCCAGCTTTGGCTCCTGGATGCAATTTGAAGTCATGAGAATTGCGCCGGGAAACTCGTTGAACTCCTCGGCCTGATCGGTCCACGCGCCGCCATAGTTGCCGGCCAGATGGTCAAATGCTTTCAGTTTTGGATAGCCGTGCGCGGGGAGCATCTCGCCATGCGTGTAGATCTGTATGCCGAGGCCTTTGGTCTGTTCGAGCAACGCATAGAGGTCGTGCAGATCGTGGCCCGAGACCAGGATCGCCTTGCCCCGGCGTGCGCCGAGCCTTACTTTGGCAGGTGTGGGAGCGCCAAAGGTTTCGTTGTGCGCCTTGTCGAGTATCTCCATCACGCGATAATTCAACTCGCCGACGCCGAGCGCCATTCCGAGCAACTCTTCGGCAGTAGGCGCGGGATGGGTGAGGAAGTCGAGGACCTCGTGAATCCTGGCAAAGGAAACTGGATCGCCTGCGCCAAGCGCCAGAGCATGCGCAGCGTAAGCGGCCACGCCCTTTATGCCGTAGAGCACGAGTTCCTGCAGGTTGGCGATCTCTTTGCTTTCGGTGAGGAAACGCACTGGCAGGAGAACCTGCTTGCTCTGGACGAGCAGCCCATCGAGCGAATCGGCTGGCTTCCATGCAGCCGTGCCACCCAACTCAACAGGAACGATTCCGGCGGCGACACTGGCGCTCTCATAAATATCGCGAGCTGCGCTGCGCAGACCCACGGCCTGATGGATCAGGACGACTAAACGCTCCGGATCGAAGTTCACATTGGTGAGTGTTGCGAAGATGGCCTGAATCGTGAAGGCATCGATCTCGGGGTCGGCCGCGCCCAACTGCCGCGCCCGGTGCGCGTATATCGAGATGCCCTTGACGGCATGGATCAGCAGATCCTGCAACGCCGCAGTGGTTTCGTCTTTTCCGCAAACACCGAGAGTCTGGCAGCCTTCGCCCTTCGAGGTCTGCTCGCATTGATAACAAAACATGATGAACCTTCCTGTCTTGATTTTGATTTCAAGATGAGCATAGAAGGGCTTGCGAAGGGCAACAGCGACTTAAGTCACTCGGCGGGCTCAAATTCGGATGGAGGATTCCCGTTGCGGTAGGCGCCTCCTGATGCGGAGCGAATCAGGCAATGCAGGCCAGACGCTCAATTATTTTGAGCGGCGATCGGTCGAGGTTGCGCGCCGATCTTTTGTGCGGACGCGCCGGTCCTCAGGGGGGGGCGCTGGATGAGGCACCACGATCGGCTTGCGGGGCTGGTCGGATTGATCGCTGGCCGCAGGTGGAATTGTGCTGCCGGGCTGGGAGCCGGTGGTGAGCAGCTTATGCAGAACCGGGATATTCGCGCGTTGCAATTCGACGAAATCGACGCCCTCCGCGGTGAGCATGTACTTTGCGTTGTCGGCTCCGGTAATGTAAGTTTTCTTTTGCAGATACCACATTGTGAATTCCAAATAATCGCGGGGAAAGCCCATGCGAATTTCAATTTCCGCCAGTGAAACCTCCGGGTGGACGGGGTTTTTGCGGCGCTGAATATAGAGCAGCGCCAGCACCCCCAATCGCCTGTTCAACTCGCCTTCGAGCTGATCCATAAAATCGATCGAGTCAGACAACGGGTCCGATTCGGGGACCTCGGTATCGAAACTCGCATCGTATTTGGCGCGCCGCCCCGGATGGGATAACACGTCATAGGCTTGCTTCAACAGGAAGAACTTATCCGCATCGCCAGTCTCCGGGTTGTCCGGATGAAGGCGGGCCGCCAGAAACTTGTACACGCGGTGGATGGTATCGGACTCGGCGTTGGGAGAGATTTGAAGGAATTCGTAGAAATTCGGACCGTCCAAAGTGGTTTCCTCGGAGATACGGCTCTTTAGGGAGCTTTCGTTTTGCCATTCATCTTCGGTTAATATACTCCAACTTACTCGGATCGCCCTTTGTCGCTTTGTTGATGATGAAGTACTTCCTGCTTTGACGGGGCGACGGCCGGAGTTAGACATTTGCAAGAGCAACCCCCGGTTTTGTGTTTTTTCATCCTTCTTGTGGAAGAGTCAGAAGAATGCGTGCGGTAAGATTGCGCCGTCCCTCCGGGACTCCGGCGCTGTCGAGGGTGGGGACGCTTACCCCACGCTGAAGCGCTTTCAATTACCCACAAGTGTCCGTGGTCATGGCCGGTGTTGACGGAGCAGATTCGGCCTCAATCAAGGTACTTTGCAGGGCGGCTTGTCGGGCTGTGAACTGCCGT
>JBEKOA010000148.1:0-11645 GCA_049522255.1 Occallatibacter sp.
TTCCGCAGCGGTTTGCCGTACACCATGCGCACCTCAGGCTCACTGCCCGAGGAGTTCCTGCCCACAATCGGCGGCACCGAAATGATTGTAGGGTTGGGGCCGGGGATGAACGGCTCGGGAGGCGACAACCGGGTTTACGGGCAGGGCAGCGATGGCCGACGCTATAACATCGGCCGCAACACCTACCGCTATCCCGCAGTCTGGAAGGCCGACCTGCGGCTGGCCAAGCACTTCGATCTTGGCAGCATGCGCCAGTTGGAACTGCTGGCCGAGAGCTTCAACCTGCTCAATCACCAGAACGTAACCGAGGTGGAGACCACCGGCTACACCATCGAGCCCGGCGACATTGACGGCGCACTGCCGACGCTTAACTTTCTCACCGGCCTCAAAGCCAACACCACAGCCTTCGGCCAGCCGCTGAATGTCAACGCGACGAATTTCTATCGCGAGCGCCAATTCCAGTTCGGGTTGAGGATGAGATTCTAATTCGTCGCGCTCGGCGCCGCAGCCGGTTGTCCCTTCGACAGGCTGCGTATGTAGATCACCAGATTCCACACTTCGTCGTTCTTGGCACGGCCAACACCCTCGGGGGGCATCTTGTCTTTGCCGTTGCGGATGACGGTGAAGAGGTCTCCATCCGATTTGGCGGCCAGCGTCTTCGGATCGGTCCAATCCCCCAGCGTTAATTGCATATCCTTGGCCAGATCAGTCTTGCCGTCACCCGTCTCGCCGTGGCACACTGCGCAGTCCACCGCATAAATCTCCTTCGCGCGCGCCTGCGATTTTTCTGTAGGCTTGACCGGATTCTTCGGGCTCTCCTCCTGCGCCAAGGTCCCAGATGCAGACCAGGCGGTAATTCCAAACAACACCACCGCTGAGACGAACAGCAACGGCTTCAACATGGCAGCCTCCTCAGTTGCAAACGCCTAATACAGACATCTTGCAGCCGAATAATTCCTCGGATGGATTATAGGCCAAATAAACGGCTGTGAATGCATGGACTTTGCGGAGCGGGATCAAAAGAGAAAGCGACTTGACTGGATTGAATCTGCTTCTCTGCGGTCAAACCAGCGACGGGATTCAGCGCGCAGGCCGCCAGCCGCAGTCGAGATCCGGGGTGGTCGCCTTGCCGTCGAGCCGGAAACAGGCAGCGCCGTTGACATCCGTGCTGAAGGTCCGGACCTTGGCTGCCTCGAGCTCTTCGAGCACCTCCATGCGGGGATGGCCGTAACGATTGCGCAGCCCGCAGGAGATCACGGCCCACTGCGGAGCGACTCGCGCCAGAAACTCGGGCCGCGTGGACGTGATGCTGCCGTGGTGGCCCACTTTCAGCAGCGTACTGGCCAAGCCTTGCTCCGCCAGCATCGCATCCTCGACAGGAGCCTCGGCGTCCCCCTCCAGCAAAACAGAGGTCGCGCCAAAGGCCACGCGCAGCACCAGCGAGTCGTTGTTGGTTGGCTCCGCGCCAGGCTGATAGCCGCGAAAGGGCGCCAGCACGCTGACCTGAGTCGGGCCGAAGGAAAGTGTATCACCGGCACGAAGCGAGCGGACGCTGACATGCAGGTTTACGGCCTCGTCAAGTAGTGCGTTGTAGGCCCCGAAGCGTGGGTTGTTTCCCACCCAAAGCTCGGCCGGGTGGAAGTTGCGCAGCACGGCGGGCAAGCCACCCATGTGGTCCGAGTGCGCGTGGCTCAGAACCACCACGTCGAGATGGCGAATCCCACGCGACCATAAGACCTGCGACACGACCTCCTCGCCGATGTCGTAGTCTTGGGGAGCTTGATGCGGACCGCCGCCGAAGCCGCCCCCGTCGACCAGCATGGTTTTGCCATCGGGAGTGATGAGCAGCAGCGAATCGCCCTGTCCCACATCGATTGCCTCCATCAGCAACGCGTCGCGCGGGTGATCGACCGGGCGCGGCGCAACAGCGGCCACTGCGGCCAGTAGCAGCGCGGCCCATGCAGCGCGGCGTGGCCAGCGAATTCCAACAGTAAGAAAGGGGTGCCCCACCTTCGCGGCGTAGTTGTCTTTGCCGCTGAGGTGGGCCAGCGCAATGGCCACAGAGAGCAGCGCACAAAAAACGAGCGATTGCCATAGCAGCGGTGCGGGGATGCGAAAGTCGCCCCATGCCATCGAACCGAAGAGGCGCACAAGGCCAATGCCCAGGTGAAGAAAGACAGCAACGACCATCGCCGGCAGCAGCGCGGCTGGGGGCCAGACCATAAGCGCCAGCAAAGTGACCAGCGCCGCAGGCATCAGAATCAACAGCAGCGGCAGGATGAAAACATTCACAGGCAGCGCGAAGATCGTAATGCGGTGAAAGTAGAGAGCCATGGGCAGTGCCATTGCCAGTTCCACCACGCAGGAGACAACCAGCAGTTCGACTGCGCGAAGAGACACGCGCACAGTCCAGGGGAAGACCCGCCATGCGATGCGGCCGGCCCATCGACCGGCTGCCGCTCTCTGCATGACCGTGGCGACCATGCGAAGAACCACCCGGAATTGCGCCAGCGGCGGGGCCAGCTTGACGTCCAGAGCCGTGAGGCGCAGGTCGCGAGTGGCCGTCAGGTAAGGATGAATCGTGCTCTGCAGCAGCGGTGCGGCGATGCCTCCGATCGCCACCACGGCAAGCAGCGTCATCTGGAAGCTGGAGTCGAAGAGGCTGCGCGGGCTCGCGGCTAGCAGACAGAGCGCGGCAAAGCCGATCGTGTTCATCGCGTTGCGCTCGCGATAAACGAGCCGTCCCAGCAAGTAAACGGTGACCATGAAAAGCGAACGCTCGACCTGTGTGGCAAAGCCGGTAAAAAGCGCGTAAGCAAAGGAAGCAATAATGGTGACCAGCGTGGCCGGCACGCGCGGAAGCTTGAGCTTCTTTGCCAGCCAGAAGATGCATCCGGCCACAATCGCCAGGTGAAAGCCCGAGACCACCAGCATGTGGAAGGAGCCGGTGCGCTCGAAGCCCACGCGCAGCGAGTGGCTGAGAAAGGTGCGGTCGCCCGTGACCATCGCGGCCAGCATGATTGCATCGTCCTCTGACAAGCGCAGCGGAGTGGGCATGTGCCGCATGGCCGCGGGCAGAGCCATCAGGCGTGCGCTCGTGGCGCGCTGCAATGCGCTCAGGCGGCAACCGGGAAAGAAAGCCGGGCTTCGCCCCACCCGTTCGACACGCTCGATGCTTGTCGTCGCCGTCGAGGTGATGCCCTGGTCGACCAGAAAATCCTCGCGGCTCCAGACTCCGGGGTCGTGATAGACCTCGGGCGGCAGCAGCCGAACCACGGCGCGGACGCTTTCGCCGCACTGAAAGGTTTGCTGGCCTGCCGGGACTTGAGGCCAACGAACGGTCAGGCGCACGTTGCCTTCGACCGGGCTCTGTGCATCGTCGGTATCTGTGACGACTTCCAGCGAGGAGACGCGCAGGTCAATCCGCTGGGAGGGCTCCTTGGCCTGCTGCCCGCCAGAGACCGGCTCGTCGAGGTTCTGTTCCGTCTCGCCGCGCACCGGCCCCGCATCGACGACCGTTCCTTCGACAGTGCGCAGCAACCCATCTGAGAGCACGGCCAGCGCGGGAGCGGGAGCCGGATGTGGCTCCATCCAGGCGCACCATGCGCCCAGCAGCAGCCACAACACGGCCATCGGCAGCCAGGCGACGCGTTGTGCGCCAATGGCTGCCACGCCACACAACAGAGCCACGCACGCTAAAGCCACCAGCACCAGGCTGGGCTCAAGCCAGAGCCAGTGCGCCGCGGCAATCCCAACGGCAAAGAGCCATGCCGCGTGAAGCAGCGGGGCTTGAACAGAGCCGAAGGCCGCTCCGGCGCTGGGGCCGGCGATGACTTGCCCGATCGTGGGGGAGCCGGATTCCATCGCGCCTGAAACCTGAAAAGTTGTTCTGGCCCTCAAGCCTATCAGGCGCGGCGCAACTGGACCACTGTCTCTAAGTGAAAGGTCTGCGGAAACAGGTCGGCGAGAGCGATAGATTGGATTTGGTACCCGGAAGCGACAAGGGAGCGCAGGTCGCGGGCCAGCGTTGCCGGGTCGCAGGAGACATAGACCAGCGCAGGTGCGGCGATCCCTGCCAGCAGCGCGCAAGTCTCCGCGCCTAGCCCAGTGCGCGGCGGATCAACGACTATCAGATCCGGCCCGGCAAAATCGGAATGCCCCGGCTTTCGGCTCCCGCGAAGGAAGCCAAGCGTCTCCGCCTTGATTGCCGTTCCGCCTGTCCCGTGGAGATTTGACTCCAGCGCTGCCGTTGCAGCAGGCGCCGACTCGACGGCAATCACGTGAGCGAAGTTGGCCGCAAGTTGCCGCGCAAAGAGGCCAACTCCGGCAAACAGATCCCAGGCCAGCCCGCCTTTGTGATTCGCCACGACTCCCGCAACGAGCGCGTCCACCAGTCGCCGGTTCACCTGAAAAAAGGCGCCATGGTCTACGCGATAATCGAAGCCCGCGGCGCGATAGGCGAGCGATGCCGCTCCCCACTGTGCGATCGTCCGCGGCTGCTGCCCAGCCCGGCCCTCGACCACAAACTCAGCGCCGATCAGCGCTGGGGTCCGCTCCTGGAACGCCTCCGAAACCTCGTCAAAGCGCAACTGAGCAGGGCTTGCCGTAAACACGCTCGCCAGCAACGCTGTCTCTGAGGGGTTGCAGAGTAAAGAAATCTCCGTCGGTTTCAGCGACGGGGCAAACCCGCGCATAACCTCAGCGAAACCCAGCGCAGCCTCAACCAGCAGCGGAGCGGCGATCGGGCACTCGCGCACAGGAACCACTCCGTGGGATCTGCGGCCTCGATAACCAGGGTGACCCGCCGCATCAAAGGCCAGCCGGACGCGATTCCGATAGCCCCATGGCTCAGCAGCCAAAGCGGCGATCTCCGTGGGCACGGCCACGCCGCCGCGCTCCAGAGTCTCTCGCAAGATGGCCCGTTTGAAGATCAATTGCGTTGCGTATTCCGTGTGCTGGTAGTGGCAGCCGCCGCAAGCGCCAAAGTGCGGGCAGGCGGGCACAATGCGCTCCGGCGCCGCGCGAATAATCTCTTCAACTTCGGCAGTTGCATAGCCAGGCTTGCTCTCTATGACGCGCACCCACGCCTCTTCGCCAGGCAATGTGAGGGGCACAAACGCCGCCTTGCCCTCCAGCCGCGCCAGAAATGCGCCGCCGTAGATCGGCTTTTCGATTTCAACGAGCTTAGCCTTGGAGGGCGGCACAGGCTGGCGGGTCGGGACCTTAGCCCCGACAATAGGCCCAGCAGCATGAGTGCGGGCTTTCGTCCCTGCGGGATGCTTGCCTGTTTTGCTTGCGGCCGAATGCCTCTTCGCGGCCTGTTTGGCACGTCGCTCGGCAGTGGTTCGTTTCTTCGGCTTCTTCATTGCTGGCTCATATAAAACAGGCTAAGCCGCGGCAGGTTGTAATTGACCAGCAGTTGCTTCTGCACAAACTGCCGTTCCACCTGCCTCAGTTGCACGGCCCCCATCCGGCTGCGATAAGGCGCCAATTCGCGCGCTGCGTGCTCTTTCAGGCCCACCAGCAACTCCTCGGGAGCAGCCGCGGTCAGTGCGGCAAAGAGCTTCTCTTCGAGAACGGTCAGCGTGCGTTCGAGCGCTTCCAAATCATGCACCTCTTCATTCTTGACGTCAACGGCGAGCACCTCGGCAGCCAGTTGACGCAGCCGGGCAGCGGTTGCGGCGCAAGCTTCGGGCGCCACGGTCGCCGCATCAAGCGCTGTAGCGGCAGCTTCAAGATGGACTGCCACGCGCTCCTGCTCAAATCCCGATTCACGCGCGGCGTTCGTTGCTGCCGAAGCCGTCCCAGCCGCGGCCTCGCGCAACTCATCGGCAGCTTCCATCACCGCCTGCGCACACCAGCCTAGGCCGTTCACACGCCGCATCCGGCCGCGCTTCTGACGTGCCTCATATTTATCAAAGGCCGCATCAATGCCTCGCAGCACGGCTTCCAGCGGAATCCCCGCCTCGCGCCAAGTCTCGATCAGCGCCCAATCCAGCGTCGAGAGCAGCAACAGCGCCCCCCGCCGCTGCTGAAATCGCTCTTCGATCTCGGTAAAATAATTGAAATAATTCCGCACGGCCCGCGCCTCAGTGCGCTTTGCCGCGCGGCTTGGCCACTCGGTTGAGCTCGTAGAGGATCAGTAACCCGTCGAGCGTGAGCATGTCGTCAATCTCCGCGATGTAGCGCGAGTCTTCTGAGATTTGCCGCGCCAGCCCGCCGGTGGCAATCACTCTCGGTTTAGCTCCTAGCTCGGCAATGATCCGCTCCAGGATGCCGTCCACAAGGCCGATGTAGCCGTAGTAAAGGCCGGTTTGCAAGTGGGTCACGGTATTCGTGCCGATCACCTTGGCTGGCCGTTTGATGTCCACGCGGCTCAGTCGAGCGGCGCGCGAAAACAGCGCATCGGCGCTGATGCCCAGCCCCGGCGCGATCGCTCCGCCCAGATATTCGCCCTTGGCCGAAATCACATCAAAGGTCGTCGCGGTCCCGAAATCCACCACGATGCATGGGCCGCCGTAGCCCTCGAAGGCGGCGATGGCGTTCACCAGCCGGTCCGCACCCAGGTCCGCCGGAGTCTCCTGCAAAATCGGCATGCCCGTCTTGATTCCCGGCTCGACGAACATCGGTTGCGTGTGAAAGTAGGTCTCGCAGACCTGGCGCAGTGTTCCTTCGACCGGCGGCACAACAGACGAGATGATAATGTGATGCACCTGGCTGGGAGCCATGCCATTCATCTCGAAGAGATTGACAAAGAGCACGCCATACTCGTCGGCCGTCTGCGAGCGATGAGTCGTGACGCGCCAGTTCGCAGCCAGTTCGGGCTTTTCGCCTTCGAGCTTGTAGATCCCCAGCACCGTATTCGTATTGCCCACATCGATTGCTAGCAGCATGGTTCTTTCTTTCCATCTCAACGAACGATCGGGTGCCCCACCCTCGCCGAGTTCTTGTCTTTGCGGCTAGGGCGGGAAACAAGGAACTTCACTCGCCGCGCAGGGGCCATTCACTCCACCGCAAAGCTATGCGATTCGAATGCCGCCGGTCTGCACGGTCACCAGTCCATCTTCAGTGCGAACCAGCAGGAATCCATGTTCGTCGAGCCCGGCCGTAACCCCTGTACAAGCCTGCGGCCCATGCACCTCGACCCGCCGCCCGCAAATCCATGTCGAGGCCTCTACAACACGCGCAGGAATCGTAATACCACCATTCGGATCGAGCAGCCCGGCTGCCTCGCGCTCCAGCGATTTTAGCAGGGAGACGAGCAAAAGCTGGCGCGAATTGCCTCGCCCGCACTCCAGGTCAAGAGAGGTGGCCGGGGTGGACAACCCGGAATCAAAAGCGCGCTGGTGGACATTGATGCCAATGCCCACGACCGCAAAGCCTGCCATCCGGCCCTCGATCTTCGATTCGACCAGGATGCCGCCGGTCTTACGCGGGCCGATCAACAAGTCGTTGGGCCAGCGAAGATCGACCTTCAAGCCGGCAACGGCGCGAATAGTCTCCGCGGCGGCCAATCCCGCAACCAGCGGAAGCAGCGGCAGACGAACGGCGGGAATCGCCGGCCTCAGCAGCACGCTCACATACAGCCCCTCGCCCGCAGCCGAATGCCAGTCGTGTCCGCCCCGCCCGCGCCCCGCCAACTGCTCGTCGGCAAAGTAGACCGAGCCATGCGGCGCACTGCTGCGGGCGTTTTCAAGAGCGTTGGAGTTCGTGGAATCGGTCACCGGAGAGAAATGCAGCTTGCCCGCGAAGATCGTTCCTGCCAACGCCGTTTCCAGCGAAGCCAGGTCGTACAGATCCAGCGAGACTTCGCGCACGGCTAGGCCGTCTCCGCTTCGATGCGCATGGAGATGTCGGCGGCCTTGGCCGAGTGGGTCAAGGCGCCCACGCTGATAAAGTCCACGCCAGTCTCAGCGTATGCGCGAATATTCTCGAGCACAATTCCGCCAGAGGCTTCCGTTGGGATCCAGCGCGGCTCTTGTCCCTCCGTTTGCACTGCCTTTCTGATGTGGTCCACCGACTGCTTCACTTGCGCGGGCGTCATGTTATCCAGCAGAATCGCCTCTGCGCCGTACTTGAGAGCCTCTTCAAGCTCTTGCGCCGAACGCACCTCGACCTGCACACGCTGGCCCTTCTTGCGCTTCTCCAGAGCTTGCGTCAACACTGCAGGTAGTCCGCCGCCCAGCGAGATGTGGTTGTTCTTGATCAGGATGCCGCTGGCCAGGTCGAGGCGATGATTCGTTCCCCCGCCGCACTGCACGGCGTATTTTTCGAGAGCCCGCAAACCCGGCGCCGTTTTGCGTGTATCGAGCACATGGGCGTACGTTCCATGAATGGCATCGACATACCGCCGGGTCAGCGTGGCGATACCGCTCAAATGCTGCATCAGATTCAGGATCACCCGCTCGCAACTCAGCAGCACGCGTGCGTTGTGGCGAATCACGGCCAGCACCTGGCCATCGTGAACGCGCACGCCATCGAAGATCTCCGGATGGCTGATGACCTCGAAGCGTCGTTGCGCCGAGGCGCGCTTGTCGAGGCGGGCAAAGATTTCAAGCAGTCGCGGCACCGCCCCCAGACCGCATACCACCATCTCCTGCCGCGCAACAATCGAGCCGGTCGCCTGCAACGCGGAATCAATTGTCAGGTTGGTTGTGATGTCTGCGGCGGCCTTGTCTTCGATCAAGGCCCGCTCCAGCAATGCGTCGATGCTGCTGCTCTTCCAGTCCATGGTTCCTTTTTGAGTGGTCAGGGGCGCGTTTGAGGCTTCTGGCTCACAAGAAAGTTATAAATAGCCGACTTGACGCCGTCATCCACCTCGCCGGACATTGTGTAGAAATTAGCTCCATTGCTGCGGTCGATCTGAAGCATGTAACCCGCCCCGCCGCCCGAGAGTCCCCCAATAAACTTCTGCCACCCACTTGGCTTGCCCGACTTGCGCTGGTCAACGAGCTTGATCTCTCCCAGGTCGGTATACCAGAGCACAGAGATGATATTCCGGTGATCGCGCATCATCATTCCGCGGCTAGCCAGCAGAAAGAAATGAGAGAAGCCGCCGGTGATCGACCGTTTGCCGCTGAGATCGACGATCGCCAGGGACAGGCCGAGCTTTCCCAGGTGGGGGGCGATCATCTCTTTCACTTCCGAGGTGAACTGCTTCTCAGTCAGACAGCCGGGCGCGTCGCCAAACGAAATGGGCGATGTGTCCTTTGAAACGGGCGATGTGTCTTTGGAGATGGGCGATGTGTCTTTTCGCGGTTCACTTGCGACCCATGACGATTGAACGACTACGCTTTTAGCGGGCGCTCCCGCAGCAACCGTGTTGTGCTCCTTCAATTCCCGGTAAGCAACCTGAATCGCCTTGAAGTGTTCTTCCGCATCCGCCCGCAAGCTGGCGTAATTCTCATAGAGATCCGGATGCCATTGTTTGACCCCTTCGTGATACCCCTCTTCAATCTCGGATTCCGAGGGTATACCGAACATGAAACCAAGCGTTTTGTGGTGTTGCCGGCATTGTGCGCAATCGCAAGACATAGCTAGCTACCCTCTTTCGTGCTTCCATGCGTGGTGCGCATCCTCGCCGGCGCCGCTACCCCACCGGACTCGCTGGCAACCTTGCCTTCGATCAAGGTTCGCTTGAACAATCGGTCCGTTCCGCTCCGCTTCCAGTCCATACTTCCCTCATCGCCAGCTTATGAATGCGTTTGAGACTTCTGACGCATTAGGAATTTATAAATCACTGCCTTGATTCTGTCATCGACGTGCCCTGAGATTGAGTAGAAATGAGTTCCGTTTCGCCGGTAGATCTGAAGCGAATAATTGGGCCGGCTGCCGCAGATTCTCTCTACAAGTTCCTGCCATCGACTGAGTTTGCCATTCTTGCGGCGGTCAATGAGTTTGATCTCTCCCAGGTCAGAATACCAGAGGAGAGAAACGAAGTTATGGGAGTCGCGTACCATAAACCCTTGGGTGGCCAAAAGAAAGAATTGAGAAAAGCCGTCGTTGCGCGATTCCGGCCCGGCAAGGTCAACGATGGCCAAGGCCGTCTCGATTGTACCCAGGCAGCGGGTGAGGATTTGTTCGACGTGTGGGGTGAAGTTCGGTGCAACGAGGCAGCCGGGCGCGCCGCCAAATGAGATCGACTGTGGGACAGCAGCTCTAGCAACGGTGCCTTGAACCGGAAACGCGACCGGGGCTTCGTGGTGCCTGGTGAGTTCCTGGTATGCAACCTGGACCCGCTTGAAATGTTCTTCGGCTTCCGAGCGCAGGCGCGGGTATTTCTCAAAACGATCGGGATGCCAGCGTTTAGCCGCTTTGCGATAAGCCTTGTGGATCGCATCTTTCGAGGCCGCGCCGATGGCCACGCCCAGCGTTCTGCGGTGCTGGTGACATTGATCGCAGTCACAGGGCATACGCTAACTTCCCTTGTTCAGATTCTCCAGCGCAGCAAGTGCCTTCTCAAGCAGCATCCGCATCTCGGCTTCTTGCTTTTTCAAACCCTCGACAATCTTCGCCGGTGCCTTTTCAAGAAAGCTCTCGTTGCCCAACTGCCGCTCGGCCGACATTAGACCTTTCTCATACTTCGCAATGTCCTTTGTCAAACGCTCGCGCTCGGCAGCGATGTCGACGGTGCGCTCATAGATTACAGCAACATCGAAACTGAAGGTCGAGTGCTTGGAGAGTCCGGCCGTGATCTGATCCACGATGCGCAGCTCGCTCACGCGTGCCAGGCGCTCGACGATTGTGCTGTTCTCGTTGAGAACCGACCGCATCCCGGCATCGATGCGCACCTCGACCGGGGTCGAAGCCTTCTCTTCCACGCCAATCTCTTTGCGCAATGCGCGAATCTCGACGATAAGGCTCTGCAACGCACCCATATCGACCAAGGCTGCGTGATCCAGATGCTCATCGCCCATCGGATAACCTGCCAGCGCGATCGACTTAGCCGGAGGGTTACCGTCGTAGACCGCATGCCAAAGCTCTTCTGTTATGAAAGGCATGATCGGCGACAGCAGCCTTAACGAGGCCTCGAAGACACTCACTAGCGTCGTAAGCGCGGCCTTAGTCTGCGCTTTGTCCGCATCCTCAGAGAAGTCAAGCCGCAGTTTGACAATTTCCAGATACCAATCGCAGAAACTTCCCCAGAAAAACTGATAAATTGTATTGGCTGCATCGTCAAAGCGGAAGTTTTCAAGCGACTGGTTGACCTTGGCCGCGGTCGCATGGATCTCGGCTACAATCCAGCGAGCTTCCAATGGCGCATCGTTTGCGACGGTAGGCATTCCGCCCAGTGCGGCCGGATCGACCGTAATGCCAATCTCGGCGGCCCGATCCACGTTCATGAAGAGAAGCCGTGCGGCGTTCCAGATCTTGTTGGCGAAGGCGCGGTAGCCCTCGGTGCGTGCTACGTTGAACGCAATATCGGTGCCCGGCGAAGCCATCGAGGCCAACGTAAACCGGACCGCATCCGTCCCGTACTGTTTGACAATCTCTATAGGGTCGACGACGTTGCCCTTGGTCTTGGACATCTTCTCGCGGTTGGCGTCGCGCACCAGCGCGTGGATATAGACCTCCCTGAATGGCACTGAGTCCGCAAGCGAGCGCGGGCTGCCGTCGGGCATCGGTACATCGCCCGAAAACCAGCA
>JBEKOA010000149.1:0-11938 GCA_049522255.1 Occallatibacter sp.
GGTACATAGCCCGCCTGTTGTTGCTGCATCTTGTTCATGGACTTGCCCATCACGAGCGAAAGACAGCTTTCATTACTGCAAGCAAAATCTTCCACCACGATCACAGAGTCTTTTGCCAGCGCTGCCGTACGTTTTACACAGCTCTCCAACTCTCGAACGTTGCCAGGGAAGTCACAAGCGCTCAGCACGTCCATTGCGCGTTTGGAGAGAGTGAGCGAGACGCCATGTTCCTCATTGAAACGGCGCAAAAACTCCTTAGCCAACATCCCAACATCCTCCCGCCTCTCTCGCAACGGCGGAAGAAAAATTGGCACTACACTAATGCGATAGTAGAGGTCAGAGCGGAATTGGCCTGCCAGCACTGCTGCTTCCAGATTCCGGTTGGTTGCCGCCACCAGCCGCACATCAACTTTGATGGTACGGCTGCCACCCACGCGCTCGAACTCGCCCTCCTGTAGCACTCGCAGGAGCTTGGCTTGAAACGCACCCGAAATCTCTCCGATCTCATCGAGAAAAATCGTCCCTCCATCAGCCAACTCGAAGCGGCCTTTGCGTAATCCGATAGCGCCGGTGAAGGCTCCGCGCTCGTGGCCGAACAACTCTGACTCCAGAACTGTTTCAGAGAGCGCCGCGCAATTGAGTCGAATGTAGGGCTTCTCGCTTCGTGGGGAATACTCGTGAATGGCGCGCGCAAACAGTTCTTTGCCGGTGCCTGATTCTCCGCAGAGCAGGACTGGCAGGTTGCATCGCGCAACTTGCTGTATCTTTTCAATCACTTCGCGAATTGCCGCGCTTTCACCAATGATCCAGTCGATTCCTTCGTGCTTGGACTCGGTACGCTGTTCCAATTCTTTTTCAAGCCGGTGACTATTAGTCATCAGCCGTTCGCGATCTCTGGCAACCAGCGTTTGCAGTGCAACGGACTGTCCCACCAGGTTGGCAACCATGGTCAAAAAACGTACATCTTCATCGAGCGTGTGTGGAGAGGAGTTTCCATCGAGCCTCTCGATCATGATGGTGCCGATCGTACGGCTATCTCCCTTAATCGGAACTCCCACAAACGATCTTTGAATGGAAGTATCGCCCGAATTTAACTCGCCCCAATCCGCAAACAGCGGACTTCCTGCGATGTTGCGCACAACCAGAGGCATACCTGAGACAACGATCTGGCCCACCGCCTGTTCAGGAAGCCGTTCGAAATGCTCTCTCGCCGTCGACTCGCTCCACCCAGAGCCAACAACCATTGAGGTCCGATCCTCTTCATCCAGCAGCGCAATCAGGCCATTGTTCATATCCAAAAAACTGGCTAGAAGATTGATGACTCCAGAGAGCGCCATCTCCAGCCGGGCAGGTCGTGTAAGCAGTTTCGAGATCTCGTAGATTCCCATGAGCGCAGAATTTGCGCGACTGCTCGATTGCATCGCACGTTCGTCACTGGAGGTCTCGCCCTGGCTCGACACGTCTCGCCTCCTCTCTGCGAAGGGAAAAAGTTGGCTGACTGAATCTGCAATATGGAGCAGGATTGCCGAAACAGGGGAATCAGAGAGTCGTCTACCCACTCTGGCCTTGCGTGCCAGATGCCAGTACGTTTGCAACGCTCCGGTTCGTAGGCATATTTTGGCAGAGATTTCATGCTCGGTCAATGAAGACGGCATAAGGAAAGCATCGAAATCGGGAACGGTCAGTCTCTAAGCAGCACGATTCTCAAGTCGTTGATACCGGGCCGCGGCCCTCTATCCTTCGAGCAACAAAAGCCTTGCCGGATCGAGCCTCACCCGCCACGGCTGCGGCTCCTTGCAGAGCGTTTGCCAGAGATCCTTGGGCACATCGGCCTGCAAATGTGGCAATTGACCAGGCTGAGGCGCAGCGTGTAAGCGCAGATAAAGCGTCATCTCATGCGGAGCTTCGCTGGTCGCAAGCAGCCAGCAGGGAAATGTGTTTTCGTCGTTCGCAGCATTCTGAAACACAATTTGATGCGAGCGGATGCCTGCATGGGTTAGCGCATCGGGGGTAGGGTTGGCCGTTCTCAATTCGCAATTCCACGCACTCACTGCAATACGATTAGCAGCCACACGGCGAGCCGGAGCGACGTTCTTGCAGCCAGTTAACTGCGCCGCCACAACAGTCTTTGGACGCTCGAAGAGCTGATGCTTAGGGCCGCTGGCAATCACTTTGCCGCTGTCCAGCACAAGAAGATCACTGCAAAAGCGGAACGCCTCTTCCATGTCGTGCGTCACAAAAATCACCGCGCCGTTGTAGTCGGCCAGTGTTTCGCGAAGCTGCTCCTCAGTTTGCCGCCGAAGATGCGGATCAAGCGCTGCAAACGGCTCATCGAAGAGCAGCGCGTCAGGCTCGATTGCCATGCACCGCGCAATTGCTACGCGTTGCCGCTGTCCACCAGAGATCTCCGCCGGATAACGAGTGGCAAGCTCCGCAATGTGCATCCGTTCAAGATGCTGAAACACGCGCGCCTGCCGTTCCCGCTTCTGCAACCTGCTCAATCCGAAGCCGATATTCTCCCTCACCGTCATCCGCGGAAAAAGCGCATAGTCTTGAAAGACCACTCCTATCTTTCGCTTTGCAGCAGAAATGTTCTCGCCAGTTGCGCTATCGTAAAGGATGCGGTCGTTGAGAACGATGCGCCCGCGATCCGGTGCGACGATGCCGGCAATCATGCGCAGCGTCATGGATTTCCCCGCGCCCGAGGCACCCAATAATCCAAGCGCGCCCCTGCCCGCGCAGAATCCAACTTCAAGATTGAAGGTTTTGAGCGCTTTCTCTACGCTTATCCCCAACGATGCAGAACGCGCGGACTCGTCCGCGCTTCGCGGCAATTGCATCGGCAAAATGCGATCAGGGATCGATGGCGAAGTTTTCTCATCGGGCATCGCCTTTTTGGTTTTCTTCTCCCAGTGAAGCAAGCGAATGATGGCCAACGACAGGAGAACGATCAGACTCACCCACAAGAAAGCCACGTGCATGTCGCCGCCTTCCGCTGCGGAGAAGATAGCGATCGGCATTGTCTGGGTGCGGCCGGGGATGTTGCCGGCCAGCATCAGCGTTGCGCCGAACTCGCCCAGCGCACGTGCAAAGGCTAGAACCGTTCCGGCCAGCACACCCGGCGCAGCCATCGGCAGCAGCACTCTGCGAAAGACTCTCCACTCCGAGGCTCCAAGCGTGCGAGCGGCATCGAGAAGATTTGGATTTACCTGCTCAAATGCGCCGAGGGTCGTGCGATACATCAACGGAAAAGCAACGACGGTCGCAGCAATCACCGTTGCCGGCCACGAAAATACAATGACGATACCGATCTGTTCCAGTGCATGGCCGATCAGGCTGCGCCTTCCGAGCAGCAGCAGCAGAAAGAAACCGACAACAGTCGGAGGGAGAACCAAAGGAAGCGTAAGAAGGCCGTCGATCCACGCGCGAAGGCTGCCGTGTACGCCATACATCAGCCTTGCAGCCAACATTCCCAGAAAGAATGTCGCCACTGTTGCCACGCAAGTAGTGGCCAGCGAGATCCACAGCGGCGAATAATCGATGGGCAGTATCACGGTGCTGCTATTGTAAACCCATGTTTTACGAAGATCGCTTGGGCCATCGTGCTGCCGAGAAACTCAATGAATCTGCGTGAGGCCTCTTCGTTGCGGCTCCCTTTCACAACTGCCACGGGATAGACGATAGGGTCATGCGCGGATTCAGGAGCGGTGGCCACAACACGAACCTTACCCGAAGCTTGTGCGTCGGTGGCATAAACAATGCCCGCATCGGCGTCGCCAGTCTCCACATAAGTCAAAACCTGGCGGACGTCTTTTCCCAACACAAACTTTGCGTTGAGCTGATCCCAAAGGTGAAGAGACAAAAGAGTCTGCTTGCCGTACTGGCCTGCGGGAACACCGGCCGGATCGCCCAGTGCAATCAACCGGGTTGATTTGTCAGTGAGTCCGTGAAAGTCGCGGAGCTTCGAATCAAGCGGTGCAATCAGAACCAGCGTGTTTCTCAACAGATTGCGACGCGTGCCTGTAACGATCATCCCGTTGGCTGCAAGGTCATCCATCGGCTTTGCTGCGGCTGATATGAAAATGTCCACCGGAGCTCCCTGGTCAATTTGCGTTGCAAGGGTTCCGGAAGAGCCGAAGTTATTGGCAAAAGCGACAATTGCGCCGCTTTGCCTGTAAGTAGTCTCCGCCTCGACAATGGCATCCTTCAGGCTGGCCGCAGCCGAGATGGTCAGCTCAGTCTGTGCTGAACCAGGGCATACGCAGAGCATGGCCGCGAGCGTGGCAAGCACGGCGAATCTGCAAAAGAGAATTCGATAACTCGGTCTCAAGTCGTCTCCCAGTTAGATCCAGTGCCGCTGTTCGCGCTTAGTCTTGTCTACTCGATTAAATCAGTTCGAGAAATACGATGAACCGCAACCCACGTTTAGCTCTCAACCGAGCCCGCCGCGGAAACAATCAGAAGGCGAAACGACTGCCGACTGTCGGAGCGAGGTTGTTGTCGCTCAAGAACGGAACGCCGGGGCCATGAGGAATAGCGATGTCCAGACCGCCGCTCACAAAGGAATACGCAACTCCGGCAAAAGAGTCGAAACGCTTGGTGAAGTGGTGATCGATAAAGATCGACCCCTCGTTGAGGGTGCCCGCGCAGGACGCGCGCATATTGCCGATACTGGGGTTGGTCGAGCAGGTCGACGGACGACGGAAGTCGTTCTGCTGCTGTTGATACCAGGCGAAGGTGGCGTCGGTCCTTTTACGGTAGGTGTACTTCGCGCCTGTCCACCAGATATTCACCAATTTCTCAGAATCAAGATTATTGTCTTCGACCCCGCTCAGGATGTAACCGCCCTGGTCCGAGGCGCCAACGCCCAGAGGGTTCGCCGGGTTATTCTGCCATATGTATTCATAGCCGGCAAAAACCTTGAACGAGTCTGAAGCATACTTGGCTGCGGCCATCACTGCGTTGTTGTCGGTCACGATGCCATACAGGGTGTTGGTCGTGGCGATCAGGTTGACACCGGTGATTTGGTTTGTATTGATGCTATCTGTGATCGACTGATATGGAGCCGCCGGACTTTGAGGTCCCAGCAAGGGGTTCAATACGCTGATCGCCTGATTGTAGTGTTGGAAGACGAGGTCGCCGGAGAACTTGCCGACTTTTGCGCCGCCGTCGAATCCGTAGGCGTTGTTATGCGCCGCTTCCGGTGTACAGGTGCTGGCAGTCCAGGTTGCGGAACTCGCGTAGCAGCCGGCAGAACCATCGGCGAATTTATACATCGCTCCGAAATGGGCCGGGCCGTAAGCTATGCGATACTTCAGAGCGTCGTCCCAACGGCTGTCTTCGGTGTCTCCGCCGCCGGCCATCGTGCCGTTGTACCCGATGTACGAAAAGGCGTAGCTGCCACTGGCCGGATCGTAAAGGAGCATGGCATCGGTGCCGAGAGAGCGCTGACGACCGAAGGTCAGCGTACCGGCATACTCGGACGATACGCCGCCATAGATTTCGTCATTGAAGGGTTGGCCCGCGCGAGCGCCGTCGATGGCTATCGAATAGCTCGCCCTGGGAAGGCCGTTGTTGATGATGTCTGTTTCTGACGCGTTGGCGAGCAGTCCGGATTGCGGATTGATGCCGGTTGAAGCGTTGAACACAACGGACCAGCCAGGCAGAAATTCTTCCTTGCCCCTGATGCCCAGACCCGTCTGCTGCAGGTTGTTCGGTGCGATGAGGAATCGATGTTGATAGCCGTTTCGGTTCACCAGAGACTCGCCTTCATAGTTGTAGCCGTTTTCCGGCAAGCCGTGGCTGACCCAACCGACGCCGGCGTCATACGCGCCGTAAAGCGTGATGCCGTGCCAGGTCAGCGCGCAATCGGTGGTGGCGAAATCGTGGCCGCTCGTGCAGGGGTCCGGGGTCTTCGGCTGCGTCTTAGTGTCGACAGTGGCGCCCTGACCGAACGCCAGCGTCGATGAGAAGCAGAGAATCACCGCAGCAAAAAACAACTTCGCCTTGCTCATATTTCCTCCCAAAAAAGATAATGAGTGCTTAGTAGATGTAATTTAACCACGACAGAGACGTGGTTACAATAAGGAACGCATAAAGAATCGCAGCAATTCCCGATAGCCGCAAGAATAATAAAGGCGAGGGTCTGGGACGAGGACGGGAGATTTCGAAAAAATGGGATCGATGAAAGCACAGGCTGGTGCAAGGCACCCAGAAAGCGTGGTTCCTTGGGAAGCCTTGCGGCGCATGCGCGGCAAGGCAGTTACAGGGAAGACCGTCTAAACGCCTATCATTACGTTTGACGCCTTCACTATTGCGCTGACTTTGTCGCCTTGCATCAGACCGAGCGCGTGCACGCTCTCCTTGGTGATCGACGCAATGACGATCGCGCTGCCGGTCAGTTTGATAACGACCTCGCTGTTGACCGCTCCGTCATGGGAACTGATCACTTCGCCGGCCAGCACGTTGCGAGCGCTCAACTTGGCGCCGTCCACACCTTTACCGACGATCACTTCGTTGGCTTTAACGATCGCGTAGGCAGTCTTGCCCTGCACCAGACCCAATGAATCAATGCTGGAGTTTGTAATGATAGAGACAATGTGCTCACCACCCGTCAAGGCAAGAGTAACCTCAGCGTTAACTGCTCCTTTGGTGACGTTCTGCACCTTACCCTCAAAAACATTCCTCGCACTGATCTTCATTCCTCTTCTCCAGTCGATTGCAGGATTGGCGGCGCAGAGCAATGAGCAACCGCTAGTGGATTCAACATTAACATACACTGCATGTACTGCACAGGGTTGGCTCGCTTACTCAGTGTCCACAATTCCAGCTCCGAAGCGGCCATCGGCGACTACCTCCGATGGCGACTTGCCATCCAACCAGCCCACACGCGACAGCTCGAAGGAATCGAATGGGGGAACGTAAGGCTTGATATCGAGTAGCGGAGTTCCGTCCAGCATATCCACGTCCGCAACATACAAGCGGTTCTGATCGATGTGCAGGAGGCGAACGACAGAAATCCCAATATGATTGGGCCGAACTGGAGAACGTGTAGCGAAGACGCCTCGCTCGGTCGTGTCCAGGTAGGGGCGAACCACCAACCTCGCTTCTGAGGCACGATCGAACTGGTAGATCAACCACAGCCGCTCAAAGCCTTCGAGGTCACGCAACCCTTCGGTCAGATTTGGAAGCACCTCGACGACACCCTCTGCGCGCTCACCTGCTATGCCCTGAATCGGTGTTCCATCAGCATGTTTGAACGGCGTGTGAATCACGCCAATGGGTGCTATTGCCGAACCCTTATCGCGAGCCCGCTTTTCCCTCTTGTGCATTTTCCCTCGTATCCGTATCATGAGTCGCGTATAGAGTACAGGTTAGTTTGCCACGAGGCACGGATGCAATCAATCGAAGTACAAACGAATCTTGCGCAATTGAGAACCAAACGGGCGATCTCCGCGGCGAATTTGGCGGCGGAAGCGGGCATCAGCCGCCAGACGATTCATGCTATTGAGTCTGGACTCTATGTTCCCAACACTTCGGTGAGCCTGAAACTGGCTCGCATTCTCGGCACAACGGTTGAGGAATTGTTTCAGCTTGAGCCTGAACAGGAAGTGATTGAGGAGACTGCTGAGGTCTTCATTCTCGGTGAAGTGCCTTCGCTACAGAAGGGGCAGCCGCTGAGAGTTGTAAGCGTCAATGATCGTTTGGTTGCTGTGCCGCCCGATCCGGCTAGTTGGGGCCTGCAGCCAACTGACGCCGTTTTTCTTGCGCCCATCCGCGGCGGAATCAGCGGCGTCAATGCGAAAGTCCGACTCCTTGGCAATGCCTGGAAGAATCCGGCACGCATCCTCCTCGCAGGTTGTGATCCCAGCGCATCATTGCTAGCCCACGCGCTCGAGCGACAAGGTTTTGAACTGATAATCGCCTATGAAAACAGTTCGCAGGCTCTTGCTCTGTTGCACGAGGGGCTGGTTCACGTCGCCGGCACGCATCTTGCGGAGAAAGCGAGCAACAAGGCCGATCTATTGCCGATCAGTAAAATGTTTCCCCGCGGTTCTATTGCCATTCTTTCCTATGCGAAGTGGAAGGAAGGATTGATCGTCCCTCAGGATAACCCTAAGAAGGTGGCAGGCATTGAAGATTTATCGCGCAAGGACATTCGTATAACAAATCGTGAACCAGGTGCAGGCTGCCGCCGCTTATTGGACGACCTGCTCCGAAACAATCAAATAGCAAATGAAAAGGTCCGAGGCTATGACCGAATCACGCCAGGACAACTCCCCGCCGCACGTCTGGTTCAGAGTGGAGAGGTAGACTGTTGCATTGGCACGCAAGCCGCTGCGGCTTCCATGGGTCTAACCTTCCTTCCACTCGCGGAGAAACCCTACCTCTTGGTGCTCCGCCGTTCGCACCTTACGTTGCCGCCTGTTCAGGCACTATTCGAGACGCTTGGCCGAACTGCGTACAGACGCGAGGTGGAAGCCTGTGTCGGTTACGACATGCGCACGGCCGGCGATAGATTGGTCTGATGCGTACTCGTGACAAATTCATCTAATAGCATTCTGTTGTGGGTACTTCTTTGAGTCAGCGGTTCTATACGCCACCCGGTCTCGATTTATCTTGTGTCTGCAAGTTGACGATTTGCCTTCAAATCCAACAAATAGCAAGCGCACCCGGCGTAGTCTGCCGTCATGTCGAATCCGGTTTCATGTTGCGTTTGATTAGGCTTCCGTTAGCGCTGACTACCCTCTTCCCGCGTTCTCCCCGAGGCCTGTTGTTTGAGAACCTCCCGTGAACTCAAGCATTTTGCGGGCGTTTTTCGAGACCAGTCTCGTATGTGGTGAGTTTCGATTTGGAGTCCTCACAAGATCCACCACAGCCGGTAGAGGTTGAAAATAAGAAGATCATGTAAGTTATTCGCTTTCATGGTCGGGGCGGAGGGATTCGAACCCCCGACCCTCTGCTCCCAAAGCAGATGCGCTACCAGGCTGCGCTACGCCCCGACACTCTTCGATTGTAGCGCGGTTCGGCCTCCTATTGCGCGAGGCGGGCAGGGCTCAGTGGCCGACGAGCCAGGCCAGAAACCACACTACCAGCGCGATCGGCATGGCGAAGATCAGCGCCAGGCCGGCGGCCAGCAGCAGCAAGAAGACCCAGTCCCTCCAGGTGTGCCGGCGAGGTTCCCCCAGGTGGCGCATGAGCAGCCGATAGTTGCGGCGATTGGCCTTCCAGGCGATGTCAAAAATATCACCGAATAATGGAATCGAGCCAACCAGCACGCCGATGCCGAGATTGGCCGCCATTCGAACCAGCGTGACGTAAGGGACACCGCGAATCCAGGCGGCCAAAGGAATCACCAGCGAGAACAGTCCTCCCAGAACGTCTCCCAGGCCGGGAACGAGGCCAATAATGCCGTCCAGGCCGAAACGAATGCCTGTACCGGGTAGGACGAAGGCCTCGTCGAGCAAGATCTCCAACCCGTGCAGTGTGCGGTCGCGGAAGAGCCAGGCGCCGCGATTCAAGCGCTCCTGCGACGGCAACTCAGGCGAGAGTTGCCCAGTCGCCGAAGGCGAAGGGAACTTCGGGCTGGGATTGTGGCGGGGCATGGGCGCTTCCTTCGGGAAGGTGCGAAACCGGAGAGGTCGAATCGCTGCTAGAGCCTGATTCGATGCTACAATCAGGAGGTAGATGGCGGCAGTAGTTCAGTGGCAGAACGCCTGACTGTGGCTCAGGATGTCGCGGGTTCGATCCCCGCCCGCCGCCCCAAAACCAACCATTTATAATCAACAAGATACGCTTGGGGCAGTGGATTCTTCGTGTACTAGCGTGCAACGGAGGCAAAACCACCAACATATCGCTGCAAGACAAGAATTCCGAAACACTTTCCCAATTTCCTAAATTCTTCTAATGACGCTGGCCACAGCCGCGCTATACGCCCGTTGAAGTCGCTTGTAGTTTCCGCGGAAACATGAAAAGCAGATGCTTATCATAGACGGCTAGGTCCGCAGCGAGCACGGCGCCCAAGGGCGTGCACTCTGCGCGTGGCGCCAGAGACCAAAGCCCTTGACGGACGCCGCAGCGGAGGATAAGGCCGCTGTCGCGCTCTTGGGATCGGAGCCCAAGTACACAGGCCGCGTCGCAGAGGTTGATTGGGAGCATCAGGCTATTGACTGAGTTGTATCTGACGAACAGCCGGTGATCCAACAGGAATTCATTCGCCAACTTGTGGAAGTCCGTGTTCACCACTTCCCAGAACCGAGGGTGCGCACATCAGCCGACAACGGCTGGCTAGTTTCTTTCGATGTTGATCGGCGTATTCAATGTGCGCATCTTCGGGAAATGTCCATCGAAAATAGCGTTGTTTCCGGCCTGAACAATAATGGCGATCGCTAATCCTAGCCAAGAAAACATCCAAGGCGCGAGCTTCCAGGACGCAATGGACGAAAGAGAACACATTCTGTGCTACCGTTTTCTCCGTTGCTCGAACAGATACGCCCTGCTTAAGGCTCGGAAGCCCCGGAATGCCGCCTGGAGTGGCGTCGAGCACTCACAAGGTCTGGCTGAACCTTTGCCGCGCAAGCGGCATTAACCTTGCGACTCCGATTCGGGAACCGGTATACTCATGCCAGCAAAAACCGGAAATGGATAGTTAGGCAGGGATGAAGAGATTCTTCCCGGCTCTTGAGACACTGATCTTCCTCTAGTTGCCTCGGTCACAGGAGATGCGATGAATCGTGTGACTGCCACTTTCTTCCGCCTTTCTCTTTTCAGCCTCTTTCTCACCGTCTTGGCCGGATGCAATTCGTTAAGTGGGGGATCTTTTCCCTCAGAACCGACGATCAGCAGCTTCACGGCAAATCCAGCGTCGGTCCCGGTGGGCGTTCCTGCGAGTCTTACGGGGGTCTTCGCCAACGGAACAGGCGTGATCACGCCGGGCAACCTGGCCGTCATAAGTGGAACGCCGGTCAGTGTAACACCCGCGGATACGACAACATATACCCTTACCGTCACAAATGGCGCCGGGGCAACCGCCACTAAGACGGCCGTCGTTAACGTCCTCATCGCGCAGACGATCAGCTTTGTCAATCCGGGACCGCAGAAAATGGGAATGCCGCTGACGCTTGCCGCCACAGCCACCTCCGGCCTAACCGTCAGCTTCACCACGACCACGACCAGTGTCTGCACGGTCAGCGGCACGACAGCAACATTCCTCACAACTGGCACCTGTTCGATCACCGCTTCGCAAGCCGGGAACGCAACCTATGCAGGGGCCACGTCTGTCACTCAGAGCTTCACGGTCAACGCGGCACTAACCTCGCAGACAATTGACTTCACTAGTACGGCATCGCAAACGGTAGGAACGCCGCTGTCGCTTGTCGCCACAGCCACTTCAGGCCTGACGGTCTCTTTTGCATCCAGCACGACCAGCGTCTGCACAGTCAGCGGCACCACTGCCACCTTCCTCACTGCCGGCGCCTGTTCGATTACCGCTTCGCAGGCCGGCAACGCGACCTATGCCGCGGCCGCACCGGTCACGCAGAGCTTCACGGTGAACGCGGCCGGTCTGACCGCGCAGACGATCACTTTTGCCAATCCGGGGACGCAGACGGTGGGAACTCAGTTGGCGCTTGTCGCACGGCACCTGTTCGATCACCGCTTCGCAGGCCGGCAACGCCACCTATGCGGCGGCCACGCCGGTCCCCCAGAGTTTCCAGGTGACTGCGACGACTGGAGGCAACACCGTCGGCTATTCAAGCTGTCCAGCTCCGGTAGGTTCAGGCGTGACGTATACCATCGGCATGCTGAATAGCTCAGGTCAACCGAGCGGCCCGCAGACGATTGCAACCTTCACTCAATGGAACAACCTCAAACCCGGCGATGTCGTTTGTATCTACGGAAAGAGCGCGCCGTACGCGGAGCGTCTGGTTCTCACCCAATC